>NZ_JBJGYV010000011.1:0-156077 GCF_054050175.1 Geodermatophilus sp. SYSU D00697
GATCCTGCAGAACTCAGTCTGGCTGTGACCTCCAGCAAGCCGGCATGGCAGTGATCCGGTGGGGACCCGGGGTGCGCCAGCGACCCTGTCAGTCAGTCACCGGCCCGTCGAGGGTGCTCCAGTGAGCAGGCCCGTCCTCCCCACCCCGGGCTCGCGCAGGGTGGGGAGGACGGCCGGCCCCTCAGATCCAGCCGTGCCGGCGGGCGGCGGCGACGGCCGCGTGCCGGTTGGGCGCACCGAGCTTGGTCGCCGCGGACGACAGGTGGTTGCGGACCGTGCCCGGTGACAGGTGCGCGCGGGCGGCGATCTCCTCGACCGGTGCTCCCCCGGCCGCGAGCTCCAGGACGTCGGCCTCCCGCGGCGTGAGCGGGCTGTCCCCGGCGCTGATCGCCTCCGCGGCGAGCTCGGGGTCCACGTAGCGGCCGCCGCGGTGCACCGTGCGGACGACGTCGGTGAGCACCGGCGCGCTGACCGTCTTCGGCAGGAACCCGCGGATCCCCGCCTCCAGCGCCCGCTTCAGGTGCCCGGCCCGCCCGTGCCCGGTGACGATGACGACGGCGCAGCCGGGCACGGCCGACAGCAGCTCCCCGGCCACGTTGATGCCGTCCCGGTCGGGCATCTGCAGGTCGAGGACGGCGACGTCGGGGGTGTGCGCTCGCGCCATCGCCAGCGCCTCCGCACCCGAGGCGGCCTGGGCCACGACCTCGAGGTCCTCCTCGAGGTCGAGCAGCGCGGCCAGCGCCGTGCGGATGAGGTTCTCGTCGTCGGCCAGCAGGACCCGGATCACGCCGGCACCCCCACCGGCACCGACGCGGTGACCACGAACCGGTCGCCCTCGGGCCGGGCCGCCAGCCGGCCGCCGGTCCCGGCCAGCCGCTCGGCGAGTCCGGTCAGCCCGTTGCCCCACCCGCCGGTCGTCCCGGCCACCCCGTCGTTGGCCACCCGCAGCTCCGCCTCTCCTCCGTGGGCCCGCAGCGTCACGGTGCACTCCGTCGCCCGGCTGTGCCGCAGCACGTTGGTCACCGCCTCGCGCACCACCCAGGCCAGCGCCGTCTGCACGGACTCCGGCAGCGCGGCGGCGTCGTCCTCGCCCTCCACCGTGCAGGTGACCCCCGCCGCGCGCAGCACCGACCGGGCGCCGGCCAGCTCACCGGGCAGGTCGCTGCGGCGGTACCCGCGCACGACGTCGCGCACCTCGCGCAGCGACTCCTCGGCGACCCGGCTGATGTCGGCGAGCTCGTCGGCGGCGCCCTCCCGGCCGCGGCGCACCAGCTCGGCCGCCAGCTGGCTCTTCAGCGCGATGGCCGACAGGTTGCGGCCCATGACGTCGTGCAGGTCGCGGGCGAAGCGCAGCCGCTCCTCGGCGACGGCCAGCTGCAGCTGCACGCCGCGGGTCCGGTCCATCTCCCGGACGACGTCGAGCACCCACACGGAGAACCGGAAGGCCAGCGTCAAGAAGGTGACGGTGGCCCCGAGGACGACGGCGAGGACCGCCCCGACCCCCAGCGGTGCGCCCACGGCCAGCAGGACGATCCCGCTCGCCCCGCCGATGCCGAAGCCGACGCGGGCGAGGGTCCGGGTGGGCCACACCGTCGAGGCCGCGCAGAGCGCCATGGCCGGGGGCATCGCCAGCCCCCAGGGCAGGGCCGGGGAGTCCGGGACGTCAGCGGCGAAGGCCGGGACCGCGACCGCCGCGGTGAGGACGGCGGTGGCGGCCGCCGCGGTCAGCATCGCGCGCGGCAGCCCGCGGCCGGCCCGGTGGGCGGTCAGCCCGGCGCGGGCGAGCAGCACCGCGGTGACGGCGACGGCGAACGAGCCGAGGACGAAGACCGTCGTCGCGGGCTGGACCGCCGGTGGCCCCGCCGAGCCGGCCACGCCGACGGCCAGCAACGGCGTCATCGCCAGCCAGCCGTAGAACGACCAGCGGGTGTAGAGCTCGATGCGCTGCGGGTCCGAGCGGCTCTCCCACCAGCGGGCGACGGTCGGCACGGCGCTCATGCTGCCGCACCGACCGCGCCCGCCCGGGACGCCGGGGTCACCGCCGCGGCGCCCAGCGGAACACCCGGGCCGCCACCAGGCCCCCGGCGGCGGTCCACACGGCGAGCACGACCAGGGGCAGCAGGCCCGCGGACCAGGCGCCGGCGAGGTCCACGACCCGCCCGTCCCAGGTCCGCCCCAGCAGGCCGAGCGAGGCCAGCTCCACCACCGGGCTCAGCGGGAGGAACCGCAGCACCCCGGCGACGGGCTCGGGGAAGGCCGACAGCGGGAAGAACAGCCCGGACACCGACGTCGCGACCAGCACCAGGGGCAGCGTGGTGATCTGCGCGCTCTCCGCGGTGCGGGTGAAGGCGGTGCTGGCGGCGGCGAGCACCCCCATCAGCGCCACACCGCCGACGAGCGCCAGCAGGGGCAGCACGACGTCGACGGGCGCCGTCCACTCGCCGATGACGGCGACCCCGAGGGCCACCAGGGCCACCTGGACGACGGTCACCAGCAGCGTCGGGACCGCCGTCCCGAGCAGGACCTCCGGCTCGGTCAGCTCCCCGGTGCGCATCCGCTGGAGCACCAGCTCCTCGCGGCGGGCCACGAAGGTGGTGACCAGGTTGTAGTAGGTGAGGAACACCAGGGTGACCCCCAGCGCGGTCACCACCAGGCGGGGGCCGCTGGCGGTGTCCAGCCCGATCAGTCGCACGCTGGCGACCAGCAGCAGGGGCATGAGCAGTGAGTTGACGACGGCGGTGCGGTTGCGCAGCAGCAGCCGGGTCTCGGCGGCGGCCAGGGCGAGCACCCGGCGACGGGCGCGGGGACGAGCGGGGGCGGGGGCGAGCGCGGTCACGGCGGTCTCCTCGGGGTCGGGCGGCGGGTGGTCAGGCGGCGGCGGTCTCGGCGTCGGCGACCGCGAGGAAGGCCTGCTCGAGGGAGGCGGAGCGGGCCTGCAGGGCGCCCAGCTCGACGCGGCGCTCGGCGGCCCACGCCAGCAGTGCGGTCAGCGCCGGCTGGAGGGCGCGGGTGTGCAGCTCCACGTGCGGCTGCGCGGCGACGACCCGGACGCCGGGGAGCGACGGCAGCGGCGGAGCGCCGGCCGGGAGGGTGAAGCGGATGGTGGCCGGCTGGGTCGCGGCGATCTCCTCGCGGGTGCCGGCGAGGACGATCTCGCCGGCGCGCATGACCGCGATCCGGTCGGCCAGCTCCTCGGCCTCCTCCAGGTGGTGCGTGGTCAGCACGACCGCGGCGCCGCCGTCCACGAGGCCGCGGACCAGCTCCCAGACGGTGCGCCGGCTCTCCGGGTCCAGTCCCGTCGTCGGCTCGTCGAGGACGAGCACGCGCGGGCGGCCGAGGAGGGCCAGCGTCAGGTCCAGGCGGCGACGCTCGCCGCCGGACAGGCTGCGCACCTCCACGTCGGCGCGGTCGGTCAGGCCGACCTGCGCGATCGCCTCGGCGACCGGCCGCGGATCGGTGAGCGTGCGCGCCCAGGTGGCGACGGTCTCGGCGACGGTGAGGTCGCCGGGCAGGCCGCTGGCCTGCAGCAGCACCCCCAGGTCCCGGCGGACGGCGGCCCGCTCGCGCTGCGGGTCGCGGCCGAGGACGCGCACCGTGCCGCCCGACGCGGGGGCCAGCCCCTCGAGCACCTCGAGCGCGGAGGTCTTCCCGGCCCCGTTGACGCCGAGCAGGGCCAGCACCTCACCCGGGTACACCTCGAAGGAGACGCCGCGGACGGCCTCGAACGCGCCGTAGCGGCGGCGCAGGTCGGCGACCTCGACGGCGGGCTGCGGGGACGGGGTGTGGACGACGTGCACGGGACCTCCTCGGTGCGCCGCCGGCCGCGGTCGGCCGGACCTCTCGGACGCACCTCCGACCCTGCCGCCGGCCCGGGACCGGCACAGGTGCCGGATCTCACGACCTGCGGCGGAGACGCCACGGGCCCCCCATGACACGTGTCACGGGGGGCCCGTGCGGGCGGGCGGGGTCCTAGACGGAGGCCCGGGGCCGGTTGCCCTTGAGGACCACCGCCTTGTCCTCGGACAGGTCACGCTTGGCGGTCTCGCCGTAGGTGGCGACGGCGAGCAGCGTGACGACGGCGCAGGCCACGACGTACAGGACCACGGCCAGCACGTTCGGGTCGGTGAAGCTGCCCAGCAGCGCCAGCGCGATCAGCGGCGCGGGGGCACCGGCCACCAGCGAGGCCAGCTGGGCGCCCACGGAGACGCCGGTGTAGCGGGCCTTGGTCCCGAACAGCTCGGAGAAGAACGCCGCCTGCGGGCCGTACATGGCCCCGTGGAACAGCAGGCCGACGGTGATCGCGAGCACCGCGAGGCCGAAGTTGCCGGTGTCGAGCAGCCGGAAGAAGGCGAACGCCCACACCCCGACACCGAGGGCGCCGAGCAGGTAGACCGGCCGGCGACCGATCCGGTCGGACAGCGCGCCCCACAGCGGGATGGTCACCAGGTGCACCGCCGAGGCGATCAGCACCGCGTTGAGCGCGAACGAGGAGTCCAGCCCGACGACGTTGGTGAGGTAGGTGAGGCTGAAGGCGGTCAGCAGGTAGAAGGAGACGTTCTCGGCGATCCGCGCCCCCATGGCGGTGAGCACCTCGCGCTTGTAGCGGGTGAGCACCGTGACGATCGGCGCCTTCTCCACCTCGCCGGTCTCGGCGGCCCGGGCCTCGGCCGCCCGCTGGGCCTCCAGGAACACCGGGGACTCCGACACCGTGAGCCGCACCCACAGGCCGACGAAGATCAGCACGGCCGAGAGCAGGAACGGGATCCGCCAGCCCCATGCCTCGAACGCCGCGTCGGACTGGAAGGCCGCCAGCAGCGCGAGGACACCGGTGGCCAGCAGGTTGCCGGCCGGGGCACCGGCCTGCGGCCAGGAGGCCCAGAAGCCGCGGTGCTGCGGCTTGCCGTGCTCGGAGACGATGAGCACCGCGCCGCCCCACTCACCGCCGAGCGCGAAGCCCTGGATCAGCCGCAGCGCGATCAGCAGCACGGGGGCGAGCACGCCGACCGAGCCGTAGGTGGGCAGCAGGCCGATGAGGAAGGTCGCACCGCCCATCATGAGCAGCGAGATCACCAGCAGCTTCTTGCGGCCGAGCCGGTCGCCGTAGTGCCCGAAGACCAACGCCCCGACCGGGCGGGCGAAGAAGCCCACGGCGTAGGTCGCGAACGCGGCGAGGACGCCGACGAAGTCGTCCTGCTCCGGGAAGAACAGCGGGCCGAACACGAGCGCGGCGGCCGAGCCGTAGAGGAAGAAGTCGTACCACTCCACGGTGGTGCCGACGATGCTCGCCCCGACGACGCGGCCGAAACGCGTGTCGGTGTGCGCGCCGGAGTGCGCGGGTGCGGACATGGGACCTCCTCGCCGAGTGCCGCGGAGGCGGCAGGGTGCCTGTGCCCCTCGACGCTAAGGGCATGTGACCGGGCTCACCACGGGGAGCGGCACCGCTCCGACCGGAACCACCCGCTGCGCCCCCGGCGACCGTGGCGGGGTCGTGTGCCGGCACGAGGTGCAGGCCGTCCGCGGCCCGGCCTACGGTGACGGCCATGGACGCAGCAGGCGGGCTGGCGGGACGGCGGGCGCTGGTGACCGGCGGTGCCTCGGGGATTGGGCGGGCCTGCGCGGTCCGGCTGGCGGCGGCCGGCGCCTCCGTGGTGGTGCTCGACCGGGACGGCGAGGCGGCGAAGGCCGTCGCCGCGGAGGTGGGCGGCACCGCGCTGGCGGTCGACCTCACCGACCTCGACGGCCTCGACGCCCTCGACCTCGACGTCGACGTCCTGGTCAACAACGCCGGGCTGCAGCACGTGGCGCCGGTGCACGAGTTCCCGGTGGACCGGTTCTCGCTGATCCTCCGGCTGATGCTGGAGGCGCCGTTCCGGCTGGTCCGCGGCGCGCTCCCGCACATGTACGGGCGCGGCTGGGGGCGGGTCGTGAACATCAGCTCCATCCACGGGCTGCGCGCCTCGGCCTACAAGAGCGCCTACGTCACCGCCAAGCACGGCCTCGAGGGGCTGTCGAAGGTGGTCGCCCTGGAGGGGGCGCCGCACGGGGTCACCTCCAACTGCGTCAACCCCGCCTACGTGCGCACGCCGCTGGTCGAGGGGCAGATCGCCGACCAGGCGAAGGCGCACGGCCTGTCCGAGGACCAGGTCGTGGAGCAGGTGATGCTCGCCCCCGCGGCGGTCAAGCGGCTGATCGAGCCGGAGGAGGTCGCCGAGGCGGTGGCCTACCTGTGCTCGCCGGCGGCGGCCTCGATCACCGGCAGCTCGCTGGTCATGGACGGCGGGTGGAGCGCCCACTGAGCGTCGCCGCGCCGGCGGCCGGCAGGCCCCGAGGCAGTGTGCACTCCCGGCGCGGTCCCGCGACGGGACGCGTTCGGACCGCACGCCGCCGGTGCGCCGAGCGCGGGACGGAGGTCCCCGGCGCTCCGCCTACCCTGAACCGGTGCGCGCCGACCGACTCCCCCGTGAGGTGTGGAGGGCGCGGTCGGCGGCGCACGCGGAGCGCGCCGACGCGCTGACCGCCGGGCACCGGGCCCGCCGGGCCACCGGGGAGCGGCACCCGGTCGAGGACTTCCTCTACGAGTACTACTCGACCCGCCCGTCGGTGCTGCGGCGCTGGCACCCCGGCGCCGGGACGGCCCTGGAGCCCCCCGCGCCGCACACCGCCTGGCGGTGGTACCGCGACGACGGGGACGGCGTGGTCCTGGACACCCCAGCCCACCTCGCCGACCGCGGGGAGACCGTCGCCTTCGTGCACCGGCTGCTGGCGGCCACCGCGGCCCGGCCCGCGTTCACCGGCTGCTTCGGCCTGCACGAGTGGGCGATGGTCTACCGCCAGGACGAGCACCGGCACCCGCTCCCGCTGCGGCTGGGCCAGGCCGGCACGGACTCCGTCGTCGAGGCGCACCCGATCCGGTGCACGCACTACGACGCCTTCCGGTTCTTCACCCCCGAGGCGGTCGGGCTCAACCGGCTGCAGCCGACCCGGGCCACCCAGCCGGACCTGGAGCAGCCCGGCTGCCTGCACGCCACCATGGACCTCTACAAGTGGGCGGCCAAGCTCGGCCCCGCCGTCCCCGGCGAGCTGCTGCTGGACTGCTTCGAGCTGGTGCGGGACGTCCGGGAGCTGGACATGCGCGCCTCGCCCTACGACCTGCGCGCCTCCGGGCGGGAGCCGGTGCGCATCGAGACCGCCGCCGGGCGGGCCGAGTACGCCGCCCTCCAGCGGGGGTTCGCCGCCCGCGGCGCGGCGCTGCGCGCTGGCCTGCTGGCCGTCACCGCGGCGTTGCTCGGCACTCCCCCGGCAGACCCCGTCCCGTCGCCGGCAGGTCGTACCGTCGGAGAGTGACCTCCACCGCCACCGACCGCTGGCTGACGCTCGACGGGACGACGAACACCCGCGACCTGGGCGGGCTGCCCACCTCCGACGGCGGGAGGACGCTGCCGGGCCGGATCCTGCGCAGTGACAACCTGCAGACGCTCAGCGACGCCGACGTCCGGCGGCTGGTCGGCGAGGTGGGGCTGCGCGAGGTGATCGACCTGCGCACGACCGCGGAGGTGCTGCTCGAGGGCCGCGGTCCCCTGCGCGCGGTGCCCACGGTGACCCACCGGCACTTCAGCCTGCTGCCCGAGCGCGGCCACCACACCGACGTCTTCGCCGTCGAGGAGGCCGACCTGCCCGAGCTCCCGGCCGGCTGGGCCGAGTCGATCCTGCCGCGGCAGGTGGCCGAGGGCGACCAGGGCGAACCGCCGGCGGTGCGCTCCTACCTGGGCTACCTGGCCCACCGGCCGGACAACGTGCTCGGCGCGCTGCGCGCCCTGGCCGCCGGCGCCGAGGGCGCGGCCGTGGTGCACTGCGCGGCCGGCAAGGACCGCACCGGGGTGGTCGTCATGTTCTCGCTGGCCGTCGCAGGCGTGCCGCACGAGGAGATCGTCGCCGACTACGCGCTCACCGCCGAGGTGATCGACGCGCTGGTGGCCAAGCTGGCGACCTCGCCGACCTACGCGGAGGACATGACCACCCGCGGCGTCGCGGTCCACACCCCGCGTGCGGAGACGATGGACCGTCTGCTGACCCTGCTCGACGAGCGGCACGGCGGCCCGGTGGGCTGGCTGACCGAGCACGGCTTCGGCCGCGGGGAGCAGGAGGCGCTGCGCGCCCGCCTGCGGGCCTGAGCGAGCGCCGCGGTCAGGCCTCCGGGCCCTCCCGGTCGGCGTGCTTGTGCCGGTACATCGCCGCGTCGGCAGCGCGCAGCAGGTCGTCGGCGACGCCCCACTCCCCGCTGTGGACGGCGACCCCGACGCTGGTGCCGACGGCGACGGCCGTGCCCTCCAGCCGGAAGGTCTCGTCGAAGCACCCGAGCACCCGGGCGACGACGCGGTCGGCGTCCTCGGTCCGGGTCAGGCCGGGGAGCAGGACGGCGAACTCGTCCCCGCTGAGCCGGCCCACCGTGTCGCCGGGCCGCACCGCCGACCGCAGCCGGGCCGCGACCTGCCGGAGCAGCTCGTCTCCGGCGGCGTGGCCCAGGGAGTCGTTGACCGCCTTGAACCGGTCCAGGTCGCAGAACAGCACGCCCACGTGCTGCTGGGGGCCGGTCGCGGCGAGGGCGCTGCCGACCCGCTCGAGGAACAGCACCCGGTTGGGCAGCCCGGTGAGCGCGTCGTGGGTCGCCTGGTGGCGGACGGTCTCCAGCAGCCGGGCCTTCTGCAGCGCCGTCGCGGCCTGGTCGCCGACACCCCGCAGGCGGGCCAGCACCTCCCCGTCCAGCCCCGCCGGTGACCGGCCGGCCGCCCAGCCCGCCGTCGCGACGCCGAGGAACGTCCGGCCGGCGAGCAGGGGGACGGCGACCGCACGGGTGACGCCGAGCGCGGTGAGCAGCCGCGCCAGGCCGGCACTGCAGGTGGCGGCGTCGAGGACGCGGGGCTCGCGGTCGGTGAGCATCCCGACCAGCTCGGGGGTGTCCTCGGCGCGCAACGGGGTGGCCAGGAGCTGCTCGCGGCGGGACGGGTCGGGACCGGCGACCGCGGCGGCGAGCAGGGCGCCGTCAGCGGGCTCCCACAGCAGCATGGTCGCGCTGTCGGACCCGACGATGCGCGGCAGGGCCTCGGCCACCACCGAGCAGACCGCCGCGGCGTCCCCGGCCTGGGCCAGCTCGTGGGCCAGCGCCAGCAGCGCACCGGCCCGCTGGGCCTCCCGCCGGGCGCTCTCCAGCGCCATGAACAGGTCCAGCGTCGCCGCCGCGTGGCCGGCGTACGCGGAGAGCATCTCGCGCTCGTGCCCGATCGCGCCGTCGCCCGGGCGGTAGACCGCCGCCAGGCGGCCGTGCGTGCGGCGGGCGGAGGCGACGTCCACCGCGACGACGTTCGGACCGGGGTCGGCGCCGGCGAGCAGGGTCGCAGCCAGCCCGTGGACCATCTCGGCCGGCAGCCCGGCGCCGTGCACCAGCGGCGGTCCGCCGTCGGGGTCGGTGACCGCGAGCACGTACCCGGGGGCCAGGACCGCCTCGGCGGCCCGCGCGACGATGCGCCGCAGCACCGTGTCCACGTCGTCGCTGGCCACCAGGTCGGCGGCCGCGGACTGGAGCACCCGCAGCTGGTCGCGCAGGGCCGACAGCTCCGGCTGGGCCTCCGCGGTGGTGGCCCGCGGACGGCGCCAGCGGCGGCGGTGCTCCCAGGTCAGGTGGTAGACGCAGGCGGGGTGCCCGTCGGACTCGCACTGGTTGTGCAGGACGTCGGCCGGCGGGAGCCCGAAGACCGCGGGCACCATGCCGACCAGGCCCTGCGCGTACTCGCAGTCCAGCCGGGAATGCGCGTAGCCGGGACGCAGGGTGAACCGGATGGTCGCGTGCCCGGCGCCGACCTCCAGCATCTCCATCGTGGAGGTGGTGGAGAACTTCGCGACCGCCCGCGGCAGCTGCCGGTACACCTGCCCCGGCGAGCCCATCGCCCGGATCAGGAGGACCAGCGCGGGGTTCAGCCCGTGGGCGAGCGCCTCGCGCCCGACGCGGAACATCGTCGCCGGGTCGCCGAGCACCTCGGTGGCGGCCGCGAACAGCCGGATGCGCGTCTCGTAGCTCGTCCAGTGGGAGGGGCTGGTCAGCTGCTCGGCTGGCGTGGACACCCCCGCCCGCCGCAGGACCTCACTGACGGCCGCGTCCCCTGCCTGGCGCCGCACGTAGCCGAGGACCAGGCCGGTGGTGGCGCCGGAGGTCTCGCGGGGCTCGGGCGACGGCGCGGTGGCGGTCACCACGGGTCCCCTCCCGCCTGAGCGCGTCGTAGGGGGCACGTCCGGCCCGATCTCCTCACGACTGCTCGATCGGCACCCCCGGCGGTGCGGTTGAGGACAACGCCCCGAAGGAGGTACGCCGGTCCCGCGGAGCGGAGGGCCGTGCAGGCGGCCCTCCGGCGGTGCAGAAGGTGCGTCACACCCCAGGGGTGGCGCCGTCGTCCACGGGATGCACGAGGAGCACCCCGTCCTCCTTCCCCCTCGCACGCTCGGGCGGGCCTCGGGACGGGCCCGCGCCCTCCTCGGCGGGGAACCGCGGACAGCAGACGACCCCGGTCTCCGAGGACGGAGGCCGGGGTCGCGCGTTGTCGGTGCGGCGCCTCAGCGGAAGGTGTAGCCGCTGCCGTTCGCCATCGTCAGCAGCTCGTCCCGCATCGCCGGGCTGCTGGTGCGCGCGAGGGCGCGGTCGATCGCCCGGCGCGTCCGCGCCGCCTGCCGACGCAGCCGCCAGCTGGAGGTCACGCTGTTCATCGTCCGTTCCTTCTTCCGGTGTCGTCGAGGTCGTACCCGTAGCAAGCCAGGTACGAGGTCAATTATTCCGAAGGAACGCAGGCGACGAGGCCGACACGGCGACGATTGCTCACCCTCGAGGGTGAGCTCGGCCTCACTCCACGCCGAGCACCGCACGGACGGCGGCGCGGGCACCGTACGGGTCCTCCGCGGCGAGGGCGACCTCCGCGGCCTGCCGGCAGGTGTCGGTGTCGACCGTCGCCAACCGCGCCCCGACCCCGGCGATGGACGACGCGGCACAGGACAGCGAGGTCACCCCCAGTCCCACGAGCACGCAGGCCAGCAGCGGGTCGGCCGCGGCCTCGCCGCAGACGCCGACCGACCTGCCGGCCCGGCGGCCCGCGTCGGCGGTGACCCGCACCAGGCCCAGCAGCGCCGGCTGCCACGGGTCGGTGAGGTCGGCCAGGTCGGCGGAGAGCCGGTCGGCCGCGAGGGTGTACTGCGAGAGGTCGTTGGTGCCGATCGACAGGAACTCCACGTGCTGGAGCAGCCGGTCGGCGAGCAGCGCCGCTGACGGCACCTCGATCATCACGCCGGGCACCAGGCCCCGGTCGCGCACCAGCCGGCCGAACTCCGCCGCCTCGGGGACGGTCGCCACCATCGGGGCCATCACCCACGGCTGCGCACCGGTCCGCCGCGCGGCCTCGGCCACCGCGTCCAGCTGTCGCTCCAGCAGGCCCGGGTCCCGGCGGGCCACCCGCAGGCCGCGGACGCCGAGGGCCGGGTTGGCCTCGTCGGGCATCGTGGCGAAGGCCAGCGGCTTGTCCGACCCGGCGTCCAGCGTCCGGACGACGACCCGCCGACCCGGGAAGGCCTCGAACACCTCGGCGTAGCCGCGGGCCTGCTCCTCCACCGACGGCTCCTCGGCGCGGCTGAGGAACGCCAGCTCGGTGCGCAGCAGGCCGACCCCCTCCGCGTGCGCGGCGGCCGCCGCCCGGGCCCCCGCGCCGTCCTGCACGTTGGCCAGGACCTTCACCTCGACGCCGTCCCGGGTGCGGCCGGGACCCCGGTACCCGGCCAGCGCCGCGGCGGCGGCACGGGCGGTCTCCACGCGGGCCCGCGCCTCGTCGGGCTCGGGGTCGACGGTGACCGTGCCGCGCTCGCCGTCGAGCAGCACGGTGACACCCGCCGGGACGTCGTCGAGCCCCCCGACCGCGACGACGCAGGGCAGCCCGAGCTGGCGGGCGATGATCGCGGTGTGGCTGGTCGTCCCGCCGAGACGGGTGGCCAGGCCGACCACCCGGGCCGGGTCGAGGCCCGCGGTGTCGGCGGGGGCGAGGTCCTCGGCCAGCAGCACCGACGGCACCTCGGGGCGAGGCACGCCCGGCTCCCCCTGCCCGGTGAGCTCGGCGACGATCCGGTCGCGGACGTCGCGCACGTCGGTGACCCGCTCGGCCATCAGCCCGCCGAGCGAGGTGAACAGGTCGATGAACTGCTGGGCGGCCTGCACCGTCGCGACGGCGGCCGGCGTGCCGGCGTCGATCCGCTGCTCCACGGCCGAGAGCAGGCCGCGGTCGCGGGCCAGCCCCGCGGTGGTGGCCAGCACCTCGGCACTGACCCCGGTCGCGCCGGCGGCCCGCTCGGTGAGCCGGTCGGCGACGACGGTCGCCGCGGCGACGAAGCGATCGCGCTCCCCCGCGCGCCGGTCCTCGGGGACGACGGCGCCCTCGTCGGCGGGCAACTGCACCGCCCCCGACGGGCGGACGACCGGGCCGAGCACCACGCCGGGCACGACCGGGGTGCCGGGCAGGACCACGGGCCCACCGGTCGGCGGCAGGGCAGCGGTTCCGGGTGCGGTGGTGGACATGGGTACCTCGCCTCGGTTCGGGGGTCGGAGGAGCAGGACGACCGGTGACCAGCGTCACGAAAAGGTGTTGACTTGTCAACGGATCGGACGTAGAACAACAGCATTCCAACGCAAAAACCACATGTTCGGGCAACGAGAGGGGGGCGGTCGTGTACCCCGAGGAGCGTCAGCAGGCCATCGCGGGGCTGGTGACCGACCGGGGCCGGGTCGCGGTGACCGCCCTGGCCGAGCAGTTCGGCGTCACCACCGAGACGGTGCGCCGCGACCTCGCCGTCCTCGAGCGGGCCGGCACGCTGCGCCGGGTGCACGGCGGGGCGGTCCCCGCCGGGGCCCTCACCTACGTCGAGACGGCGCTGACCGAACGGCACGGCACCCGCAGCGAGCAGAAGCGGAAGATCGCCGCCGCCGCGCTCGACCTCGTGCCCGGCTCGGACGGCAGCGTGCTGCTCGACGGCGGCAGCTCCACCGCCGCGCTCGCCGACCTCCTGCCGGGCGACCGCCGGCTGCTCGTCGTCACCCACTCCGTGCCCATCGCCGCCCGGCTCGCGGCCGCTCCCGGCCTGGAGCTGCACGTGCTCGGCGGCCGGGTGCGCGGCATCACCCAGTGCGCGGTCGGTACCCCCGCCCTCGCCACGCTGGCCGACCTCCGCGTGGACGTCACCTTCCTCGGCGCCAACGGCGTCACCCCCGAGCACGGGTTCACCACCCCCGACGACGCGGAGGCCGCCGTGAAGCGCGCCATGGCCCACGCCGGCCAGAAGGTCGTCGTCCTCGCCGACAGCAGCAAGCTCGGCCGCGAGCACCTCATCCGGTTCGCCGAGCCGACCGACGTCGACGTCCTGGTCACCGACGCCGAGGCCGACCCCGCGGACGTCACCCGGCTCGAGGACGCCGGCGTCGAGGTCGTGATCGCGTGAGCGCCGTCGTCACCCTCACCGCCAACCCGAGCCTGGACCGCACGCTGGCGCTGCCGGGCCCCCTCCAGCGCGGCAGCGTGGCCCGCCTGGGGCCGAGCTCCACCGAGCCCGGCGGCAAGGGGGTCAACGTCGCCCGCGCGCTGGCCGCCGCGGGCGTCGACGTGGTGACCGTGCTGCCGGCCGGGGACGACGACCCGATCGTGGGCGCACTGCACCGGCTGGGCCTGCCGCTGGCCGCGGTGCCGATCGGGACGCCGGTCCGCACCAACTACACCCTCGCCGAGCCCGACGGGACCACCACCAAGCTCAACGAGCCCGGCGCCCCGCTGGACGCCGCCACGCGCGCCGCCCTCGTCGCGGCCCTGCACCGGCACGCCGAGGGCGCCCGCTGGGTGGTGCTCTCGGGCTCCCTGCCGCCGGGCACCCCGGTCGACTGGTACGCCGAGCTGGTCGTCTCCCTGCGCGACACCGGCGCGCGGATCGCCGTGGACACGTCCGAGGCTCCGCTGCTCGCCCTGCTCGCGGCCGGGCCGGAGGCCGCTCCGGACCTGCTCAAGCCCAACTCCGAGGAGCTCGCCCAGCTGGCCGGCGTGCCCGAGGCCGAGCTGACCGCCGACCGGGACGCGGCGCTGGCCGCCGTCGCCACCCTGCACGGGCGCGGCGTGGCCGAGGTGCTGCTGACCCTCGGCGCCGACGGCGCGCTGCTGTCCGCGGCCACGGGAGGGGTCTGGTCTGCGACCCCGCCGCCGATCGCCGTCCGCAGCACCGTGGGCGCCGGCGACTGCAGCCTGGCCGGCCACGTGCTCGCCGACCTCGCCGGCGCCGACCCCGCGAACCGGCTGCGCAGCGCGGTCGCCTACGGCGCGGCCAGCGCGTCCCTGCCGGGGTCGGCCGTCCCGACCCCGGCCCAGGTGGACGGCGACGCCGTCCACGTCACCGTCGTCCGGGCCCCCGAGGGCCCCGCCTCCGGATCCCGCTCCGCTCCCGGCACCACCGCTGCACCCGGCACCACCCCCGTCCCGGCCGCCGGCCGCGACGTCCGCTGACGCCTCCTGGAGAGGTCCGCCATGCCCGCCCTGATCACCCCCGACCTGGTCGTGCTCGACGCCGACCTGGGCACCGACAAGAGCGCCGTCGTCCGCCGGCTCGCGGCCCTGGTGGCCGAGGCCGGCCGGGCCACGAGCGCCGACGGCCTCGCCCAGGACGCCCTCGCCCGGGAGGCCCAGGCCGCCACCGGCCTGCCGGGCGGGATCGCCATCCCGCACTGCCGCTCGGAGGCGGTGACCGAGGCGTCGCTGGCCTTCGCCCGCCTGTCCCCGAAGGTGGACTTCGGCGCGCCCGACGGCCCCGCCGACCTGGCCTTCCTCATCGCCGCGCCGGCGCACGGCGACGCCGACCACCTCACCCTGCTCACCGCGCTGGCCCGGGCCCTGGTGCGGCCGGAGTTCGTGGCCTCGCTGCGGGCGGCGGGGTCGGACGCCGAGGTGGTCGCGCTCGTGCAGGAGGTCGTCGCCCCCGAGCCGGCGGCGGCCCCGGTCGGTTCCCCCGCCGGCGCGCCGGCCCCGACCCCCGCCCCCGCCGCCGCGCCGGAGTCCGCGGCCGGTACGCGCAGCCTGGTCGTGGTCAGCGCCTGCCCGACGGGGATCGCGCACACCTACATGGCCGCCGACAAGCTCGCCGCCGCCGGGCAGGCCGCCGGCGTCGACGTGCACGTCGAGACGCAGGGCTCCTCGGGTTCCACGCCGCTGGACCCGTCGGTCATCCGCGCCGCCGACGCGGTGATCTTCGCCGTGGACGTCGGCGTCAAGGACCGCGAGCGGTTCGCGGGGAAGCCGGTCGTGCAGTCGGGCACCAAGCGGGCCATCAACGAGCCCGACGTGATGATCCGCGAGGCGCTGGCCGCCGCGGACGACCCGAACGCCCGCCGGGTGCCAGGCGGCGGCACGGCGGGTGGCGCCGCCGCGTCGTCCGCGGGCCGGCCGGGCACCGGATCCGAGGTCCGTCGCTGGCTGCTCACCGGCGTCAGCTACATGATCCCGTTCGTCGCGGCCGGCGGACTGCTCATCGCGCTCGGGTTCCTGCTCGCGGGCTACCCGGTCGCGCTGACCAACCCCGACTCCGGGAACTCGTGGGCCAAGGACTGGGTGCTCAACAACTCCCTGTTCGACCTGCCCACCAGCACGGTCGCCGACCTCAACGGCGGGCTCGCCGGCTACCTCGGCGCGATGCTGTTCTTCATCGGCTCGCTGGCGTTCTCCTTCCTCGTCCCGGCCCTGGCCGGCTACATCGCCTACGCGATCGCCGACCGGCCGGGCATCGCGCCCGGGTTCGTCACGGGCCTGGTCGCCGTCCAGGTCAACGCCGGCTTCCTCGGCGGGCTGATCGGCGGCGTGATCGCGGGCTTCGCGGCGCTCTGGCTGAGCCGGCTGAAGGTCGGCCGCGTCGCCCGCGGGCTGATGCCGGTCGTGGTCATCCCGCTGTTCGCGACCCTCTTCGCCAGCGGTCTCATGGTGCTCGTCCTCGGCCGGCCGCTCGCCGCGGCCATCACCGGGCTGACCAACTGGCTCAACGGCCTCTCCGGCACGTCCGCGGTGCTGCTCGGGGTCCTGCTCGGCCTGATGATGGCCTTCGACATGGGCGGCCCGGTCAACAAGGCCGCCTACGCCTTCGCCACGGCCGGCCTGTCGAGCTACATCGCCAACCCGACGGAGAACACCGGCCCGCTGGTCATCATGGCGACGGTCATGGCCGCCGGGATGGTGCCGCCGATCGCGCTGTCCCTGGCCACCGTCGTCCGGCCGAGGTTGTTCACCCCGGCGGAGCAGGAGCAGGGCAAGGCCGCGTGGCTGCTGGGCCTGGCGTTCATCACCGAGGGCGCGATCCCGTTCGCCGCCGCCGACCCCCTGCGGGTCATCCCCTCGATCATGCTCGGCGGCGCGACCACCGGCGCGATCGTGGCGGCCGCCGGCGTCCAGGCGCAGGCCCCGCACGGCGGCATCGTGGTGTTCTTCGCGATCAACGGGTTCCTCATGTGGCTGCTCGCGATCGTGGTGGGCACGATCGTCGGCGCGGTCGCGGTGATCGTCGCCAAGAGCATCGGCCGGACGAAGGCCGAGGACGTGCCCGAGGACGCCGTGGACCTGGCCCACGCGCACAGCGCCGCCCCCGTCACCCAGCCGGCTCGCGCCTGAGCCGCCAGGCTGTACCCCGACCCCGAACCCCAGAGCGAGGGAGATCCCCCATGCCCAGCCAAGTCGTCACCGTCGGTTCCCGCGTCGGGCTGCACGCCCGGCCGGCGGCGCTCATCGCCGAGGCCGTCGGCAAGGCCGGGGTCCCGGTCACGCTGGCCACCGCGGGCGGCAACCCGGTGGACGCCGGGTCACCGCTGATGATCATGACGCTCGGCGCGAAGCAGGGCATGGAGGTCGTCGTCTCGAGCGATGACCCGGCCGTGCTCGAGCAGATCGCCGGTCTGGTCGCCCAGGACCTCGACGCCGAGTAGCAGCAGGACCCGCGCAGGGTCCCGCCACGGACGACGGCGCCCGTCCCCTGCAGAAGGGGGCGGGCGCCGTCTCGCGTGTCGGGGTGCGCTCAGGCCTGGTCGGGGCGGGAGACGTCCCCGCGCCAGGCGCCGGTCTCGGTGCCCCGGCTCTCGATGAACTCCTTGAACCTCTTGGCGTCGGCCTTCACCTGGCGGTCGTCGAAGCCGAGGGCCGCGCCGGCCTTCTCGACGAGGCCCGTGGGCTCCCAGTCGATCTGGATCATGACGCGGGTCTTGGCGTCGTCGAGCCGGTGGAAGGTGACCACACCGGCGTGCTTGGCCTCGCCGCCGGTGCTGGTCCAGGCCACCCGCTCCTCGGGGTGCTGCTCGGTGATCTCGGCGTCGAACTCCCGCTTGACGCCGTCGATGTTGGTGACCCAGTGGGTGTGCGTGTCATCGAGCTGGGTGATCCGCTCCACCCCGCCCATGAACTGCGGGAAGGACTCGAACTGGGTCCACTGGTCGTAGGCGACCCGGATCGGGACGTCGACGTCGATGGATTCCTGCACGCTGGCCACTGCCTGCTCCTCTGCTCGGGTGCTCGGTCGTGCACGACGTACCCCTGCGAGCCGGACTGAACACGTCCGTGACACCGGGGTCGGTGCCCGCCGCCGGGCCGGGCCGGCGGCGGGCGGGTCGCCTAGAACGCCAGGGCGGTGCCGGGGTCGGACAGCAGGGCCCCGACGTCGGCGAGGAAACGGCTGCCCAGCTCCCCGTCGACGATGCGGTGGTCGAACGACAGGGCCAGCTGGGTCACCTGCCGCGGCCGCACCTTGCCCTTGTGCACCCACGGCATCTCCCGGACGGCGCCGAACGCCAGGATCGCCGACTCGCCGGGGTTGAGGATCGGCGTCCCGGTGTCGACGCCGAACACCCCCACGTTGGTGATCGTGATCGTGCCGCCGGTCATGTCCGCCGGGGCGGTGCGGCCGGCCCGCGCGGTCTCGGTCAGCTCGGTCAGCGCCGCGGCCAGCTCGGTCAGCGACAGGCGGCCGGCGTCCTTGATGTTCGGGACGACGAGCCCGCGCGGGGTCGCCGCGGCGATCCCGAGGTTGACCTGGCCGTGGACGACGATCTCCTGCGCCGCCTCGTCCCAGGAGCTGTTGACCATGGGGTGCCGGCGCGCCGCCAGCAGCAGCGCCTTGGCGACGAACAGCAGCGGGCTGACCTTGACCCCGGCGAACTCGGGCCGCGCCGCCAGCCGTGCGCGCAGCTTCATCACCCGGGTGACGTCGACGGTGAGGAACTCCGTCACGTGCGGCGCGGTGAAGGCGCTGGCCACCATCGCCGCGGCGGTGTGCTTGCGCACCCCCTTGACCGGGATCCGCCGGGTCTCCCCCGCCGGGAGCGCGACGACCGGCGCGGGCGCGGCGTCCGGGGCGGGTGCACGGCCGGCGGCGGCCTCGACGTCCGCGCGGGTGATGACCCCGCCGGCGCCGCTGCCGGTCAGCGCGGTCAGGTCGACCCCGAGGTCCTTGGCGAGCTTGCGCACCGGCGGCTTGGCCAGCGGCCGCAGCCGCCCGCGCCCGGGGGCGGCCACGAGCGCGGTCGCCGCCTCCTCGGCGGCGGCGTGCGCCTCAGCGGCCCGCCCGACCTCCAGCCCGCCGTGCCGCACCGGCTTGGTCCGGGCGTCGGGGGCGGTGGTGAGCAGTGGCGTCCCGCGGGAGTCATCGTCGGCGGACCCGGCCAGCGGTGCCGGCGCCGGGTGGGGGTGGACGGCGCGGCGCGGCCGCCGGCGGGCCTCGGTGGTGCGCGGGCCGTAGCCGACGAGCACCGCGGTGCGCCCGCCGGGCGCCTCGCCGCCGATCAGGCCGGCTGCGGGCTGCTCGGCGGCGCCGTCACCCGTCGGGGCCGGCGGCGCGTCCCCACCGGTGTCGATGGTGATGATCGGCGTGCCGACGTCGACCGTCGTCCCGACCTCGTGCAGCAGCTCGGTCACCGTGCCGGCGTACGGGGAGGGCAGCTCGACGGCGGCCTTGGCCGTCTCCACCTCGCACAGCGGCTGGTTGACCGTCACCGTGTCGCCGACGGCGACCAGCCACTGCAGGATCTCGCCCTCGGTGAGGCCCTCGCCCACGTCGGGCAGCCTGAACTGTCGCAGCGACATGGCCTCAGAACCCCATCGCGCGGTCGACGCCGTCGAGCACCCGGTCGAGGTCGGGGAGGTACTCCTCCTCGAGCTTCGACGGCGGGTACGGGGTGTCGTAGCCCCCGACCCGCAGCACCGGCGCCTCCAGCGCGTGGAAGCAGGCCTCGGTCACCCGGGCGGCGATCTCCGCACCGAGGCCGAGGGTCACCGGGGCCTCGTGGACGACGACGCAGCGGCCGGTGCGGCGCACCGAGTCGAACACCGGGTCCAGGTCGAGCGGGCTCAGCGTGCGGAGGTCGACCACCTCGAGCGAGCGGCCCTCCTCCGCCGCCGCCTCGGCCGCCTGCAGCGCCGTCTTCACCATCGGGCCGTAGGCGCAGACGGTGACGTCGTCCCCGCCCCGCACCACCCGGGAGGCGAACAGCGGGCCGGGCGTCGCGTCGGTGTCGACCTCGGCCTTCTCCCAGTACCGGCGCTTGGGCTCGAGGAAGACGACCGGGTCGGGCGAGGCGATCGCCTGCTGGATGGCCCAGTAGGCGTCGACGGGGTTGCTGACGGCGACCACCTTGAGGCCGGGGGTGTGCGCGAAGTAGGCCTCGGGGCTCTCGCTGTGGTGCTCGACCGCACCGATGCCCCCGCCGAACGGGATGCGGATGACGATCGGCATGGCGAGCTTCCCGCGGGAGCGGGCGTGGATCTTGGCGACCTGGGTGACGATCTGGTTGTAGGCGGGGAAGACGAACCCGTCGAACTGGATCTCGCAGACCGGCCGGTAGCCGCGCATCGCCAGGCCGACGGCGGTGCCGAGGATGCCGGCCTCCGCCAGCGGGGTGTCGACGACGCGGTCCTCGCCGAAGTCCTTCTGCAGGCCGTCGGTGATGCGGAAGACGCCGCCGAGCCGGCCGATGTCCTCGCCCATGAGCACGACCTTGGCGTCGTCCTCCATCGCCTTGCGCAGGCCCAGGTTGAGCGCCTTGCCGATGGTGAGGGTCTGCGCGGCCATCAGTGCTCGCCCCCCTCGAAGGACGCCTGGTACGCCTCGAACTCCGCCTGCTGCGCGGCCAGGGGCGGCGTCTGCTCGGCGTAGACGGCGTCGAACATCGCCGTCCCCGGCGGGTCGGGCATCTCGACCGTGCCCTTCCGGATCCGCGTGGCCAGCTCGTCGGCCTCGGCCTCGACGGCCGCGAAGAAGTCGTGGTCGGCGACGCCGCTCCGGGAGAGGTGGGCCTTGAGCCGTGCGATGGGGTCGCGCAGCTTCCACTCCTCCAGCTCGCTGGCCAGCCGGTAGCGCGTCGGGTCGTCGGAGGTGGTGTGCGCGCCCATGCGGTAGGTGAACGCCTCGATGAACGTCGGCCCCTGTCCGTCGCGGGCGGCAGCCAGTGCCGCGCGGGTCACCGCCAGGACGGCGAGGACGTCGTTGCCGTCGACCCGCACGCCGGGGAAGCCGAAGCCGGCGGCCCGCTGGTAGAGCGGCACCCGCGACTGGCGCTCCAGCGGGACGCTGATCGCGTACTGGTTGTTCTGGCAGAAGAAGACGACCGGCGCCGAGAAGCTGGCCGCCCAGATCATCGCCTCGTTGACCTCGCCCTGGCTGGTCGCGCCGTCGCCGAGGAAGGCCAGTGCGGCCGACTCGGCACCGTCGCGCTGCAGGCCCATCGCGTAGCCGGTGGCGTGCAGGCACTGCGCCCCGATGACGACCGTGTAGAGGTTGAAGCGGGTCTCGACCGGGTCCCAGCCGCCGTTGTCGACGCCGCGGAACAGGCTGATGACGTGCAGCGGGTCGACCCCGCGGGTCCACGCCACGCCGTGCTCGCGGTAGGTCGGGAAGGCCATGTCGTCGGGGTGCAGCGCGCGGCCGGCGCCGATCTGGGCGGCCTCCTGGCCCAGCAGCGAGGCCCAGATGCCCAGCTCGCCCTGGCGCTGCAGGGCGGTGGCCTCGACGTCCCACCGGCGGACCAGCACCAGGTCGCGGTACAGGCCGCGGAGCTCCTCGTCGCTGACGTCGATCGAGTACTCGGGGTGCTCGACCCGCTCGCCCTCGGGGGTCAGCAGCTGCACCAGGTCCGGCTGCTGGGGCAGGTGCGGGGCCCCGGCCCCGGGTACGGGGTCGACCACCTCGGTGGTCGCGCTCGACACGCTCACGGGCATCTCCTCGCCGTCGGCCGCAGCGGCCGGGGTCGCCGGCGCTGGCGGTGCTGGACGTCTCGCGGCGCCGGGGTGTGGCGCCACTCACACATCGTGGCACGACCGGGCCTCCCGTGGAGCAGACACTCCTCGCGCGATCTGCGCAAGATCCCATCGCGGTCCTGCGCACGATGCCCGGTACTAGGACGTCCTCGCATGTCAGACTGAGCAACGTGCCGGCCCTCGACGCCACCGACGCCCGCCTGCTCCGGGCCCTCACCGAGGACCCGCGCGCGAGCGCCACGGCGCTGTCCCAGCGCCTCGGCCTGGCGCGCAACACCGTGCAGGCCCGGCTCGCCCGGCTGGAGGGCAGCGACGCGCTCGCGCCGTTCGACGCGCGGGTGCGGCCGGAGGCGCTCGGCTACCGGCTCGGCGCCTACGTCACCGTGCAGGTCGTGCAGCGCAGTCTGGCCGACGTGGGCGAGGCGCTGGCCCAGATCCCCGAGGTGCTCGAGGTGACGGCGCTCTCCGGCGTCGCCGACCTGCTGGTGCGGGTCGTGGCCACCGATGCCGACCACCTGTGGCGGATCACCGAGCACGTGCTGACGATCCCCGGCGTGCAGCGGACCGACACCGCCCTCGCCCTGCGCCGGTTGGTCGACCACCGGTTGACCCCGCTGCTCGACCGCGCCGCCGGGACGGACTGACCCCGCTGCTCGACCGCGCCGGCGGGTCGGGTCGGGTCGGCGGCGGGGTACGCCAGCCACCCGTCACGCCCGCGCCCGCCCGGGTCTCGCCTCCTGCGGGCATCGCGACGCTGACCGATCCAGCGACCCACCGGGCGAGCGCCGCCTCCACCCCCCACCGTTCCCCCGGGCTGGACTGCTGCTGACCGACGAAGTCCGCCTGCGGCTCGCGTCAAGCCCTGTCCGCCGTCTGTGGACGGCGCCTTGACCTGCGGCTTCAGGTCGTGGGGTGACGCTCTCGCTGCTGTGCGAGCGGCACCGAGATCCACACCGGCCCACTCCTGCCACCGCCGCCTGAGCCGGCGCGCGATCGCCCCTGCGCGAGCGCCGGGCGGACCGGTCCACCTCAGCCCGGTCGGCGGATGCGCACGGGGCCGCGGACGGTCGTGACGTCCACGACCTCGCCGGACTGGGTGACCTCGGCACGGCCGGTCGCCGCGAGCCGCCCGGCTGCGGCCCGTGCCTCCGGCATGAGCGCGCGCCAGTCCGCGGGAGCGACCGCGCGCGCGGCCTCGGAGGGACAGATCGACGTGCCGGCCCGCCGGGCATCGAGGAGCTCCTCGATCGCCCGCTCCAACCGCACGCCGACGTCGTCCACGGCTCCAGCCTGCGGACGGTGCCGCGTCGCCGCCACTGGTCTCGGACGAGGGGCCCGGGGGATGCTCGCGCCGTGCGCCGGACGACGACCTGCCTGCTCGGCACCGTGGTGCGACGGGTAGCGCGGTGACCGATCCCCGCGCCGACCGGCTGGCCGTGCTCGCCGCGATCGAGGCCGTCCTCGCCGACCCGGCCCGGTTCGTGCAGGTGCTGGCGGAGGCAGAGGACGACGCGGCCGCCGTCGACGGTCTCCGGGCCGCGTTCGGGCTGACACCGGACGGCGCCGCCGCCGTCCTGGACCAGCAGTTCCGCCTGCTCACCCGCGAGCGCCGGGCCCGGCTCGCCGGTGAGATCGCCGTGCTCCGGGCCGAGTGGGGACCTCCCCTGGAGGCGCGGCTGCGCTTCGACGGGACCCGGTCCGCCGTCCTCGAGCTCGACGGCACCGGCCATGCCTTCCGTGCCCGCGGCAAGAACGGCGTCCTGGACGAGGTGGGCGCGTTCCTCTTCGGCGAGGTCGCCCGGCCCCGGCTGCGGCCGGTCGTCGTCCAGGTGGAGGGAGCGCCCGCCGGACCGGGCCGCTTGGTCGTCGACCCGGGCGGCACCACCCGGTACGAGGGATACCCCGAGGACGCTCCGAGGTAGGCGGCGGGGCCCGTGCCCCGACCAGAGGAGTCCCGTGTCCCCCGACGACCGCGCCCTGCTCCAGGACCTGCTCGCCGCCTACGGGCCCGGAGGCCAGGAGGACGACGTCCGCGAGGTCTGCCGAGGAGCACTCGCCCCCTGGTCGACGAGCTGTCCGTGGACCCCGCCGGGAACCTCGTCGCCCTGCTGCGGGGCGCGGGCGACCCGGACGCGCCGGTGGTTCGGGTGATGGCCCACATGGACGAGCTCGCCATGATCGTCAAGCGGGTGGAACCGGACGGCACCCTGCGGCTGTCCCAGCTCGGCACGATGTACCCGGGCAACTTCGGCCTCGGCCCCTTGACCGTCCTCGGCGACGAGGAGCAGTTCACCGCGGTCCTGCTGCTCGGCTCCGAGCACACCACCCAGGAGACCAGCCAGGTCTGGCGCACCACGCCCGACGGCGGCGACCAGGCCATGCAGTGGAGCGACGTCTACGTCTTCACCGGCCGCGGCGTCGAGGAGCTCGAGGCCGCCGGCGTGCACCCGGGCACGCGCGTCTGCGTGCACGCGAGCCGGCGGACCCTGGTCGGGTTCGGTGACTACGTCGGCTCCTACTTCCTCGACGACCGCGCCGCCCTCGCCACGCTCGTCGGCGCCGCCCGGCTGCTCCACGAGCAGGACCGGCGCCCTCCGGCGGACGTCTACCTGGTCTGCACGGTCGGGGAGGAGATGGGCGGCATCGGCGCCACCTACGCCAGCCGGACCCTGCCCGGGGACGTCACGCTCGCCCTCGACGTCGGGCCGGTGGAGGCCGAGTACCAGGTGCCGGCCGACTCCGGCCCGGTCGTCGCCTACGCCGACGACGCCGTCGTCTACGACAAGGCCCTCTCCGACCACCTGCTGGCGCTCGGGCGCGAGCTCGGGCTCGGCGCGCGGGCCGCCGTCTGGGAGTCCTTCGACTCCGACGCCTCGCAGGCGCGCGCCAGCGGCCAGACGGCGCGGGCGGCACTGCTGTCGCTGCCGACGCTGAGCACCCACGGCTACGAGGTCCAGCACGGCCAGACCGTCGGGCGGTGCGCCCGGCTCGTGGCCGAGTTCCTCTGCCGGCCGGTCCCACGCGTGTGAACAGCGCGACGGGGTAGGGCGCGGCCATGGCGAAGCGCACCCCCGTGGGGACGATCGGCAAGGGACGGCGCGGGATCAGCGTGCCCGGCTGGGCGCTGCGCGGCGCCGCGGCGGGAGCGGCGGCCAGCACCGCGCTCAACGCCGTCACGTACCTGGACATGGCCGTCCGGGGCCGCGGCACCAGCTCCACCCCGGAGCAGACCGTGGAGAAGCTGGCCGAGAAGGCCCACGTGCCGATCCCCGGCGAGGGCGAGACCCGCAACAACCGGGTGCAGGGGCTCGGCCCGCTGACCGGGCTGGTGACGGGTGTCGGTGTCGGCGTCGTCGTCGGGCTGGTGCGGGCCGCCGGCTTCCGGTCGCAGCCCCTGGTCGGCACGCTGCTCACCACGGCCGGGATCCTGGTCGCGGCCAACGGCCCGATGACCGCGCTCGGCATCACCGACCCGCGCAGCTGGTCGGCGACCGACTGGGCCAGCGACCTCGTGCCGCACCTGGTCTACGGCGCGGTGCTGAAGACGACGATGGACGCCTTCGACCTGCCGTGACCTGCGCGGCTCAGTGCCGCCAGCCCTCCTCGTCGACCCCGCCGGGCACCGGGGCCTCGGGGTCGTAGGGCGTGCGGGTGAAGACGAAGGTGCCCAGGTCCAAGTGGTCCGGGGCGATCCGCAGCGGCTCCCCGGCGTAGTAGCCGTCCAGCCCGAGCCAGGTGCCGTCGTCCCGGCGGGCGAAGCGGCTCGCGCGCCCCGCCCGGCCCGGCAGTGGCCCCAGGTGCAGCAGCCCGCCGTGGAGCGCCCGGAGCACGTGCGGAGCCGGACCCCAGAACCAGATGCCGAGGTGCTCCAGCGGAACGGGGGACGGCGCGGGGGTCCACGGGTCGACGATCCGCGGCTCGGCGGCCCGCAGGTCGGCCAGCAGCCCGAACACCACCGGCTCGGGACCGCTCGTGGCGTTGGCCAGGGACACCGCCCCGGTCCGCTCGTCGCGGTCGACGAAGACGCCGGCGAGGAAGCCGGGCATCGACCCGCCGTGCCCGACGAGGGTGCGCCCGTCGACGCGCACGACCTGCAGGCCCAGCCCGTAGGCCGACCACCCCGGCGCCGAGGGGTCGACCCCGCCGGGGATCGTCATCTCCTCCAGCGTCGCCGGGTCCAGCACGTCGCCGGTGTCGCCCAGCAGGAAGACGGCGAACCGGGCGAGGTCGGCCAGGGTCGCCCAGAGCTGACCCGCGGCGGCCATCACGCCCGCGTCGTGCTCCGGCTCGGGCAGGACGACGTCGGCCCAGGGGTGCACGGCGTGGCCCTCCGCGGCCGGGGCGACCGGGCGCGGCGTCGTCCGGGTCATGCCGAGCGGGGCCAGCACCTCGTCGCGGACGACGTCCCCCCACGCGCGTCCGCGCTGCCGGGCCACCAGCTCGCCGAGCAGGCCGAAGCCGAGGTTGGAGTAGTGGAACCGGCGGGCGGCCCCCAGGACCACGTGCTCGTCGTCCAGGCCGAGGTCCTCGAGCGAAACGCCCGGCGTCCGCTCCCACCAGCCGCCCGGGCTCTCCGCCGCCGCACCGCCGAGGTGGGCCAGCAACTGGCCGACGGTGCGGTCGCCCATCGGCGTGCCGGGCACGTGCCGGTCGAGCGGGTCGTCGAGGTCCAGCCGCCCCTCGTCGCGCAGCCGCAGCACGGCGACCGCGGTGACCGTCTTGCTGATCGAGCCCAGCCGGTACTGCACGTCCGTGTGCGGCTCCGGGACGTCTCCCCGCCCGGCCGACCACACCAGGCCGTCCTCCCGCACGACGCCGGCGACCAGGCTGGGGGCCCGGCCCTCGCGCTGCGCCCGGGCGGTGCGGGCGAGCAGGGTGCGGGCGGTGGAGGGCAGGACGGGCTCGGACACGCCCGCGACCGTAGCGAGCGGCCCCGGTCGGTCAGGAGGCCGGCGCGGGGTCCGGCAGCGGCAGCCGCTCGGTGCGGGTGGCCCAGCGGTCGAACCACAGGGTGGCCAGCGGGGGCACCGAGGCCGCCAGGGCGAGCCCGGTGGTGACCAGGTTCCACCGCAGCACCCGGCCGGCGAGCAGGGCGACCAGCACGTAGGCGACGAAGATCCCGCCGTGGATCGGGCCGAAGATCTGCACGCCGCGCTCGGAGGTGGCCAGCACGTACTTCACGAACATGCCGAACAGCAGGCCCACCCAGGAGCAGGCCTCGGCGAGGGCGACGGCACGGAAGGCGAGGGCGACGGCACGGGGGTTCATCGCCCCCCATCCTCCCCGATCCCGGAGCCGAGGTGGGCACTGCCCCGGGAGGAGAGCTCGTACCCGACGGGCAGCCTCCGGGTGAGGCCGAGTTCCTTGAGCCGCCGCACGTCCCGCGTGGACGGCAGGGTCTCCCGCCCAGGGCCGCGGCCAGGTCGGGCGCGCGCACCCCGGGCCGCTCCGCGATCAGGCGCAGCACCGCCCGCGTCCAGGGGCCGGTCGCGCGCGCCGCGTCCCCGTGGTCCAGCCGGGCGTCGAGCGCCTGACGCTCCTCGGGGGACAGCGACGCCTGCTCGCGCAGGGCGATCCGCGGGTCGGGCCCGGCGGGGCGCACGCGCGCCGCCCGGTCGCACCCGGGGCCGGTCCCACCGGGGAACGCCAGGGTGACCGCCCGTCCATGATCCCGCCGGCGGCGGCCGGTGGGATGAGCACGGACGGATGCTGGCAGGGTCGTCGGCCGTGCGGGGGCTGGCGCGGCGGGAGTTCTGCCTCGTGCTGTTGCGCCGCATGGCCGACCTGCGCCCCGACCTGGTGGCAGAGGCGCTCCCCCGCGTCGGCGCCACGCGCGCGGAAGCGCACGCGGCACACACCCGGTGGCAGGCGCTGCAGCACTCGCCCCGCGCACCGCGGGGGCTGGCCCTGCGCACCGCCGTCCTCGGCCCCCCGGAGGAACTGGAGGACCGCCGGTTCGGCGACCTGGACCTCCAGGTCCGCCGCTGGCCGCTGCCGCTGTGGCCACACCTGTGCTGGGAGGTGCTCTCCGGCCCGGGCGGCTCGGTGCTCCAGGAGCACCTGGTCCGCGCGCCGGGCTCGCCGGTCCCGCGCGCCACGGCGGGCCGGTTGCGGGTGTGGGAGCACGTCCTGGACGACGTGGTGGGGCTGCCCGGAGCGCGCAGCGTGGACCCCGGGGTGGTCACCCGCTGGGAGGTCCACCTGCCCGGGGACGTCCGGGCCCGCTTCGTCTGGGGCCTGCTGCAGCAGGTCAGCCGGCCGGCGCCGCGCTGACCGCGACCTCCGGCGCGGGTGCGGTCAGCGGCCCGGACAGCACGCTGCCCAGGACGGCGGCGACGACCAGGACGGCGGCCAGGCGCGGCGACCCCACCGCCAGCAGCGCGGCGCCCGCCGCCCCGAAGACGGCCACCTTCGTGAGGACGACCAGCACGGCGACGTGCACCACGGCCTGCGGCGCGGCGAACAGCCACCACAGGACCGCCGCGACGAGGGGGACGCCGAGGGCGAGGAGCCACCGCGCCGTCGGCGTCCCGCCGGAGACCCACCCCCAGTAGCCGAGGGCGGCCAGCGCGCCCAGCTCGGTGGCGAACGCGACGCCCGCCCAGCTCCACTGCCATGCCTGCGCCATTCCGCACCCACTCCGCGATCACTGATCTGTATGGAGAGCAGTGTTCACGGATGAGCCCGGACGGTCAAGACACGACCGAGCCCCCGGACGCGCGTGGCGTCCGGGGGCTCCGGCTGGCGCCGTCCCGAGGCTCGCCGCGAGCCTGCGAGCGGTGAGGAGGACGGGGTCCTCCTCTCAGCTGGCGATGCGGTTGAACTTCGGGGTGGCGCCCATGGCGTCGACGCTGGCGACCTTGACGACGTCGCCGGAGGTCGGCGCGTGCACCATCTGGCCGTTGCCGAGGTAGATGCCGATGTGGCTGACCGGGCTGTAGAAGGCGACCAGGTCGCCGGGGCGGGCCTCGGAGCGGGAGACCTGCTGCCCCATCGAGGACTGCATCCGGCTGGAGTGCGGCAGGCTGATGCCCGCGGCCTGGAACGCGTACTGGACCAGCCCGGAGCAGTCGTAGGAGCCGGGGCCGGAGGCCGCCCAGACGTAGGGCTTGCCGCGCTGGGCCATGGCCCGGTCGATGACCGCCTGGAGCGCGCCGCCGCCGGCGACGACGGGAGCCGACCCGGAGGACGGCGCCGCCCGCTCACCGCGGCTGGCCCGCTCCCCACCGCCGTGGGCGGTGGCTGCCGCCGCGAGGGCGGCGCGCCGCTCGTCGGCGCTCAGCCGCGCGTAGTCGGCCTGGTACGCGGCGATCTGCGCCTGCAGGTCGGCCTGCTGCTCGGCGACGGCGTCGTACTGCTGTTGCGTCTCGGCGGCGATCCGGTCGGCCTCGGCCTGGGCCGCGGCGGCGGCCTCGCCGGCGGCGACCGCCTGCCCGAGCAGGTCGTTCTGGTGACCGGCGACGGCCTCCAGGAGCGTCACCCGGTTGACGAACTCGTCGGCCGAGCCGCTGGTCATCAGCGCCTGCAGCGACCCCATGCTCTCGCCGGTGAAGGCGCTGCGGGCGATGCCCTTCACCTGCTCCCGCGCGGTGGTCACCACGGCCTGCGCCTCGGCGACCTGCGCCGCCGCGGCCTGGACGGCGGCCTGCTGGGCGGCGAGCGCCTCACGCGCCTCGTTGAACTGCTCGGTGACGACCTCCAGGTCGTGCCCGCGGGCGGCGACGAGGGCGGCGGCCTCCTGGGCGGTGGCCGGCTCCTCCGCCCCGGCGGAGGTCGGGACGAAGGCGACGCCGAGGGCGGCGGCGAGGACGAGCGCAGCGCGGCGAGCGGCGCGGTGGGACGCCATGGTCTGGCGGCTCTCCGTTCTTCCACGAGCCGCCTACCGGGTTAGCTGACGGGTTCGAGCGGGAAGGCGCCCGGCGCGCCCGGCCTGAGCCGTGCGTGCTCCACCCCAGTGCTGCGTTGGGTCCCCGGCCCGGCTCCCCCGGAGGGAGGAACCGGCTCGACGGCGCCCGCGGGGTGTCACCCATTGCGGTGACGGAGCGCCCCGGCGGACACACACACCGTAAGGGCCGTGACGCTGTCGTGACAATTACCCAGATGTGATTTCGTGGACTCTCACCTCGACCCCGATCGGTCGCCGAGACCCCTGGGGCGACCGGGGCGCGTGGGGTTTGCCGACGGTCCCCGGCGAGCACGTGCAGCGCATGGATCTCAAGCGCCCCCTGGTCGTGCTCGCCCTCGTCGGGGCGCTCGCCGGGTGCAGCAGCACCAACAACTCCAACACCGACCTCGACCGCAACGAGCAGGACTGCGGCACGGCCGAGCAGGCCCCGGGACAGGGCTGCGAGGAGAGCGAGGACGCCCCCACGCAGGGCGGCTGAGGACCCCGCACCCGCTACCGTCCGCCGGGTGAGTGCACGCAGCAGGTACGACGCCGTCGTCGTGGGGGCCGGGCACAACGGGCTGGTCGCCGCCGCCTACCTGGCCCGCGCCGGGTGGTCGGTGCTCGTCCTCGAGCGGCTGGAGCACGTCGGCGGCGCCGCGGTCAGCCAGCAGGTGTTCCCCGGGGTCGACGTCCGGCTCTCGGCGTACTCGTACCTGGTCAGCCTGCTGCCCGACCGGATCGTCGCCGACCTCGGACTGGAGGTGACCCTCGCCGACCGGGAGGTGGCCTCCTACACCGCGGTGCCCGGGGCGTCCGGGCTGCTGGTCGAGCGGGACGAGGGGCCGGCCACCGCCGCGTCCTTCCGGGACCTCACCGGCTCGGACGACGAGCTGGCCGGCTGGCGGCGCTTCTACGGCCGGCTGGCCGACCTCGCCGAGGACCTCGCCCCGACGCTCACCGAGCCGCTCCTCTCCCCCGCCGCCCTCGCCGGGCGGCTGCGCGACCCGCAGCTGTGGCAGGACCTGCTCGAGCGGCCGTTGGCCGACGTGGTGGCCGACGACCTCGACCACGACGTCGTCCGCGGGGTGGCCCTCACCGACGGGCTGATCGGCACCTTCGCCGACGTGCACGCCGCCGACGGCCCGGCCGGCCGCTGCTTCCTGTACCACCTGGTCGGCAACGGCACCGGCCGGTGGCGGGTGCCGGTCGGCGGGATGGGGGCGGTGACCGGCGCCATGGCGGCCGCCGCGCGCGGCGCCGGCGCGGAGCTGCTGACCCGGGCCACGGTGACGGCGCTGGACCCGCGGCCCGACGGCGTCACCGTGCACTGGACCGACGACGAGGGCACCGAGCGGGCCGCGGACGCGGGCGCGGTCGTCTGCGGCGCCGCGCCGGCCGTGCTCGACCGGCTGTTCGGCGTCCCGGCACGGACGACGCCGGACGGCGCCCAGCTCAAGGTGAACATGGTGCTGGCCCGGCTGCCCCGGCTGCGGTCGGGCGTGGACCCGGCCGTCGCCTTCTCCGGGACCTTCCACGTCGACGAGGCCGCCACGCAGCTCGACGCCGCGCACGCCCAGGCCGCCGCCGGCCGGCTGCCCGACGTGATCCCGTTCGAGGTCTACTGCCACTCGCTGTCCGACCCCTCGATCCTCGGGCCGGCGGAGCGGGCGGCCGGCCACCAGACGCTCACCCTGTTCGGCCTGCACACGCCGGCCGCGCTCTTCCGGGAGGACCCCGTGGGCACGCGCCGGGAGGCCGTCCGCCGGGTCGTCGCCCAGCTCGACGCCCACCTGGAGGAGCCGCTGCTGGACTGCCTGGCCCGGGACGCCGCCGGGGAGCCCTGCCTGCAGGCCGCCTCACCCCTGGACGTCGAGGCGTCCCTGGCGATGCCGGGCGGCCACATCTTCCACGGCGACCTGTCCTGGCCCGTTGCCGCGACGCCCGCGGAGGTGGGCACCTGGGGCGTGGCGACGGCGCACCCGCGGGTGGTGGCGGCCTCCTCCGGCGGAACGGTGCGGGGCGGTGCCGTCAGCGGCCTGGGCGGCTACGCCGCGGCCCGCTCGCTGCTGGACCGGCGCTGAAGGCGGACCCCGGGAGGACCCCCGGAACGGCTCCGTCCGGCGGGATCGGTCCCGACCTGGTGGCATGACCCGGTGGACCTGCGGCGGGAGACCAGGGACCTGATCCGCGGCGCGGCGCGCCGGCTGCAGGGTCGGGACCTCGCGCTGATCGCCGCCGGGCTGACGTTCTACGCCGGCATCGCGGTGGTGCCGCTGCTGCTGGTGGCCTTCTCGCTGACCGCCCTGCTCACCTCGCCGGACACGGTCACCGACCTCACCGGACGGCTGGCCGGTCTGCTGCCGGCGCAGCTGGGCGCCCCCGAGGCCCTCCGCGCACTCGCCCGGGCCGGCGTGGGCATGAGCCTGCTGGAGTTCGTGCTCGCCCTGCTCCCGCTCTCCTTCTACGGCGAGGGCCTGCGGCGGGCGCTGCTGCGCTTCACCCCGCGCCGGGACACGCTGACCGGCTGGCGCGGCCGGCTGCTGGCGCTGCCGCTGGTGGTCGCCACCCCGCTGCTGCTGTACCCGCTGCTGCTGGCGGCCTCGGCGATGGTCGGGCTGACCGAGCGGGGCGCCCGGCTGGGCAGCCTGGCGGTGGGCTACTACTCGGTGCTGGCCGCGCTCACCGTGCCGCTGCTGTGGGGGTTCGGCGTGATCGCCGCCGGCTGGCTGCGGTGGCCGGCCCTCGTGTCGGGCGCGCTGTTCACCGCCGCCTGCCTGTCGGGCTTCCTGCAGGGCTTCGTGCTGTTCCTGTCCCTCCCGCTGGCCCTCGGCGCGCCGTTCGGCGGGCTGACCGTGGTCGGTGCGGTGGTGGCCATCAGCCTGTGGCTGTTCCTCCTGCACCTGGTGCTGATCGGCGGCTGGCTGCTGACCCAGTCCCTCGACGAGCGGATCCGCCGCGGTCAGCCCTCGTCGTCCTCGAAGTCCTCGCCGGAGTCGAACTCCTCGTCGGAGTCCCCGCCGTCCTCGTCGGAGTCCCCGCCCTCGTCGAAGTCGCCCTCGGCGGGGTCCTCGGGCGGCGGCTCGGGTGCCGGTTCGGCCTCCTCCTCCGCCGGTGGCGGTCCGGCCGGCTCCTCGGGGGCGGGCGGGTCCTCCGCCTCGCGGGCCGGCGGCTGCTCGGGCTCCGACCGCCGCTGGGGAGCCGGCTCCACGTAGTCGGCGCCGTTGCTCACCAGGATCGAGACGAGCTGGCCCGGCACGGCCCGACCGCCGCGCGGCGGGCTGGTGCCCAGCAGCGTGCCGGCCCCCCGGGAGCTGTCCACGCGCACGGTGGTGTGCTGGAACCCGGCGTCGGCCAGCGCCGCCTGGCAGGCCCGGACCGACGAGCAGCCGGGCACCGGCCGGGTGTTGCCGTTCATCACGACCTCGTCGGCCGGCGGGAACTGCCCGCTCCCCCGCGCCTCCAGGACCGGCGCCATGGCGTCGCGCCAGACCGTGGCGGCCTTCCCGCCGCCGAAGCCGCCGACGTTCTGCTTCGTCTTGGGGTTGAGCACCATGACGCTGGCGGTGATCTCGGGGGTGTAGCCCACGAAGGCGATCGAGTCGTTGTCCTGCGACGTGCCGGTCTTGCCGGCGATCTGGTGGCCGGGGACGTGCGCGCGGGCGCCGGTCTGGCCCGGGTGCCCGGGCGCGACGTCCTTGACCAGCATCTGGTTGAGCGTGTTGGCCACGCCCGGCGGGATCGCCTCGGGGGTGCACCGGTCGCCCACGGCGAGCGGCTCGCCGTCGGCGCCGAGCGCCGGCTGCCCGTGCCGGTCGAGGACGGCGGTGACCGGGACGACGTCGCACTGCGTGCCGCTGGCGGCCAGGGTGGAGTAGGCGCTGGCCAGCGCCAGCGGGCTGGTCGCCTCGGCGCCGAAGGTGAACGAGCCGCGGTTCTCGTCGACGATCTGCTGCGGCAGCGCCGGGTCGCTGAACTGGAACAGGCCCATCCGCTCGGCCATGCGCACCGGCTCCTCGACGCTGCCCAGGGCGTCCTCCAGGGCGAGGAAGTAGGTGTTGGAGGACTGGTAGAGCGCGGTGGTGAGGTCCAGCGTCGACCGGTACCGGCCCGCGTTCTGGACGTCGTAGCGGCCGGCGCCGTCCCGGTAGACCCGGGAGACGTAGGGATCGGACGTGGACAGCGTGTAGTAGCTGGAGTAGCCGCGGGCCAGCGCCGCGGCGGCGGTGAACACCTTGTACGTCGACCCGGACCCCTTGCTGGGTGCGACGTTGAGGTTGAACGACTCCTGCGCCGGGTCCTCCTTGTCATACCCGAACACCCGGTTGACGCTCATCGCCAGCAGGTGCCCGGTGCCCGGCTCGACGGCGGTGAACATGGCCGCCAGCGAGTCGCCCATGGGCAGGGTCTCGACGACGGCCGCGTCGCCGGCCCGCTGCAGGTCGACGTCCAGCGTGGTCTGGATGACGTAGCCGTCGTTGTCCAACTGCTCCTGGGTGAGCCCCAGCTCCTGGATCAGGTACCGCTGGACGAAGTCGCAGACGAACGCGCCGACGCCGGCCTCGACGCAGCCGCGGCGGGGCGCCGGGCCCGGGGCCAGCCCCAGCGGGGCGGCCTGGGCCGCGGTGCCCTCGGCCGGGGTGACGTAGCCCTGCTCGACCATCCGGGAGAGGACCTCGTTGCGCCGCTCGGTGGCCGCCTCGGGGTTGGTGAACGGGTCGTCGGCGGCCGGGCTCTGCGCCAGTCCGGCGAGCAGCGCCGCCTGGGGCAAGGTCAGCGCGGAGGCGTCCACGCCGAAGAACGCGCGCGCGGCCGGTTGCACGCCGTAGGCGTTCTGCCCGAAGTACACGACGTTCAGGTAGCGGGTGAGGATCTCGTCCTTGGAGTAGGCGTCCTCCAGGGCCAGCGCCAGCCGGGCCTCGCGCAGCTTGCGGCCCACCGTCTGCTCCGTGGCCGCGCTGCGCTCCTCCGGCGTGCGGGCGGTCTGCAGCAGGGTCTGCTTGACCAGCTGCTGGGTGAGCGTCGAGCCGCCCTCCTGCACCCCGCCGGCGGCGATGTTGGTGAGCAGCGCCCGCAGCGTGCCCTGGACGTCGAGGCCGTGGTGGTCGCGGAAGCGGGCGTCCTCGATGGCCACCATCGCCTGCTTCATCACCTCGGCGATCTGGTCGCCGGCCACCGGCGCGCGGTTCTCCTCGTAGAAGTACGTGATCGGCTCGCCGTTGGCGGCCAGCAGCACCGTGTTGCCGGCCGGGGGGTCGATGCTCAGCTCGGTGGGGAGGTCCCCCAGCAGGCTGGTCGACTGCTGGGCGGCCAGGGCCGGCCCGCCGACCCACGGGAAGAGGACCGCCGCGACGAGGGCCCCGGCCGCGACGACCGTGGCGGCCAGCTTGAGCAGCGTCCTGACCCGTGCATCCGTGCGCAGGTCCATGGGCCCCCTTCCGTGACGGGGCTCACTGGAACAGGAAACCTGACCGTCCACAACCACCCGCGCCGCGCACGCCCGGTCTGGACGCCCCTGCGTGACCGGGTGTTCACCCCGCGAGGAGGTCGGGCAGGTCCCCGCGGTGCAGGACGACCAGCGTGCTCACCGCCCGGGTGAGGACGACGTAGAGCCGGTGCAGGCCGCGCGGCTCGGCGGCGGCGATCGCGGCGGGGTCCACGACGACGACCGAATCGAACTCCAGCCCCTTGGCCAGGGACGCCGGGACGACGGTCAGGCGGCCCGCCTCCCCGTCGTCGGTGAGCACGGGGGCGGGGAGCCCGGCCGCGGCCAGCGCGGCGGCCACCTCGGCGGCGGTGGCGTCGGTGCAGACGACGCCGACCGAGCCCGGCTGTGTGGCGAGGTCGGCGACGACGTCGGCCAGGACCCCGTCGGGCTGGATGCGCAGCGCCCGAGCGCCCCGGCGCACCGCCGTCGCCGGGGCCAGGCCGGGCGCGATCGCCGGCAGCAGCCGGTTGGCGAAGTCGAGCACCTCTCCCGGCACGCGGTAGCCGCGGGTCAGCGGCCGGACGACGGTGTCGGGGCGGCCCAGCGCGGCCAGCGTCCGGCTCCAGTCGGCCGCCGACCAGGGACTGGTCCCCTGGGCCAGGTCGCCCAGCACCGTGAGCGACCCGGCCGCCAGCCGGCGGGCCACCGCGCGGCACTGCATCGGCGAGAGGTCCTGGGCCTCGTCGACGACCACGTGCCCGAAGCCGGGGGTGCGCTCCAGCGAGCCGGCGACCTCGTCGACGAGCACCGCGTCGGCCGCCGTCCACGGCGCGGAGCGCAGGGGTCCGGCCGGTCGCAGCAGCAGGGCCTGCTCGTCGTCGGAGAGCACGCCCCGCGCGGCCCGCCCCAGGCGCGCCGGGTCGGTGAGCAGGCCGTGCACGAAGCCGGCGGGGTCCTGCGCGGGCCAGGTCGCGTCGCAGAACGCCCGGACCTCGGGGCTGCGCGCCGCGCGCCGCGTCTCGGCGTCGGTCGCGCTGCCGCCGGCGGCCTCGGCCTGTCTGCGGGCGTCCTCGGCCAGGCTCATCGCCAGCCGCTCCCGCCCGGCGGTGTGGTGCAGCCGCTGCTGGTCGTCGCCGGCGCGGCCGCGCCGGCGCAGGTCGTCGACGGAGCGCTTGAGCCGCTCGACCGGCACCCGGTACCGGCGCCCGCACAGCGGCACGAGCACCTCCTCGGCGGGCTTGGCGATCGACCCCCACAGCGCCCGGTCCAGCACCTCGGCCATGCGCGCGTCGCCCTTGAGGACGGCGACCGGGGGCGGGTCGACCGCGCGGACCGGCACCCGCGCGGTGAGGTCGGCCACCGTGGTCTGCTCGACGTCGACCTCCCCGAGGGCGGGCAGCACCTGCTCGATGTACCGGAGGAAGGCGCGGTTGGGGCCGACGACGAGGACGCCGGTGCGGGTCAGCTGCCCGCCGTGGGTGTAGAGCAGGTAGGCGGCCCGGTGCAGGCCCACCGCCGTCTTGCCGGTGCCCGGCGCGCCCTGGACGCAGATCGACTCGGCCAGCGGCGCGCGCACGATCGCGTCCTGGTCGGGCTGGATGGTGGCCACGATGTCGCGCATCGGGCCGCTGCGCGGGCGCTCGATCTCCTCCCGCAGCACAGAGAGGACCCCCCTGCCCCCCACCGGAGGAGGGCCTTCCTGCTCCCCACCGCTCGCAGGCTCGCAGCGGACCCCTGCAGGAAGACCGGCGGCGGGCCCCTGCAGGGGGGCCGAGTCGCCGGCACCGAGCAGCTCGTCCTCGTAGCCGGTGAGCTCGTCGCCGGAGAAGCCGAACCGGCGACGGCGCACCAGGCCCTGCGGGTCGGCGGCACCGGCCTGGTAGAACGGCCGGCTCATCGGCGCCCGCCAGTCGATGACCACCGGCGTCCCGTCCGCGTCGCGGACGTGCCGGCGGCCGATGTGGAAGGTCTCGGTCGCGGTGTCGGTGCGTCCGAAGAAGGCCGGCACGCCCGGGTCGTCGGCCAGCGCCCGCAGCCGCTCGGCGCGGGCCGCGCCCAGCCGCTCGGAGGCCCAGGCGTCCACCCCGGCGTCCACGACGGCGGAGGCCGACGCGCGCATCCGGGTCAGGCAGTCGGCCGCGTGCGCCAGGTGGGCGCGCTCGGCGAGGAGGACGGGATCGGGGGCGGTGGTCGTCGCGCTCGTTGCGGAGGACACGGTCGGGAGACGTTACGCGCGGTGGGAACCGGGGAGGAAGAGGTCGTGCCCGAGACGATGCTCGCCGGACGGTTGGACGTGCGCACCCGCGACTTCGCGGTGAAGGAGGTGCCCCGGCCGGTGCCCGGGCCCGGGGAGGTGCTGATCCAGGTCGCGGCGGCGGGGATCTGCCTGTCCGACGTCCACCTCGTCGAGGGGCAGCTGTCCCCACTGTTCCCGGCCGGCGAGGAGGTCACCCTCGGCCACGAGGTGGCCGGCACCGTCGCCGAGCTCGGGCCCGGTGTCGCGGGCTGGGCCGAGGGGCAGCGGGTGCTCCTGCAGGCCGGCGAGCGCAGGAACGGGGTCGTGCACACCCGCGGCGTCGACTACGACGGCGGCTGGGCCCAGTACGCCCTGGCCACCGTGGAGACGCTGGTCGCCGTGCCGGACGGGCTGCCGCTGGAGCAGGCCTGCATCGTGCCTGACGCCGTCTCGACGCCGTGGGCCTCGATCGTCAGCACCGCCGGCGTGCGGGCGGCCCAGCCGGTCGGGGTGTGGGGCATCGGCGGCCTGGGCGCCCACGCCGTCCAGCTGCTGCGGCTGGCCGGGGCGGCGCCGATCGTCGCCGTCGACCCGGTGCCGGAGGCGCGCCAGCGCGCGCTGGCCTTCGGCGCCGACCTGGCGGTGGCCCCGGCCGAGGACGTCGGCGCCGCGATCCGCGAGGCGACCGCCGGCGCGGGACTGGCCGTCGCGTTCGACTTCGCCGGCGTGGCGGCGGTGCGCGAGCAGGCGGTGCGCACCCTGGCGGCCGGCGGGTCGCTGGTCCTCGTCGGCCTCACCGACCAGCCGCTGACCATCCGCAACGGCACCGCGTTCAGCTACCTCGGACAGCGCGTCCTCGGTCACTACGGCTCCGAGCCCGAGCACGTGGTCGAGCTGGTGTCGCTGGTGCGGCACGGCCGCCTGGACCTGTCCCGGTCGGTCTCCGGGACGCTGCCGCTGACCGAGGCCGCCCGCGGGATCGAGCGGCTCGCGCACAAGGAGGGCAACCCGATCCGGCTGGTCCTCCGGCCCTGACCCCGGGTGCACCGGGCGAAGACCGGCCCTGTCGCATCGTCAGTCCATCGGTCCAGGCTACCGGGGGCTGTCCGGCCGGGCGGGGAGCGCCCGCGCCGCCGGTCAGGCGTTGCGGTCGCCGGGCTCCACGAGGTGCACGGCGACGGCGCGGAACTGCTCGGGGGTGGCCAGCAGCGCCGCCTTCGTCGGCTCCCCCACCTCCAGCGGCGGCACCCGGCGCTCCGCGGCCAGCGCCCCCAGCCGGGGGTCGGCCAGGACGGCGTCGACCAGTCCGCGGTCGCCCCCGGTGAACAGCCCCTCCACCTCGCCGGCGTGCGGCAGGAGGACCCGGACGGCGGTGTCGGCGGCGGCCGCGACGACGGCGTCGGTCTGGTTCGCCCGCCGGCGGGCGAACCGCTGCTGGCTCCACCCGCCGGCGGCGGTCCGTCCCTGGACCAGCCGGGTGTCGACCTTGGAGACGAGCAGCTCCGCGCCGTCGAAGACGCCGACCGCCCAGCGCCCGCGCCGGACCAGCAGCACCGCGGCCCGGTGCGGCTGCCGAGCCGCGGAGGTGAACGCGGAGAGCAGCGCCGGGCCGGGCCGCCAGGGGAACGGGGCGCGCAGGACGACCGTCGTCGTGTCCGCGCAGGTGATCCGCAGCGCGCCCTCCTCGGGCTCGACCGTGTCGAAGGCCCCGTGCCGGGCGGCCACGCCGTCGAGCCAGCGGCCCAGCCGCTCCGGCGGCACGCGCAGCAGGCGGCCGCCGCCGGCCGCGGGGCGGGGGCGGGTCACCGCGGCGGGCGGGACGGCCGCACAGCGGGGACGGCGGCACGGGAGGGACCCACGGCGCGGATCGTAGGACGCCGGACCGGCCCGACCCGGCTTGTGGGCCCGAGCCCTCGCCCGGCAGGGTCACCGGCGTGCCCCTGCCCCTGCCGCCGGTCCCCGCCCGCATCGTCTGCGCCCCCATGGCCGGAGGGCCGTCCACCCCGGCCCTGGCCACGGCGGTGGGCGAGGCCGGCGGGCTGGGCTTCCTCGCCGCCGGCTACCGCACGCCCGAGCAGGTCACCGCGGAGGTGGCCGAGGTCCGTGCCCGCACCGGGGCGCCGTTCGGCGTCAACGTCTTCGCGCCGGTGCCCGAGCGGCCGGAGGAGGCCGCCCGCCTGCCCGGCTACGCCGACCGCATCGCCGCCCGCGCCGCCCGGCTGGGCGCCACCCCCGGCGTCCCGGCCCACTCCGACGACGGGTTCGCCGCGAAGGTGGAGCTGCTGCGGGAGCTGCGGCCGGCCGTCGTGTCCTTCGCCTTCGGGCTGCCGCCCGCGGACGTGCTCGACGCGCTGCACGACGCCGGGCTGCCCGTGTGGGTCACCGTCACCTCGCCGGAGGACGCGGCAGTCGCGACGGCAGCCGGCGCCGATGCGCTCGTCGTCCAGGGGTGGGAGGCGGGCGGGCACCGCGGCGGGCTGTCGGACGAGGAGCCCGCGCAGCTGGGCCTGCTGCCACTGCTGACCCTCGTCCGGCGGGTGTCCCCGCTGCCGCTGGTCGCCGCCGGGGGCATCGCCGACGGGGCCGGGGTGGCCGCGGCGCTGGCCGGTGGGGCGTCGCTGGCCCAGCTCGGCACCGCGTTCCTGCCGACGCCGGAGGCGGGCACCGCGGCGGTGCACGTCGCCGCGCTCGCCGAGGGGCGGCCCACGACGGTCACCCGGGCGTTCACCGGCCGCCGGGCGCGGGCGCTGGTCAACGACGCCGTCCGGGAGCTCGGGGACGCAGCACCGGCCGCCTATCCGGAGGTGCACCTGCTCACCGCCCCGGTCCGGGCCGCGGCACGGGCCGCCGGCGAGGTCGAGGAGCTGCACCTGTGGGCCGGTCAGTCGGCCGCACTGGCGCGGGCGGAGCCGGCCGGTGAGCTCGTCCGCCGGCTCGCCGCCGAGGCCCGGACGGCGCTGGACGGCGCGGTGCGGCCGGGGTGAGCGGCGGTCAGTCGCGCGTCGTCGGCAGGCCCGCCGCCCGCCAGGCCTGGTAGCCGCCGACGACGTCGGTCGCCCGGTGCAGGCCCAGGCCCCGCAGCGAGTCGGCGGCGAGGCTGGAGGAGTAGCCCTCGTCGCACAGCACGATCACCTCGACGTCGTAGCCGGTCGCCTCGGGCAGTCGCGCGTCGCTGGCCGGGTCGAACCGCCACTCCAGGTGGTTGCGCTCGACGACCAGCGCTCCGGGCACCGCCCCGTCGGCGTCCCGCTGGTACGCCGGGCGGGTGTCGACGAGGACCGCGCCCCGCGCCGCATGGGCGGCCGCCTCCTCGGGTTCGAGCCGGTGCAGGCGGGTCCGCGCCTCGGCCAGGACCTCGTCGATGGTCCTGGCGCCCGGTGGCCGTCCGGTGCTCACCGGACCATCGCCGGTGCGGCGGCGTGCTCGGCGGGGACGTGCAGCACGCGCTGGCCGGCGGCGACGACCACCGCGGCGACGAGGGCGGCGACGGTCGAGACCGCGAACGCGGCGTTGGCCCCGGCCACGTCGACCACCTTGCCGGCGACCGAGGCGCCGATCGCCACACCGAGGCCCAGCGCGGTGCCGATCCAGGTGAACGCCTCGGTGGTCGCCGACCGCGGCACGAGCAGTTCGGCGAGGGTGAAGGAGCTGATCAGCGACGGCGAGACGGCGATCCCGGCGATCACGACGAACGGGATCATGACCCAGATGCTCCCGATGAGCAGCAGCGGGACGCTGAGCACGGTGAGGGCGACCAGCACGACCGCCAGCCGGATCCGCAGGGGCGAGCGCCAGTGCACCGTGCCCCAGCCGATGCCGCTGGCCATCGACCCCACCGCGAGGGCCGCGATGAGGACGCCGGACAGCGACATCGCACCCACCTCGTCGGCGAAGGCGACCAGCGCGATCTCCAGCGTGCCCAGGATGGCGCCCACGGCGGCGCCCACCACGAACAGCACCCGGATCCCGGCGCTGCGGATGGCCCGGGGGCCGCTGCGTGCCTCGTGGCCGTGCGGCGGGGGCTCGGTGCGACCCTGCGCGGCGAACAGCAGGCTGCCGATGACGGCGAGGGTGAAGGCGGTGACCACGCCGGAGGTCGCGTGCCCGGTGGTGGAGAGGAAGGTGACCAGCACCGGACCGACGATGAAGACGAACTCGTCGACCACCGACTCCATGGCCAGTGCCGTCGGTAACCGGTGGGTGCCGCGCAACAGGTGGGTCCAGCGGACCCGGATCATCGAGGCGACCGGCGGGATGCAGGCGCCGGCGACACCCGCCGAGGCGAACACGATCCAGCGCGGCCAGTCCTCCTTGACCGCAGGCAGGAAGACGCAGCCGGCCGCGACGAACACCACCACCACCGGCAGCAGGGTCCGGCGCTGGCCGTGGGTGTCGGCCCACCGGCCGATCAGCGGCCCGGCGATCGCCGTGGTGACCGCGCCCGTGGCGGCGACCGCACCGCCGTAGCCGTAGGACCCGCTCTCCGAGGCGATCAGCAGCACCGAGCCCAGGCCGACCATGGACAGCGGCAGCCGCCCGATGAACGCGGCCAGCACCATGGGGAGGGCGTGCGGCGTGCGCAGCACGTGCAGATACGGATTGGGCACGGGCGGTAGGGCCTGTCGTCGATTCGGCTCGGCGCTGAGCCGGGGAGGGGTACGTCAGGTCACGCTAGCCGACCTGGGCGCGCCCGGCTGGGCGGCGCGGATGCGCGGTCGTGGCCCGCCGGGCGGGACGCGACAGGGCCCCGCCCCGGTCGCCGTTGACCGGTGCGGGGCCCATGGCCGCCCTGCAGCTCCTCGGCGAGGAGGAGGTCCTGCGTCAGGCGAGCCGGTGCTTCAGGATCTCCAGCTCGTCCCACATCGTGCTGGGGAGCTTGTCGCCGAACTTCTCGAACCACTCGGTGATCTGCGGGACCTCGGCGCGCCACTCGTCCTTGTCGACGGCGAGCGCCTTCTCCACCTGCTCGGGGGTCAGGTCCAGGCCGGAGACGTCGAGCGCGTCGGCGGCCGGCACGTGCCCGATCGGGGTCTCGACGGCGGCCGCCGTCCCCTCGAGGCGCTCGACGACCCACTTGAGGACCCGGCTGTTCTCGCCGAAGCCCGGCCACAGGAAGCCGCCGTCCTCGTCGCGACGGAACCAGTTCACGTAGAAGATGCGCGGCAGCTTGGCGGCGTCGTGCGCCTTGCCGGTCTCCACCCAGTGCCGGAAGTAGTCACCGGCGTTGTAGCCGATGAAGGGCAGCATCGCGAACGGGTCGCGGCGGACGACGCCGACGGCGCCGGTGGCCGCGGCCGTCGTCTCCGAGGAGAGCGTGGCCCCCATGAAGACGCCGTGGTTCCAGTCGCGGGCCTCGGTGACCAGCGGGATCGTGGTCTTGCGGCGGCCGCCGAAGAGGATCGCCGAGATCGGCACGCCCTTCGGGTCGTCGTACTCGGGCGCCAGGATCGGGCACTGGGTGATGGGGGTGCAGAACCGGCTGTTGGCGTGGCTGGAGGGCTCCTCGCTCTCCGGCGTCCAGTCCCGGCCCTTCCAGTCGGTGAGGTGGGCCGGCGGCTCGTCGGTCATGCCCTCCCACCAGATGTCGCCGTCGTCGGTCAGGGCGACGTTGGTGAAGACCGAGTTGCCCTTCTCGACGGTGCGCATGGCGTTGGGGTTGGTGTCCCAGCCGGTGCCCGGCGCGACGCCGAACAGGCCGTACTCCGGGTTGAGGGCGTAGAGCCGGCCGTCCTCACCGAAGCGCATCCACGCGATGTCGTCGCCGAGCGTCTCGACCTTCCACCCGGGGATGGTCGGCTCGAGCATGGCCAGGTTGGTCTTGCCGCAGGCGCTCGGGAAGGCCGCGGCGATGTAGTAGGTCTTCTGCTGCGGGCTGGTCAGCTTGAGGATCAGCATGTGCTCGGCGAGCCAGCCCTCGTCACGGGCCATCACCGAGGCGATCCGCAGCGAGTAGCACTTCTTGCCCAGCAGGGCGTTGCCGCCGTAGCCGGAGCCGTAGGACCAGATGGTCCGCTCCTCGGGGAAGTGCACGATGTACTTGGTGTCGCTGCACGGCCAGGGGACGTCCTGCTGACCTTCGGTCAGCGGCGCCCCGAGGGAGTGCATCGCCGGCACGAACGGCCGGTCATCGCCCATGGCCTCGAGGATCCGGCTGCCGATGCGGGCCATGACCCGCATGGAGACCACGACGTACTCCGAGTCGGTGAGCTCCACGCCGAACATCGGGTCCTCGGCCTCGACCGGGCCCATGCAGAACGGGATGACGTACATCGTCCGGCCGCGCATGCACCCCCGGTACAGCTCGGTCATGATCGACTTCATCTCGTCGGGGGCCATCCAGTTGTTGGTCGGCCCCGCGTCGGCCTCGTCGACCGAGCAGATGAAGGTGCGGTCCTCGACGCGTGCGACGTCGCGCGGGTCGGAGGCGGCCCAGAACGAGTTGGGCTTCTTGTCCAGGCGGCGGAAGGTGCCGGCGTCGACGAGCTTCTGCGTGAGGCGCTCCCACTCCTCGTCGCTCCCGTCCACCCACACGACCCGGTCGGGGGTGGTCAGGTCGGCCATCTCCCGCACCCAGGCGAGCAGCCGCGAGTGCGTGGTGGGGGCGTTGTCGAGACCGGGGGTGGCCACAGAAGTCACGGCGTCTCCATCCTCTGGGTACGCCGGACGGGACGACCGCCGGCGCTGCTGGTCCTGCTCAGCTGACATCGGTCCGCCCGGGCGCCACGGGCGCCGACTGGGGGCCGGGTCCGGTCAGCGTACAAGCGGGGGCGTCCACTGTAACCGTGAGAGATGTTACGTATAAGACGTCTACCCGATGGGACGAAGGTCCCTGGTGGTCGCCCGTGTCTCCGGAGACCCTCCGAGGCCCGACCGGTGTCAGCCGGCCGGCGTCGCGGCGCCGTAGCCCGGCCCGACCTCGGCCCAGAAGGCGTCCCACTCCCCCGGCCCCTCGCCGCCGGTGAGCTCGGCGTCGAGCTTGTCGAGGTACCAGTGCCAGCCGCCGGCGACGTCCCCGACGGGGAACCCGGCGCGGAAGACCTGGGTGAAGACCAGCGTGGTCGTCGTCCCGTCGCTGGAGAGGTCGAGCTCGACCCGCCATGGCTCCTCCTCGAGGGTCCACTCCAGGACCAGCCGGCGGGGCGGGTCGCACTCGACGATGCGCACGGCCTCCCCTGCCGGCTCCTGCTCGTGGGTCATCGTGAACGTGCCCGTGGCGCCGGGCCCGCGCTCCCCGTCGTAGCGGCCGATCCAGCGGGCCAGGCGCTCGGGCTCGGTGAGCGCGGACCACACCTCCTCGGGCGGGTCGGGCCAGGACCGGCGGAAGACCAGCCGCTGCCGCCCGTCGGGCTCGGTGGTGACGACGCCGCGGCGGGCGGTGGGCACGTCCTGCTGGGTCATGTCGGGTCTCCGCTCCGCGGGGGTGTCGGAGCCCCCCGCTGCTCTCGGGCCCGCCGGCCGCGGGCGATCTCGGTGTCCAGTGCGTCCAGCCGCTGGGCCCACAGGTCGCGGTAGGGCTCCAGCCACGCGTCCAGCTCCCGGAGCGGGCGCGGGTCGAGCGCGTAGAGACGGCGCCGCCCCTCCTCCCGGCAGGTGACCAGCCCCGCCTCGCGCAGCACCCGCAGGTGCCGGCTGATCGCCGGGCGGCTCACCGGGAAGCGGCCGGCCAGCTCGCCGGCCGCCCGCTCGCCCTGCGCGAGCAGGGCGAGCAGCTCCCGGCGGGTCGGATCGGCCAGGGCCGCGATCGCCTCCACGGCCGATGTGTAACACATCTGTTACGCACTGACCAGCGGTTGCCGCGCGGCGGCGTGGGGCACCGGGCGGGCATGACCGTCACCGACCCCGACGTCCCGGACCCGCTGAACGACCCCCGCACGCTGCAGGCCGACCCCGGCGCCCACGGCCAGGGTGACGACCTCGCCTCCACCGCCGACGACCCCGCGGTCAGCGGCGAGGAGGAGCTGGCGGCCGACCGGACCCCGGCCGACGCCGCGGGCGGGGACGCGACCGGCGGGGCCTCCTCCGGGTCCCCGACCGACTGAGACGGAGCGGTCCGTTTCAGGTCCTCAGGGGCGGGAATCGGAAGGACCCCACCGTTCTGAGACGAGGAGGTCTGACATGGCCACCGGTGAGACCGGGTTCGAGGACGTCACCTACGACCTGATCTCGGTGCAGTACCACTCGCTCAAGGCCGGGCACGACTACGGCCAGTACGTGCGCGACGCGGAGAACGCCGGGCTCCAGGACATCGCGGGGTTCTTCCGCGAGGTGATGGAGCAGGACTCGGCACGCGCCCGGCGCTGCCACGAGTTCCTGCGGCAGATCTCCGGCACCGAGCAGGGCGGTCCCGCGACCCAGTAGGGCCGAGAACGACGGCCGCCTCCCCGGAGCACCCGGGGAGGTGGCCGTCGTCCGTTCGCGGCCTCGTCTCCCTCAGACCGCGCAGCTGTCGTCGGTGCAGCCCTCGGCCGGGGGCACCGTCTCCAGGGGCCGGGCGTCGGCCCAGGCCTTCTCCATCACCTGCAGCAGCAGCTCGGCGGGCTGGGCGCCGGCGGCGCCGTACCTGCGGTCGACGACGAAGAAGGGGACGCCGGTGGCGCCGAGCGCCTGGGCCGTCCGGCTGTCCTCGAGCACCGCGGGCCGGTGGCGGTGGTCGGCGAGCGCGGCGCGCACCTCGGCCTCGTCCAGGCCGACCTCGACGGCGAGCGCGGCGAGGGAGTCGACGTCGAAGACCGACCGCCCCTCCTCGAAGTGGGCGTGCAGCAACCGCTCCTTCATCGCAGCCTGCAGGCCGTGCTCGGCGGCCAGGTGGATCAGCTCGTGGGCGAGCAGGGTGTTCCCGCTCAGGCCCTCGGCGAGGTGGTACTCCAGGCCCTCCGCAGCGGCGACCTCCTCGACCTGCCGCTGCATCTGCCGCATCTCCTCGACGCTGCGGCCGTACTTCGCGGCCAGTGCGGGCAGGGCCGGGTGGGTCTGCCCCTCGGGCGCCGTCGGGTCGAGCTGGAACGACCGCCAGACGACCTCGACCTGGTCGCGGTGGGGGAACCGCGCGAGCGCGGTCTCCAGCCGGCGCTTGCCGATGAAGCACCACGGACAGACGACGTCGGACCACACCTCGATGCGCACGAACGCCCCCAACAGCGGAGGCGGCGCCGGTCATCCCGGCCGGTGCGCCTCCGCCTGCGCCCGCCCGTTCCCCGGCGTCGGGTCGAGGAAGACGTACCGGACACCCTCGTGCCGGGCGACCAGCCGCCGCTCGGCCTCGTCCGAGGCGCGCTCGACGTCGGCGACGGTCGCGTCGTCGGCGAAGTCCACCTTGGCGGCGACGATCAGCTGACCCGGGCCGATGACCGTGGTGAACAGGAACGGGACGGCGGTGACCTGCGGCAGGGCGGCGATCTCCGCGCGCAGTTCCTCCTGGATGCGCGGGGACACCGACTGGCCGATGAGCAGCGACACGTTGGCCCGGGCCAGCGACCCGGCGACCAGCAGCAGGAGGACACCGATGGCGATCGCGGCGACGCCGTCCCACGTGGGGTCGCCGGTGACCTGCTCGAGGAACAGGCCGAGCGCGGCGAGGACCAGCCCGACGAGTGCGGCGCTGTCCTCGAAGGTGACCGCCTTGACGGTGGTGTCGCTGGTCTCGGCCAGGTAGCGGCGGGGCGTCGTCCGCCACCGGCGCGCCGAGCTGCGCACCTGGCGGACCGCCTTGAGCCAGGAGGCGCCCTCGAGGACGAAGGAGACGGCCAGGACGACGTAGGCGATGACGGGGTCGCCCTGCTCCTCACCCTCGAGGATCGTGGTGACGCCCTGGTAGAAGGAGAAGCCGGCGCCGAGGGTGAAGGTGGCCAGGCACGCCAGGAGCGCCCAGAAGTAGGTCTCCCGGCCGTAGCCGACCGGGTGCCGGGCGTCGGGTGCGCGGTTGCCGCGCTTGAGCGCGACGAACAGCAGGACCTCGGTGATGGTGTCGGCCAGCGAGTGCGCGGCCTCCGACAGCATCGCCGAGGAGTGGCTGATCAGCCCGCCGGCGAGCTTGGCGACGGCGATGCCGAGGTTGGCCAGCCCGGCGACGACGACAGTGCCGGTGGACTCACCTCCGGACTCGCCCTCAGCGGCGTCCTTCGCCAGGGCGTGCTCGGTGGTGGGGACCGGTTGTGTCATGCACCCGCCGGTGCCCCGGGCCGCTCACGCTCATGCGTCGCCCACCGTGTCGCTCACGGGCAGCGGCTCGGCTCAGCGGGGGGACGGCACCTGGCCGCGGTGTGGTCCGGTCGCGGGGCCCGCAGGGTCCCCGACCGGGACACGGGCAGCGGCTCGGCTCAGCGGGGGGACGGCACCTGGCCGCGGTGTGGTCCGGTCGCGGGGCCCGCAGGGTCCCCGACCGGGACACGGGCAGCGGCTCGGCTCAGCGGGGGGACGGCACCTGGCCGCGGTGCGGTCCGGTCGCGGGGCCCGCAGGGTCCCCGACCGGGACACGGGCGGCGGCTCGGCTCAGCGGGGGGACGGCACCTGGCCGCGGTGCGGTCCGGAGGACCGCCATGTCATCGCGTCACCGCACGCTTACGAGGTCGACGACGAAGACCAGCGTGGCGCCGGGGGCGATGACGCCGCCGGCACCACGGTCGCCGTAGGCCTTGTGCGCCGGGATGGTCAGCCGGCGGCGGCCGCCGACGCGCATGCCGGTGATGCCCTCGTCCCAGCCCTGGATGACCATGCCGACGCCGAGGCGGAACTCCAGCGGGTCGCCGCGGTCCCAGGAGGCGTCGAACTGCTCGCCGCCGTCGTGGGTGACGCCGACGTAGTGCGCGCTCACCAGGTCACCGGCCTTGGCCTCGGGGCCCTCGCCGACGACGAGGTCCTCGACGACGAGGTCGTCGGGTGCCGGGCCGGTGGGCGGCTCGACCTCGGGGCGGGTCAGTTCGGCCACGGTGCTCCCTCCTCGCACCGGGGCTGTCCCGGCGCCGTCGCCTCATCCAATCAGCGGCGGGCGCACGACGCAGACGCGGCCCGGCCCCTCAGACCCGGTCGAGGACCCCGTACGCGGGCGGCTCACCGGCCGGCGAGCCGCCCACGGCTCCGGCGTCGAGCGGGTGCGCGAGCTCGTCGGCCGGCATCCGCGCGGCGAGGACCGCCACGGCGGCCAGCAGCGGAGGAGCCAACCCCGCCACCAGGAAGGTCGCGCCCGATCCGATCAGCTCGCTGACCGGGCCGGCCAGCGCCATGGACAGCGGCATGAGGCTCAGCGACACGAAGAAGTCCAGGCTGGAGACCCGGCCGAGCAGCGCCGGCGGCACCCGCCGCTGCAGCAGCGTGCCCCAGATCACCGTCCCGGCCTCGAACGCGGCACCCACCAGGGCCCCGGCCGCGATCATCAGCGGCAGGCTCGCGGACAGGCCGAACACGACCATCGGCACGCAGCCCAGCCCCCACAGGGAGACCATCACGGTGAGGTAGCGCCGGGGCAGCCGCAGCGACGCGACGACGAGCGACCCGACCGCCCCGCCGATGCCGAACGCGGCCAGGACGTAGGCGTGCTGCGTCGGCCCGCCGCCCGCGTCCTGGATGGCGAAGGGGACGAGGACCTCCAGCGGCCCCAGCAGGGCCAGCACCATCAGCGACGCGAACAGCAGGGTGGCCAGCAGCCAGGGCGTGCGCAGCATGTAGGCGAAGCCCTCGCGCAGGTCCGCCAGCACCCCGGTCGCCGGGGCGCCGTCGTCACCGGCCGCCCGCCGCACGGGGGTGACCGGCAGCGCCAGGACGTACGCGACGGCGAGCAGCGACACCGCCGCGGTGGCCGCCAGGGCCGCCCCGGGCGAGAGCGCGGCGACGAGGAACCCGGCGGCCGCGGGGCCGGCCGCGTTCTGCAGCAGCGGCCGGACGGCGCCCTCCAGCCCGTTGGCCGCCAGCAGGTCCCCCTCCGGCACGAGCGCGGGCAGCTGTGCCGAGTAGGCGGGGTAGTACAGCCCCGTCGCCAGCCCCACGGCCAGGGCGGCCGCGGCGAGCTGCCACAGCGACAGCAGGTCCATCAGCGACAGGACGGCGACCACGGCGACGGCGCCGGCCTGGACCAGCGCCACCGCGAGCAGGAGGTACCACTGCGGCACCCGGTCGGCCAGCACGCCGCCGAACAGGGTGCTGGCCAGCATCCCGCCCGCGGAGAGACCCGTGACCAGCGAGAGCGCGGCCGGGCCGCCACCCAGGGCCACCACCTGCCAGACCACGGCGACCGCCCACAGCCCGGCGCTGGTCAGCGACAACGCCATCGACGCCGCCAGCAGCCGGTAGTGCCGGTGCCGCAGGGGCGCGAGTGCGCGCGGCAGGGCGACCATCGCGGAGCCTCCTCGGTGGGACGGGGGTCCGACCATGGTCGGCGAGGGGTACGACGGAACGCACCCGATTTGCCGACCCGCGCGCCGGAGCGGTGGCCGCCGTCCGCCGTCAGCCACTACGGTCCGGCGGCGTGATCGACCACCTGGGACTGCAGGCCGCGGACGTCCCCGCCGCCGTGGCCTTCTACGCGCGGGTCTTCGCCCCGGTCGGCCTGCGCGAGGCGATGCGGTACGAGACGCCGGACGGCCCGGTCGTGGGGTTCGCCGGCCCCGACGGGCACCCGCAGCTGTGGCTCAGCCCGCTCGCCGAGGGCACCGACCGCCCGGTGCACCTGGCCCTGCGGGCGCCGTCCCGGGAGGCGGTGGACGAGGTCTTCACCCTCGCCCGGGAGGAGGGGGCCGAGGTGCTGCACGAGCCGCGGGTGTGGCCGGAGTACCACCCCGGCTACTACGGCGCGTTCTTCCGCGACCCCGACGGCAACAACGTCGAGGCGGTGCACCACACCCCGCCGGCCGCCTGACGACAGCCCGGCAGCATCGCAGCGGGGAACGAGCAGCGGGGAACGAGCGAGGAGCGGACCGGGCGCGGAGCCAGGCCGATGTCACGGCCGCCGCAGGACTGACCGTGCGCCGTCCGGCCCGGCGTGCTGGGCTGGGCCGGTGCCCGACGCGCCCGCCTGGTGGACCCGTGCCGTCGTCTACCAGGTCTACCCCCGCTCGTTCATGGACTCCGACGGCGACGGGATCGGCGACCTCGGCGGCATCCTGCAGCGGCTGGACCACCTCGCCGACCTCGGCGTGGACGTCGTCTGGCTCTCGCCGGTCTACCCGTCGCCGCAGGCCGACAACGGCTACGACATCAGCGACTACACCGGCGTCGACCCGCTGTTCGGCAGCCTCGCCCAGCTCGACGAGCTGATCGGCGCGCTGCACGACCGCGGCATCCGGCTGGTCCTGGACCTGGTGGTCAACCACACCAGCGACGAGCACCCGTGGTTCGTGGAGTCCCGGTCGTCGACGGACTCCCCCAAGCGGGACTGGTACTGGTGGCGGCCGCCGCGGGCCGGCCTGGCCGCCGGAGCGCCGGGCGCCGAGCCGACCAACTGGCACTCCTTCTTCTCCGGCTCCACGTGGGAGCTCGACGAGGCCAGCGGCGAGTACTACCTGCACCTGTTCGACCGCAAGCAGCCCGACCTCAACTGGGAGAACCTCGAGGTCCGGCAGGCGGTCCACGCGATGATGCGGTGGTGGCTGGACCGCGGGGTCGACGGGTTCCGCATGGACGTCATCAACATGATCAGCAAGGACGTCGCCCCGGACGGCTCGCTGCACGACGGCCCGCCGCTGCCGGGCGTGCCCTACGGCGACGGGTCGGCGTCCTACCTGTGCGGGCCGCGCATCCACGAGTTCCTGCAGGAGATGCACCGCGAGGTCTACGCCGGGCACCGGGAGCGGCTGCTACTGGTCGGGGAGATGCCGGGCGTCACGGTCGAGCAGGCGCGGCTGTTCACCGACCCGGCCCGCGCCGAGGTGGACATGGTGTTCCAGTTCGAGCACGTCGGGCTGGACTTCGACGGGTCCAAGTTCTCCCCGCGCCCCCTGCGGATGGCCGACCTCAAGGCCTCCTTCGGCCGGTGGCAGGCGGGGCTGGCCGACGTCGGCTGGAACTCCCTCTACTGGGACAACCACGACCAGCCGCGGGCGGTCTCCCGGTTCGGCGACGACTCGCCGCGGTACCGCCGCGACTCGGCCACGTGCCTGGCCACGCTGCTGCACCTGCACCGGGGGACGCCGTACGTCTACCAGGGCGAGGAGCTCGGCATGGCCAACGCCCCCTTCCCCTCGCTCGACGACTTCCGGGACGTGGAGTCGCTCAACCACTTCGCCCAGGCCGTCGCGCACGGCGAGGACCCGGGCACGGTGCTGGCCGCGATGCGGCGGACGAGCCGGGACAACGCCCGGACGCCGGTGCAGTGGGACGCCTCGGAGAACGCCGGGTTCACCACCGGGACGCCGTGGATCGCGGTCAACCCCGACCACGTCGAGTGGAACGCCCAGGCCCAGCGCGCCGACCCGGACTCGGTGTTCGCCCACCACCGGCGGCTGATCGCGCTGCGGCACGAGCTGCCGGTGGTCGCGACCGGGGACTTCACGATGCTGCTGCCGGAGCACGACTCGGTGTACGCGTTCACCCGCTGCCTGGACGGCGACCGGCTGCTGGTCGTCTGCAACCTGAGCGGGCACGAGTACCGGTTGGGCGAGCTGCTCCCGGAGGCGGTCGACGCCGATCCGGTGCTGGGCAACCTGCCCGAGCACGACCCCGCCGTCCTGCGCCCGTGGGAGGCTCGGGTGCTCCGGCCGGCCTGAGGCGGAGGGGATCGGTGCGCCTCACCCGGACGATCCCAGTCCCCCCGGGGCCGGTCGGCGGTCCAGTGGGTGGGCGATCTCGTCGGTGGACAGGCGCGCCGCCAGCAGGGTCCCCGCGGCGAGCACCGGGGGCACCAGCCCGGCGACCAGGAAGGTCGCGGTCAGCCCGATGAGCTCGCTGACCGGGCCTGCCAGGGCCATCGACAGCGGCAGGAACGCCGTCGAGACGAAGAAGTCCAGGCTCGAGACCCGGCCGAGGAGCGCCGGGGGCACGCGGCGCTGGAGCAGCGTGCCCCAGATGACCATCCCGGCCTGCGCCGTGGCGCCGGTGACCAGTCCCGCGGCGATCATCGGCAGCAGCGACGTGGACGTGCCGAAGACGACCATCGGGACGCAGCCGAGGCCCCACAGCAGGGTCATCACCGTCAGGTAGCGGCGGGGCAGCCGCAGCGAGGCGACGGTCGTCGACCCGAGGGCGCCGCCGATGCCGAAGGCGGCCAGGACGAGGGCGTGCTCGACCGGCCCGCCGCCGGCCCGGTCCTTGATCGCGAAGGGGGCCAGCACCTCGAAGGGGCCGAGCACCACCAGCAGCATCAGTGAGGCGAACACCAGCGTGGCCAGCAGCCACGGGGTGGCCACCATGTAGCGGAAGCCCTCGCCCATGTCCGCGAACAGGCCGCGCACGGGGTGCGCGGGCGCCGTCCCCGGCTCCCGGCGGGCCGGCGTCGCCGGCATCGCCGCCACGCAGGCCACCGCCCCGAGCGCCGCGGCGGCCGTGACCGCGAGCGCCACCCCGGGCGAGGCCGCGGCGACCACGCCGCCGGCCAGCGCGGGCCCGGTGGCCTGGAACAGGACCGGGCGCATGGTGCCCTCCAGCCCGTTGGCCGCCAGGAGGTGGTCCTCCGGGAGCAGCGCGGGCACCAGCGCGGAGTAGGCCGGGTAGTAGAGGCCGTTCGCCAGGCCGCCGGCCAGCCCGACGGCGGCCAGCTGCCACAGCGTCAGGACGCCGACCAGCGACAGCGCCGCGACGAGGGCGGTGCCGACCGTCTGGACGAGCGCGACGGCCAGCAGGACGTGCCGCTGGGGGACGCGGTCGGCGAGCGCGCCGCCGAGGAGGGCGCTGGCCAGCATCCCGCCGGCCTGCAGGCCGCTGACCAGCGAGAGCTGCGCCGGCCCGCCGCCGAGGGCGACGACCTGCCACACGACGGCGACCGCGAAGGTGCTGTTGGTCAGCAGGGAGAACCCGAGCGACGCGGCGAGCAGGCGGTAGCAGCGGTACCGCAGCGGCGTCAGGGCACGCGGCCGGCCATCGAGAACTCCCCCGTCCATCCCCGTCGTCCCCGGACCTCGTCGCCGGCCCGCTCCCACTGTCCCCGGCCTCCGCCGCGCCGCCTCGTGTTGCACGTGGAACAGCCGCCGGAACCGTCACACCCCCCGGGCATGGTGGCGGCGTCCCGGTTGTTGGACCGGGTGCACCTCCCCAGCAGGAGACACGTCATGCGCAGGCCCACCTTCCTGAGGGCGCCGGCCGTGGACGACCTCCGACGGGACGACGTCCGGCGTCGGGAGACGCCGGCCCCGACCGCCGTGCCGCACGACCCGACCCCGGACCCCGTCCGCGCGGCCACACCCGCGCCACGACCGGTGGCACCCGCCCCGGCCCCGCCGCCCGCGGAGCAGCACCCGGCACCGGGCCGTCCGGCCCACTGGGCACCGCCGGACCCGCTCGGCGACATCCTCGCGGTCGCCTGGCGGCCGGGAGCCGCGCCGCCGCGGGAGATCCACGTCCGGCCCGAGGTGCGCGACCGGATCCTCGCCCAGCTGCCCCCGGCCGACCGCGCGCTCACGCAGGCGCGCGGCACCGTGGGCGGGCCGGTGCCCGTGCCGCTCGTCGTCGACGCGGAGCTGCCCGCGTTCCCCGGCTTCGAGGTCGTCCGGACCCGCCCGGACCGGCTCGCCGCCGCCTGACCGCCCGCCGGGCTGTCCCCGATCCCCCGCCGGGCCTACCGTCGACCCGCACGGGCTGGTCGGGGCGGGTCCGGCGGCGGCCGGCACCCCCTCGCGACGGAGGGCTGGGCCGATGGCGACGTTCGTGCTGGTGCACCCCGCCTGGTTCGGGGGCTGGTGCTGGCGGAAGACCACCCCGCTGCTGCGGGCGGCCGGGCACGAGGTGGTGACCCCCACCCTCACCGGGCTCGGCGACCGGGCCCACCTCCTCGACCACGGCATCGACCTGCTGACCCACGTCGAGGACGTCGTCAGCGTGCTCACCTACGAGGACCTCGACCATGTCGTGCTGGTCGGGAACAGCTCCGGCGGCATGGTGGTCACCGGGGTCGCCGACCGGGTGCCCGAGCGGATCGCCGAGGTGGTCTACCTCGACGCCTTCGTGCCCGAGGACGGGCAGTCCGTGCTCGACCTGGTCACGCCCGAGCGCCGGGTGGGCATGGCCGCGCTGGTCGAGCAGGAGGGCGACGGCTGGCTGCTGCCCCGCATCGCGCCACCGCCCTGGGAGGAGATCCTGCCCCGCCTGTGGGAGATCACCGACCCGGCGGACCTGGCCTGGGTCCAGCCGCGGCTGCACGCCACGCCGGTCGGCCACTTCAGCCGGCCGGTGCGCCTGGTCAACGGAGCGGCCGGGGAACTGCCGCGCACCTACGTCCGCTGCGCCCGGTTCCCGACACCGACATTCGACCGGTACGCGCAGCAGGCCCGGGAGGCCCCGGGCTGGCGGTACCGCGAGCTGGACTGCTCCCACATCCCGTACGTGACCTGCCCCGACGCGCTGGCCGCCGTCCTGCTCGACGTGGTGATCGACCGGAACGGCCCCTCCACGGGGTCCCGCCGCGAGCCTGCGAGTGGTGGGGGGTAGGAGAAGGACCCCCTCCTCCCCACCCCTCCCACGCTCGGGGCGGTGCCCGGAGGGGCCGTCAGCGCGGTCCTCGCTCCCGCGCGAGGGCGACGTAGTGCTCGACGGCGGCCGGGTCGTCGACCGCGCCGACGTTGAGCGCCCGGGCCGGGTCGACGCCCTGGAACAGCCGCTTGAGCGGCACCTCCAGCCGCTTGCCGGTCCGGGTGTGCGGCACGCCGGGGACAGCGACGACCTCGTCGGGCACGTGCCGGGGACTGGCCTGGCGCCGGATGGCGTCCTTGATCGTGGCCTCGAGCTCGGCGGTCAGCTCCTGCCCGTCGGCCAGCTTCACGAACAGCGGCATCCAGTAGCCGCCGTCGCGCTGCTCGACGCCGAGGACGACGCAGTCGAGGACCTCGGGGATCGCCTCGACGGCGGCGTAGATGTCCGCCGTCCCCATGCGGACGCCGCCGCGGTTGAGCGTGGAGTCCGACCGGCCGGTGATGACGCAGGTGCCGCGGTCGGTGACCTCCATCCAGTCGCCGTGCCGCCAGACGCCGGGCCAGGTCTCGAAGTACGCCTCCCGGTAGCGGCTGCCGTCGGGGTCGTTCCAGAAGTACAGCGGCATCGACGGCATGGGCTCGGTGACCACCAGCTCGCCGAGCTCCCCGACGACCGGCCGGCCCTGCTCGTCCCAGGCGGCCGCGGCGACACCGAGCATCGGCCGCTGCAGCTCGCCGGCGGTCACCGGCAGGAGCAGCGTGCTGCCCACGAAGCCGGTGGCGACGTCGGTCCCGCCGGAGAGGGAGCCGAGGAAGACGTCGGGCTTCACCGCGTCGTACACCCACCCGAAGGCCGACGCCGGCAGGGGGGAGCCGGTGGAGCCGATGAACCGCAGCGCCGACAGGTCGTGGGTCACCCCCGGCCGGATGCCCGCCTTCTCGCACGCGGTGAGGTAGCCGGCGCTGGTGCCGAGATAGGTCAGGCGGGTCTGCGCGGCGATGGCGAACTGGGCGTCGATCGACGGGTACGCCGGGGCGCCGTCGTGCACCACCACGGTGGCGCCGCAGAGCAGCGCGGAGGTGGCGATGTTCCACATGATCCAGGCGGTGGAGGCGTACCAGTAGAAGCGGTCGCCGGGACCGACGTCGCCGTGCAGGGCGAGCTGCTTGCGCTCCTCGAGGGTGATCGCCCCGTGGCCGTGCACGATGCCCTTGGGCAGGCCGGTCGTCCCCGAGGAGTAGACGATCCACAGCGGGTGGTCGAACGGCACCTGCTCGAACTGCGGCTCCTGCTCGTCGGCGACGGCGTCGGCCCAGGGGAGGACGTCGTCCGGCAGCGCGTCGGGGTGCAGCCGCGGGACCGCGATCGTCGTCCGCACGGTGGGCAGCGCGGCGCGCAACTCGCGGACGACGTCGCGGCGGTCGTACTCCTTGCCGTTGAAGTGGTAGCCGTCGACGGCCACCAGCACGGTGGGCTCGATCTGGGCGAACCGGTCGAGGACGGCGCGGGTGCCGAAGTCGGGGGCGCAGGAGGACCACACCGCGCCGATGGCGGCCGTGCCGAGGAAGGCCACGACCGCCTCGGGCACGTTGGGCAGGTATCCGGCGACGCGGTCCCCGCGCCGGACGCCGAGCCGGCGCAGGGTGGCGGCGAACGCGCCGACCCGGGCGCGCAGGGCGGCCCAGCTGACCTCGACCGGGTCGCGGTCCTCCGCGACGGCGACCAGCGCCGGGGAGTCGGCGGGCACCGTGCCGTCGGCGCCGGCCCGCAACGCCTGCTCGGCGTAGTTCAGCGTGGTGCCCGGGAACCACTCGGCCCCGGGCATCTCCCGCCGGGTGAGGACCCGGTCGTCGGGGACGCCGGGGAGCACACCCGACCAGGTAGCGATGTCGCCCCAGAACTGGTCGAGGTGCTCGACCGACCAGCGCCAGATGGCGTCGTAGTCGAGCGGGTCGCCGAAGTCCAGGCCGCGCCGCTCGGCCACCCAGTCGGCGAACCGCCCGAGCTGCGTCGCGCGCGCCGACTCCGGGGTGGGACGCCACAGGACCGGTGGCTCGTTCGTCGTGTCGGCGCTCAGCTCGCTCACGGGGACCTCCTCGCTGGCGCTCGTCGGCCGCGTTCGCGGCGCTGCTCCGTCAACGGTGAGCTCGCCAGCTCGCTCACTGTGCGACCTTGCCACTGACCGGTGCTCGGCCGCTGCCGGTCCGGCTCCGGGCAGCGCCGTTCGGGACGGGCCCGCAAGATGGGCGGGTGAGCCGCTGCGCACCTCGCACGGGGATGGGGACCGCATGAGCGAGCCCGGCAACGTCGAGCGGAACGTCCTCGGCGGCCCGCTCGAGCCCTGCAGCACCGACCCGATGACCGGCTTCTACCGCACGGGCTCCTGCAGCAGCGGGCCCGAGGACATCGGCAGCCACACCGTCTGCACGGTGGTGTCGGCGGAGTTCCTCGCGCTGCAGCGCGAGCTCGGCAACGACCTGTCGACCCCGCGCCCCGAGTACGGCTTCCCCGGCCTGCGTCCCGGCGACCGCTGGTGCGTGGTCGCCGCCCGGTGGCTGCAGGCCTACCAGGCGGGCGTGGCGGCCGGCGTCGTCCTCGCGGCGACCAACGCCCGCGCGCTCGACGTCGTCCCCCTCGAGGCCCTGCGCCAGCACGCGGTCGACGTCCCCGACGACCTCACCGGCCTCGACTGAGCCCGGACCCCACGGAGGAGACCCATGAGCGACCTGCTGGACCTGCCGGTGACCACCCTCCAGGGCGAACAGACCACCGTCGGCGCCCTGACCGGGGGCGGCCCGGCGCTGGTGGTGAACGTCGCCAGCCGCTGCGGCCTCACCCCCCAGTACACCCAGCTCGAGGCGCTGCACCGGGAGTACGGCCCCCGCGGGCTCACCGTCCTCGGCGCGCCGTGCAACCAGTTCATGGGCCAGGAACCGGGCACCGCCGAGGAGATCGCCGGCTTCTGCTCGGCCACCTACGGCGTGACCTTCCCGATGACCGGCAAGCTCGAGGTCAACGGGCCCGGCGCGCACCCCCTCTTCCAGCGCCTGACCGAGGCTGCCGACGCCACCGGTGCGGCCGGCGAGGTGCAGTGGAACTTCGAGAAGTGGGTGGTCTCGGCCGACGGCGAGGTGGTCGCCCGGTTCCGCCCGCGGACGCAGCCCGACGCCCCCGAGGTCCGGCACGCCATCGAGCAGGTCCTGGGCCGGTGAGCGCCCCCGCGGAGCTGTCCTTCTGGTTCGACCCGGTCTGCCCGTTCGCCTGGATGACCAGCACGTGGGTCCGCCAGGTGTCCGCCCAGCGCGAGGTCGCGGTCGAGTGGCGGCTGATCTCGCTCCGGCTGCTCAATCGGCACGTCGACTACGACAGCCGGTTCCCGCCCGACTACGAGGCCGGCCACACCGCCGGCCTGTGCCTGCTGCGGGTCGCCGCGCGAGCCCGCGCCGAGCACGGCCCCGCCGTCCTGGGTCCGCTCTACGCCGCCATGGGCGAGCGGGTCTTCGAGGACCCCACCGGCCAGCCGGCTCCCGAGCGCGCCACGAGCCGGGCCTTCGTCGGGGAGGTCCTGGCATCCGCCGGGCTGCCGGACGACCTCGCCGGCGCCCTGGACGACGAGTCGTGGGACGCCGGGATCCAGGCGGAGACCGACGAGGCGCTGCGGCTGACCGGGAAGGACGTCGGGACGCCGATCCTCCAGTTCGGCCCGCCCGACGGTCCGGCCTTCTTCGGCCCGGTCATCAGCCGCCGGCCCAGCGACGCCGACGCCGTCGAGCTCTGGGACCACGTCGTCGCCCTCGCCCGCTTCCCGGGCTTCGCCGAGCTCAAGCGCAGCCTGCGCGAGCGTCCCCAGCTGCCCGCCTTCGGCGTCAGCCCGGGCGAGGTGGGCGCGCAGGAGGACTGGCACGGCGGCAGCCGCCGCCAGCACCGCTGAGCCGCCGGCGGCAGGCGCCCCCCGGCTACTCTCGTCGCCGGTGGCGACTCTGCGGCTAAGGTGAGGCTCACCTATCCCCTGCCGTCCGCCTCCGGGAGCCGCTCGTGTCCTCGACGACCGACGCCGCTCCCCCGGCGCCCGGCGGACTTGCCCCTCCCCGCCGTCGTGGGCTGCTGCGCGGGCCGGGCGGCCGGTCGCTCGCCGTCCTCGTGCTGCTGGTCCTGGTCGTGCTGGCCGCCGCCCTGAGCATCGCCGTCGGCACCCGCTCGATCGGCCTGGCCACCGTGTGGGAGGCCCTCACCCACCCGGGGCTGGCCACCGAGGAGGCGGTGATCGTCCACGAGCTGCGGCTGCCACGCACCGCGCTCGGGCTGATGGTCGGCCTGGCCCTCGGCGTCGCGGGCGCCCTCACCCAGGGCCACACGCGCAACCCGCTCGGCGACCCGGGGCTGCTCGGCGTCACCGCGGGGGCCTCGCTCGGCGTCGTCCTGGCGATCTGGCTGCTGGGCATCACCACGCCGGCCGGCTACGTGTGGTTCGCCTTCGCCGGGGCGCTCGCCGGCACGGTCCTGGTCTTCGCCCTCGGCTCCGTCGGCCGCGGCGGCGCCACACCGGTCACCCTGGCGTTGGCCGGCGCCGCGCTCTCGGCGCTGCTGTACGCGCTGGTCCGGGCGATCCTGGTCAGCGACTCCGACAGCCTCGACAGCTTCCGGTTCTGGGTCGTCGGGGCGCTGGCCGGCCGTGGCGCGGACATCGCCTGGCAGGTCGCGCCGTTCCTCGCCGCCGGGCTGGTCCTCGCGCTGCTCAACGCCCCCGCGCTGGACCTGCTGGGGCTCGGGGAGGACGTCGCCCGCGGGCTCGGCCAGCGGATCTGGCTGGCCCGCCTGGTCGGCCTGGCCGCGGTGACCCTGCTCTGCGGGGCGGCCACCGCCGCCTGCGGGCCCATCGCCTTCGTCGGGCTGGTCGTCCCCCACGTGGTGCGCGCCTTCACCGGCCCGGCCCACCGCTGGCTCATCCCCTGCTCCGGCCTGCTCGGGGCCGCCTTCCTGCTGCTCGCCGACGTGCTCGGGCGGGTGGTGGCGCGACCGGGCGAGGTGCAGGTCGGCATCGTCCTCGCCCTGCTGGGCGCGCCGTTCTTCATCGCGCTCATCCGCCGCCGCCGGCTGGCCGGACCGTGACCGAGCTCGCGAGGTCCCGCACGGGCACGGCACGGCCCGGCTCGGGGACGGCGAGCGCCGGCGAGGAGACACCGTGACGGCGACCCTCGAGCGGCCCGGGCAGACCGTCGTCCGCCTGGGCCCGGTGTCCGGCCGCATCCGCTGGCGGCAGCTGGCCGTGCCCGCCGCGGCCGCGGGCGTCGTCGTCCTGTTCGGCGCGCTGAGCCTGGGTCGCGGCGACTTCCCCATCGGCGTCGTGGACGTGCTGCGCACCCTCGTCGGCCTGGGCGAGGAGCGGCAGGAGTTCATCGTCCTGCAGCTGCGGGCGCCCCGGATCGTCGTCGGCGCACTCGTCGGGATCGCGTTCGGGGTGGCCGGCGCGCTGTTCCAGACCTTCGCCCGCAACCCGCTGGCCTCGCCCGACGTCCTCGGCATCACCCAGGGCGCCTCGGTCGGGGCGGTGGCGGCGATCGTGCTCGGTGGCAGCGCCGGCGCGTCGGGGCTGCTCGGCGGGCTGGGGGTCCCGCTGGCCGCCCTGCTCGGCGCCCTGGCCACCGGCGTCCTGCTGTTCGTCCTGGCCTGGCGCCGCGGCGTCGACGGCTACCGCCTGGTCCTCGTCGGCATCGCACTGTGGGCCGTCGCCTCGGCGCTCACCGACTGGCTGCTCACCCGCGCGGAGATCTACGACGCGGCGGCCGCCTACGTCTGGATCACCGGCTCGCTCAACGCCCGCACCTGGGGCCAGGCCGTGCCGCTCGCCGTCGCCCTCGCCGTCCTGCTGCCACTGGCCCTGGCCACCAGCCGGGCGCTGGGTGTGCTGCAGTTCGGCGACGACACCGCCCGCGGCCTCGGGCTGCGGCTGGGCGCCACGCAGGCCGGGGTCGTCCTCGTCGCCGTGGCGCTCACCGCGGCCGCCGTCTCCGCCGCCGGCCCCATCTCCTACGTCGCGCTGGTCGTGCCGCAGATCGCCGTCCGGCTCACCGGGGACTCGCGCCCGCCGCTGCTCGCCTCGGGGCTGCTGGGCGCGGCCCTGGTCGTGGGGGCGGACCTGCTCACCCGCACCGTCCTGCCCGACGCCCTGCCCGTCGGCATCCTCACCGCCATCGTCGGCGCGCCCTACCTGCTCTGGCTCCTCGTCCGCGGAAGGCGGCGATCCACGCTGTGACCACCGTCGAGCACCCCCCGGCCACCGAGGCCGGACCGGTCCGTCTCGCCGCCGAGTCGGTCAGCCTCGCCTACGACGACCGGGTCGTCGTCCGCGACCTGGACCTGGAGCTCACCGACGGCTCGTTCACGGCGATCGTCGGCCCCAACGGCTGCGGCAAGTCCACCCTGCTGCGGGCCCTGGGCCGGCTGCTGCGGCCGGCCCGGGGCCAGGTCCTGCTCGACGGGCACGCCATCGCGAGGACCCCGACCCGCGAGGTCGCCAAGGTGCTCGGCCTGCTGCCCCAGACGCCCGTCGCACCCGAGGGGCTCACCGTGGCCGACCTGGTCGCCCGCGGCCGCCACCCGCACCAGTCGTGGCTCAGGCAGTGGTCGCGGGACGACGAGGCCGCCGTCGCCGAGGCCCTGGCCTGGACCGACATGAGCGACCTGGCCGACCGCCCGGTCGACGCCCTCTCCGGCGGTCAGCGCCAGCGCGCCTGGATCTCCATGGCGCTCGCGCAGGGCACCGACCTGCTGCTGCTCGACGAGCCCACCACGTACCTGGACCTCTCCCACCAGATCGACGTCCTGGAGCTGGTCGGCCGGCTGCACACCGAGCGGGGCCGCACGGTCGCGGTCGTGCTGCACGACCTCAACCTGGCGGCGCGGTACGCCCAGCGGCTGGTGGCCATGAAGGACGGCGTCCTCGTGGCCTCGGGCACGCCGGCGGAGGTGCTCACCGAGCAGCTGCTCGCCGACGTCTTCGACTTGGAGTCGCGGATCGTGCCCGACCCGGTGGCCGGGACGCCGATGGTGGTGCCGGTCCGCCGCCTGCGCTGAGGGCCCCTCCCAGCCGCCGGCCCCCTCCAGAGGCTCGCCGCGAGCGTGCGAGCGGTGAGGAGGACGGGGCCCTCCTTCAGCCCGCGACGCCCTGCCGCCAGTAGCCCATGAACGCCACCGCGTTGCGGGGGACACCCAGATCGCCGACCAGGTGGCGGCGCAGCTGCTTGACGACGCCCGCCTCCCCGGCGAGCCACGCGTAGCAGCTGCTGGCGGCGCCCCCCTCCGGGACCTCCCACAGCAGCTCGGAGTCGACGTCGACGTCCTCCAGGTCGGCCGCGGGCCGCCCGGAGGCCACGCCCAGCTCGCACAGGGCGGCGTGCACCGCCGGCACCAGCAGCGAGCCCCGGGCCGCGCCCTCACGCGGCAGCCAGCGCACGGTGCCCCCGGCGGGGAGGGCGAGGTTCATCGCGTCCCCGGCGGTCGGCACCTCCAGCAGCGCGGTCACCGACCGCGGACCGTCGCCGAGCGCCTCCAGGATCGCGCAGACCGCGGGGACGGCGGTCTCGTCGCCGGCCAGCAGCAGCGTGCGGGCCGTGGCGGGCGGCGCCCACTCCACGCCCCACATCCGGCCGCGGCCGGGCCGGTCGGGGCCCAGCAGGACCACGCGGTCCCCCGGGACGGCCGAGGCCGCCCAGCGGGCGGCCGGGCCGGCGTGCCCGTCCTCGATGCCGTGCAGGACGAGGTCGACGTCGACCTCGCCGCGGTCGGGCCGGGCGGCGCGCACCGTGTAGGTGCGGATGTGCGGCCGCTGCTCCTCCGGCATGGCGCAGTACTCGGGGTACCAGGCCGACCCGCAGTCCATGAGCCGGCGCAGGCCGGCCGGGTCCTGGGCGAGCACCAGCTTGATCCGCTGGTCGTCGCCGGCGACGCCGAAGCCGGTGAGGTCCGGGCCGGCGAGGGTCAGCCGCACGAAGCTGGGCCCGAGCCGCCGCACGGCGGCGACGGAGGCCTGGAAGAAGGCCCACCCCGGGGCGGTCACGACCTCCTGCTGCGCGGTCACCGTCACGGCCGGCCCTCCGATCTGCGGCGGGCCAGCCCCTTGCGGCACCCGACTAAGGCAAGGCTAACCTGAGCCCCCGTTCCGGGGGAACACCCCCGGTCCGACCTGCGAGGAGAACCGTTGCCCCGTACGCCGCGCCGCCTGATCGGCGCCTCCCTCACCCTGGCCGCGCTCCTCGCCGCCACCGGCTGCGCGGGCGAGGACCCCGCCGGCACCAGCGCCTCGGGGGAGGGCGGCTGGGAGTTCACCGACGACCTGGGCACCACCGTCGAGCTCGACGAGGCCCCGACCCGCGTCGCCGGGCTCAACGACGTCGTCTCCTCGCTGTGGAACTACGGCGTCGAGCCGGTCGCCTCCTGGGGGCAGACCTCCGCCGCGGAGGACGTCGCCTTCGAGGGCAAGGACCTCGGCGACCTGGCGATCGTCGGCACCAGCTACGGCCAGATCGACCTCGAGGCGCTGGCCGCCGCCGACCCCGACCTCGTCGTGACCTCGGTGTACCCGGTGGACTCCGCCGGCACCATCGACGAGACCCAGCCCCTGTACGGCTTCGAGTCCATCGAGCAGCAGGAGCAGGTCGCCGCGATCGCGCCGGTCGTGGCCATCACCTGGGGCGGGTCGGCGGCCGACGTCATCGACCGCACCCTCGAGCTGGCCGAGTCCCTCGGCGCCGACGACGCGCTGGTCAGCGCCGCGCGCGAGGACTACGAGGCGGCGTCCACCGCCCTGACCGAGGCCGCGGCGAGCGGCGTCACCGTGCTGCCGGTGTACGCCACCCCCAGCGACGGCTGGTGGATGGGCAAGGCCGCCGACGACCCCTCCCTGCACCTCTACCAGGATCTCGGCGTGCAGTTCGTCGACCCCGGCGGCGACGGCTACTTCTGGCACAGCGTGGGCTGGGAGGAGGTCCCGAACCACCCCAGCGACGTCATCCTGTACTCGCTGCGGCTGAGCATGGCGCCGGAGGAGTTCGCGGCCCAGCCGACCGCCGCGCTGCTGCCCGCCGTCCAGAACGGACAGCTCTACCCGTGGAAGTACCTCGGCATGGACCACGCCGCCCAGGCCGAGTACATGCAGGAGCTGGCCGGCTACCTCTCCGAGGCCCGCAAGCTCACCTGAGCGACGGGGCGGAGGGGAACTGCGCGGGTGACCGGCACAGGTCCCCTCCGCTCAGGACGGGACGACGGTCTCGGGGACCGGAGCCCGGGCAGGCGCCGGGGCCGGGGACGCGGCGCCCCGGGCGGTCTGCGCCAGCCCGATGCCCACCAGGACGACGAACCCGCCGAGCACCTGCCACCCCGAGAGCACCTGCTCGACCCACAGCCAGGCCACGACCGAGGCGAACACCGGCTCGACGGTCGCCACCAGCCCGGCCGTCGTCGGCGACAGGTGGCGCAGTGCGGCGACCGAGAGCCAGAACGGCACCATCGCCCCGAGGACGACGATCCAGACGACCAGCACCCACAGCGGGACCTCGAGCGCGCCGACCGACACCGGGACCGGCTCGGCCAGCACGCCGGCCTCGAACGACCACCACGGCGCCGCGACCGACCAGAACAGCGCCGCGGCCACGAAGCTCCAGCAGGTCAGCGCCACCGGGTCGCGCGTGGCCGTCCCCCGCTCGCCCATCAGGTAGTACGTCGCCAGGCACACCGCCGCGGTCAGCGCCGCCGCGACCCCCAACGGGTCCAGCCCGCCACCGCCCTGCCACACCTCCGCCACGAAGACCAGCCCGGACAGCGACAGCAGCAGGGCCAGCCACAGCCGGCCACGCACCCGCTCGCCGCGGACCAGCCAGACGTACAGGGCGATCAGCACCGGCGCGGTCATCTCGAACACGAGCGCGATGCCCACCGGCAGCCGGCCGATCGCCACGTAGTACAGGAACTGGGTGAGCGCGACGCCGACCACGCCGAACCCGGCGAGGAAGGGGACCTCGCGCCAGGAGACCCGCAGCCGCCGCGGGGCCACGACGGCCAGGACGGCGAGCAGGCCGAGGGCCGCACCGGCGCAGCGCAGCGCGGTCAGCCGGGTCGGCGGGATGCCCGCCTGCAGCGCGAGCGTGGACACCGTGCCGTTGACCGCGAACAACCCCGCGGCGGCGACGGTGGCGGCGTATCCGAGGGCAGGCCGGCGCACGGACGCCCAATGTAGTCCCCGTCGGGGCTCGTGCCCCCTACCGACCCCCGGCGGCGGCGCGCGTCGCCTCGAAGCGCTGCCGCACGCGGAACCCGCGGCCGCCCTCGTCCTCCTCCGCGCGCCAGCGGAAGGAGCCCGGGCCGACCTCGGAGAAGACCCAGCGCAGCCGCGTCCCGTCCCGCTCCCCCTCCAGGGCCAGCCCGTCGGCGGTCGGGCGGGCGGTGAACGGGATGACCCACCCGCGCGCCGGGCCGTGCCAGGTGGAGCGGTAGGCGCCCAGCGCCGCGTCCCAGAACCGCAGGCTCAGCCCCCACTCGCCGTCGGGCGCACCGGCGGCGCGGGATGCCCGGGACGGGCTGATCCAGACGTCGGCCAGCGCCCGCCCGTCGAGCGCCCAGCCGAAGTGCCACTCGCCGTCCCGGACGCTCTCGGTGCCGTCCGGGGCGATGTCGACGACCCGCAGGTCCCAGCTGCCGACCAGCGGGGCGAACACCCCGAGCCGGTCGGCGAGCTCCGGCCGGGGCCCGGCCGCCGTGAAGACCCCGGCCAGCGCCTCCGCGGGGCTCACTGCACGGACGCCGGGTCCATCCACACGACCTCCCAGACGTGACCGTCCGGGTCGGTGAAGCTGGCGCCGTACATGAACCCGTGGTCCTGGGCCGGCAGCCATGGCTTGCCGCCGGAGGCGAGGGCGCGCTCGACGAGCTGGTCGACCTCCTCGCGGCTGCCGGCCGACAGCGCGGCCAGCTGCGTGGTCGCCGCGGACGGGTCGCCGACCTCCCCCGCCACGAAGTCCGCGAAGCGGTCCCGGGCGAGCAGCATCACGACGATGTTCTCCTCGATCACGACCGAGGCGGTCTTCTCGTCGGAGAACTGCTCGTTGAAGGAGAACCCGAGGCCGCCGTAGAAGGCCTTCGCGGCGGCCAGGTCGCTCACGGGCAGGTTCACGAAGATCATCCGCACGGTGGTCTCCCGTCGTCCGGGGGGCCCGGCCGGCCCCGTCGCGAGTAGGACGGGGCCGGCCGGCGGAACTCATCGCCCGGTGCGCTCGGGTACCGGGGAGCCGACGTCGCGCACGCCGCGGTCGCCGTCCTCCGCCCGGTGCTCGACGGTCCGCACCGGGCTGTCCGGCACGCCGTCCCCGTCGAGGTCCGGCGCCGGCTCGACGACGAGCACGAAGTCCTCGCCGTGCCGGGTGATGCCCTCGACGACGGCCTGCTCGACCGCCTCGACCGCGACCGTGCGGCGCAGCACCAGCGGGTCGGAGCGCACGTCCTTGGCCAAGGACACCGCGAGCCCGACCATCACCAGGGCGAAGGGCAGCGCGGCGATGATGGTCAGGTTCTGCAGGCCGGTGAGCGCCTCGTCCCCGCCGACCAGCAGCATGATCGCGGCCACCGCCCCCATGACGACGCCCCAGAACACCACGATGGTCCGGCTCGGCTCGATCGTCCCCCTCTCGGAGAGCGACCCCATGACGATCGACGCGGCGTCGGCGCCGGACACGAAGAAGATCGCCACGAGCAGCATGACCAGCACGGTCATCACCGTGGCCAGGGGGAAGGTCTCCAGGACGCCGAACAGCTGGCCCTCCGCCGTGGTCTGCCCGGCGACGTCGGCCCCACCGCGCTGCGCGGCGATGCCGGCGCCGCCGAAGACGGCGAACCACAGCAGGCTGACCACGCTGGGCACCAGCAGCACCCCGGTGACGAACTGCCGGATGGTGCGGCCGCGGCTGATCCGGGCGATGAACAGCCCGACGAAGGGCGTCCAGCTGATCCACCAGGCCCAGTAGAAGACCGTCCAGCCGCGCAGCCAGGCGGCCGTGGCGTCCCCGCCGCTGGCCTCGGTCCGGGCGGCCATCTGCCCCAGGTCGGAGAAGTAGTTGCCGATCGTGGCCGGCAGCAGGTTGAGGATGAACACCGTCGGGCCGACGACGAACACGAACGCGGCCAGGACGAGGGCCAGCACCATGTTGGTGTTGGCCAGCCACTGGATGCCCTTGGCGATGCCGGAGACCGCCGACACGACGAAGGCGGCGGTGAGGACCGCGATGATCACCACCAGGGCGCCGTTGCCCACGCTCCCCGCCCAGCCGAGGATCTCCACGCCGCTGCCGATCTGCAGCGCGCCCAGGCCGAGCGAGGCCGCCGAGCCGAAGAGCGTGGCGAAGATGGCCAGCACGTCGATGACCTTCCCGGCCCACCCCTCGGTTCGGCGGGTGCCGAACAGCGGGGCGAAGGCCGCGCTGATCAGCTGCCGGCGCCCGCGACGGAACGTGCCGTAGGCGATGGCCAGCCCGACCACGGCGTAGATCGCCCAGGGGTGCAGCGACCAGTGGAACAGCGTGGTGGCCATGGCCGTCTGCGCGGCCTCGGGCGTCTCGGCGGCCACGGTCCGCGGCGGCGGGGAGACGTAGTGGCTCAGCGGTTCGCTGACGCCGAAGAACATCAGCCCGATCCCCATGCCGGCGCTGAACATCATCGCGACCCAGGAGACCGTGCGGAACTCCGGCGCCTCGTCGTCCCGGCCCAGCGGGATCCGGCCGTACTTCCCGGCCGCCAGCCACAGCACGAAGACGACGAAGGCCGACGCGAGCAGCACGAACAGCCAGCCGAGGTTGGTCTCCACCCACTCCAGGGCGGTGCCGCTGGCCGTGCCGAGCCCCTGCGGGCTCCAGAAGCCCCAGGCGACGAAGGCCAGGGCGAGGACGGCGGCGACGCCGAACACGAGGCGGTCCAGGGAGCCACCGCGGTCGGCGGCCAGCGGGGGCGGTGGGGCGACGGCCGGGTGGGTCCCGGTGTCGGCGGACTGGCGTGGTGGTGCGGGTGTTCTCGTCACGGTGTGCGCGGCGCCGGGTTCGGCGCTCCTCCTCTGGATCGACGACGGACGTGCCGCCGCCCCCCGAGGAGGCAGTCGGCAACCCCTCCACCGTCCGCACGCGGGTCGGTGGGTGCAAACTCGCCGTGATCTGAGCGACGCCGCCACAGGGCGGTCAGCGGCTGTGTGCCCCCTCCGCCGCCCGGGCACACCCCCGAGGTGCCGCTGATGGAGCCGGGGAGGACAGCACCGTGACCGAGACCCGGCCCCCGTGGTCGTCCCGACGCCGGAAACTGCTGGTCTGGCTGGGGGTGGGCGCCGTCCTCGGCGTCCTGGGCTCGCTCGTGCTGCCCGCCCAGTACGGGGTCACGGCACTGTTCCTCGGCGGGCTCTGCGGCTTCCTGCTCGTCGCGGCGATCGTGGTGTTCCTCACCATCCCCGGTCCGGACACGCTCGCGCAGCTGTTGCGCCTGCCACCCCTGGCCGGCGCGGTGTTCGTCGTCGCGGTCCTGCTGGCGCTCTCCAACCCCGCCGGCGACCTGCGCTGGCTGTGGATCGTCACCGCGGGCGCGGCCGCGGCGTGGGCGGCCTTCGCCGTCTGGGAGACCCGCCGCACCGGCAGCTGACGGCCGCGCGGGCGCCGGCGGGCGAGGCGCGGCCGGCCGCCCGGGCGCACCGCCGCCGGGGCCGGCGGCGACACTGCCCGCATGGACCTGCCGACGCCGGACCTGCCCGCAGCGCTGTACGAGCCCGTCGACGGCGGGTACCGGGCCACCGCCCTGACCATCGGCCCCTGGGACCCCGGCCTGCAGCACGCCGGCCCGCCCGCGGCGCTGCTGGCCCGCGAGGCCGAGCGGGCCGGCGGGATCGCCGGCGGCCAGACCGTGCGGCTGGCCTTCGACATCCTCGCCCCGGTCCCGGTGGGGCCGGTCGCGGTGAGCGCGCGGGTGCTGCGCCCGGGACGGCGGATCGAGCTGGTGGAGGCCGCGCTGACCGCCGGTGACCCGACCCGGCCGCTCATGCGCCTGACCGCCTGGCGGATGCGCGCCGGGGAGTCCGCCGCCACGCCCCAGCCCGCCCCCGCCATCCCGGGCCCGGAGGCGAGCCGCGCGGAGACCGCGGACTTCTTCGCCACCGACGTCGCCTACCACCGGGCCCTGGAGTGGCGGTTCGCCTCGGGCTCGTTCAACGCCCCCGGCCCTGCGGCGGCGTGGACCCGGCCGCTGTGCACGCTGGTCGACGGCGAGCCGATGACGCCGCTGCAGCACCTGCTGGTGATGACCGACGCGGCCAGCGGCGTCTCCGCCGTCCTGGACTGGACCCGGGCCACGTTCGCCAACGTCGACCTCACCGTCGCGCTGGTCCGCCCGCCGTCCGGCGACTGGCTGGGCCTGGACGCGGCCACGACGATCGGGCCGGCCGGCGCGGCGCAGTGCTTCGCCGACCTCTACGACACCACCGGCCCGATCGGCCGCTCCGCGCAGTCACTGTTCGTCGAGTCACGTTGAGCGGGGGCGGGTTGGCGCGGCCGCCCGCGCTTGGGGAGGCTGGAGCCTGATGGCACCACTCGACACACTGCTCACCTGGCTCGCCGGCCGCGGGCTGGAGATCGTCCTCATCGTCCTCGGCTCGGTGCTGATGGCCCGCTTCGTCGCCTGGGTCGGGGAGCGGATCACCTCCCAGATCGACGCCCGGGCCACCGGCGGCGACGCGCTGGTCCGCTCCGAGGCGGCCAAGCACCGGCACTCGCTGACCCAGGTGATCACCTGGACGCTGATCGTGCTGATCTACGCGATCGCGGTGTTCTTCGTCCTGGACCGCGCCGGCATCCCCATCGGCGGCCTCGTCGCCCCCGCGACCGTGCTCGGCGTCGGGCTGGGCTTCGGCGCCCAGCGGATCGTCGGGGACGTGCTGGCGGGCTTCTTCATCATCACCGAGCGGCAGTACGGCTTCGGGGACGTCGTCGCGATCCAGGTGGTCGGCGGCGGCGACGAGGCCACCGGGACCATCGAGGACGTCACCCTCCGCGTCACCCGGCTGCGCTCCCCCAACGGCGAGGTGATCACCCTGCCGAACGGGCAGATCGTCAAGGTCACGAACCTCTCGCGCGACTGGGCCCGCGCGGTCATCGACGTCCCGGTGCCGACGTCCATGGACGTCAACCGGGTCAACGAGATCCTCCGCGAGGTGGGCGCCGAGGCCTTCCGCGACCAGCGGATGCGCCCCCTGCTGCTCGACCCGCCCAGCGTCATGGGCGTGGAGACCCTCGACCTCGAGCAGGTCAACGTCCGGATGGTCGCCCGCACGCTGCCCGGCAAGCAGTTCGAGGTCGGCCGCGACCTGCGCGCCCGCATCGTGCTGGCGTTCCACCGCGAGGGCATGAACCTGCCCGCACCGACCGCGAGCGCACCGTCGGGCGAGCTCTCCGGCGCCGGTGGGGACGGTGTCCGATGACCCCGCGGCACAGCGACGGCCAGGAGGGCACCCGCCAGATGCCCACGCTGAGCACGGGGCAGGCGCCCGCGGTGAGCACGGCACCGCCCCCGGGGCTCCGGCAGCGGTGGTGGTCGGCGGTGCCCCACCACCTCGGCCGGGCGCGCACCTCGACCGCCGTCCTCGCCGTCCTGTTCCTCGCGATCGGCACGCTGTACCTCTACGTGCGGCCCGAGACGACCGCCTCGACCTCCGTCGACCCGGCCGGCGGCACCAGCGTGCCGGCACCGGAGGAGTCCCGGCCCACCGAGACCACCGAGACCACGGTGCCGACGGAGACCTCCGAGCCGACGGAGACCAGCGAGCCCACTCCCGAGCCGGACACCCCGACCACGACCCCGTCCCGGACCCCCTCGGCACCGGCCACGACGTCGCAGCAGGCGCCGCGGCAGCAGCAGGAGGAGGAGCCCGAGCCGACGACCGAGGAGGACGAGCCGACGACGGCCCCGGACGAACCGGAGACCACGGAGGCGCCCGCCCCGACGGGCCGCCCGGTCCCGACCGCCACCACCGGGCCGTGACCGGGCCCACGCACCGTCCTCCGCAAGGGGCCTCGCCGCGCCACGCCCGCGCCGAGCAGGGCAGGATCAGCACCCCGCACCTCGAACACCCCGCACCTCGAACAGCCCCGCACCTCGATCAGCCCGCACCTCGAACACCCAGGTGCCCGTGGAGGGAGACACCCCGTGGCCATCCGACACCTGTCCCGGCGCGGACGGGCGGCAGTCGCTGCCGCCGCCGGCCTCACGCTCGTCCTCGCCGGGTGCGGGGACGACTCCGGCGGTGACGCCGGGAGCGGCGGAGGCGGCGGGAGCGGGGACGCGGCGGCGACCAGCGAGCCCCTGCCCAGCGTCGAGGCCGACCAGGCGCTGGCCGACCGGGTGCCCCCGGCGGTCGCGGAGGACGGCGTGATCACCGTGGGCAGCGACACGAGCTACGCACCCAACGAGTTCATCGCCGAGGACGGCGAGACGATCATCGGCTTCGACGTCGACCTGTTCACCCTCGTCGCGCAGAAGCTGGGCCTGGAGGCGCAGTTCGAGACCGCCCCCTTCGACTCGATCATCGCCGGGGTGGGTTCGGGCCGCTACGAGGCGGGCGTCTCGTCGTTCACGATCAACCCCGAGCGGCTGCAGCAGGCCAACATGGTCAGCTACTACGAGGCCGGCACCCAGTGGGCGACCAAGGCCGGCAACCCCGAGGGGGTCGACCCGGACAACGCCTGCGGGCTGACCATCGCCGTCCAGAAGGCCACCGTGCAGGTCGAGGACCTCACCGCCCGGTCGGACGCCTGCGAGGCCGCCGGCGAGGAGCCGATCACGATCAACCAGTACGACCTGCAGAGCGACGCCACCGCGGCGATCGTCTCCGGCGCCGCGGTCGCCGGCCTCGCCGACTCCCCGATCATGGCCTACGCCGTGCAGCAGACCAACGGCCAGCTCGAACTGCTCGGCGACATCTACGACGCCGCCCCCTACGGCTACGTGGTGGCCCAGGACCAGGCCGACTTCGCCCAGGCGGTCGCCGACGCCGTCCAGGCGCTCATCGACGACGGCACCTACACCGAGGTGCTCTCGCGGTGGGGCGTCGAGGACGGCGCCATCGACGACCCGACGGTGAACCCCACCGTCGGCTGACCCGGAGCCCCCGTCATGGCCGCCGACACGACGGCCCGGCCGGCACCGCCCGAGCAGATCCGGGCGGTGCCGGTCCGGCACCCCGGCCGCTGGATCGCCACCGCCGTCATCGCGGTGCTGGCGGCGATGTTCGTCCACATGCTGGTCACCAACCCGGTGTTCCAGTGGGGCTTCATGTTCGACAACATGTTCAGCCCGCCGGTGCTCCGCGGGGCCCGGACGACGCTGGTCATGACCGTGCTGGCGATGCTGCTGGGCGTCGTGCTGGGCATCGTCCTGGCGGTCATGCGGCTCTCGCCGAACCCGGTCGTGTCCGGCGCGGCCTGGACCTACATCTGGATCTTCCGCGCCATCCCGCGGATCGTGCTGCTGTTCTTCGTCGCCAACCTCGGCGCCCTCTACGCGACCTACGAGTTCGGTTTCCCCTTCGACCGGCAGCTGATGGACCTGTTCGGCTTCGACGCGGACCTGCGGCTGTTCGGCCTGGACGGCAACCAGATCTTCACCGGCTTCGTGGCCGGCCTGATCGGGCTGGCGCTGTCCGAGGGCGCCTACATGGCCGAGATCGTGCGGGCCGGCATCCAGTCGGTCGACCCCGGCCAGGCCGAGGCGGCCAGCGCGCTGGGCATGAGCCGGAGCACGACCCTGCGCCGGATCGTGCTGCCGCAGGCGATGCGGGTGATCATCCCGCCGACCGGCAACGAGACGATCGCCATGCTCAAGGACACCTCCCTGCTCATCGCCGTCCCGGTGAGCGCGGAGCTGAACTTCCAGCTGCGGGCCATCGGCAGCCGCACCTTCCAGATCATCCCGATGGCCGTCGCCTCGATCCTCTGGTACGTGGCCCTGGCCAGCCTGCTCATGGTCGGCCAGTACTTCCTGGAGCGGCGGTTCAGCCGGGGCGTCGGCTCGCGGGAGACCCGGGCACAGCGCGCCGCCCGCCGGGCGGCCGACGTGGGGAGCTCGAAGTGACCGGCGACGGGCAGGCCATGGTCCGGGCCGAGGGGGTGCACAAGTCCTTCGGCTCCGTCGAGGTGCTCCGGGGCATCGACCTCGAGGTCGCCCCGGGCGAGGTGGTCTGCGTCATCGGCCCGTCCGGCTCGGGCAAGTCGACGTTCCTGCGCTGCATCAACCACCTGGAGAAGATCGACGCCGGACGGCTGTGGGTCGACGGTCAGCTCGTGGGCTACCGCGAGCGCGGCGGCAAGCTGCACGAGCTCCGGGACAGGGAGGTCGCCGCGCAGCGCCGGGACATCGGCATGGTGTTCCAGCGGTTCAACCTCTTCCCGCACATGACGGCGCTGGAGAACGTCGTCGAGGCGCCGACGCGGGTGAAGGGCGTGCGCAAGGAGACGGCGCGGCAGCGGGGCATCGAGCTGCTGGAGCGGGTCGGGCTCGGCGAGCGGGTGCACAACTACCCGAACCAGCTCTCCGGCGGGCAGCAGCAGCGGGTGGCGATCGCCCGGGCGCTGGCGATGGAGCCCAAGCTCATGCTCTTCGACGAGCCGACGTCCGCGCTGGACCCGGAGCTGGTGGGGGAGGTCCTCGACGTCATGCGCGGCCTGGCCGAGTCGGGGATGACGATGGTCGTCGTCACCCACGAGATGGGCTTCGCGCGCGAGGTCGGCGACACGCTGGTCTTCATGGACGAGGGCGTGGTGCTGGAGGCCGGCGACCCCCGGCGGGTGCTCACCGACCCGCGGCACCCGCGCTGCCAGGCGTTCCTGTCCAAGGTGCTCTGAGCCACGGCCTCACCACGACGTCACCACCGCGACGCCGGGGGTGCGGCCGACCTCGGCCAGCGCCGCCCCGGCGTCGTCGAGGGTCAGCTCCCGGGTGACCAGCCGCTGCGGGGCCAGCCGCCCGGCCGCGATGAGGCCCAGCAGCCCGGGGTAGGCGTGCGCGGCCATGCCGTGGCTGCCCAGAACCTGCAGCTCCAGGGCGATCACCCGCTCCATCGGCACCGCGGGCCTCCCCTGGGCCGGTGGCAGCAGCCCGACCTGCACGTGCCGGCCCCGCGGGCGCAGGCAGCGGACCGAGTTCTCGCAGGTGACCGCGGCGCCGAGCGCGTCGAGGGAGACGTGCGCCCCGCCGCCGGTCAGCTCCGCGACCGCCGCCACGACGTCCCCTCCGCCGTCCACCGCGGACTCCGCGCCCAGCTGGAGCGCGAGCTCCAGGGCTCCCGCGGAGACGTCGACGGCGACCACGCGGGCACCCGCGGCGGCGGCGACCTGGACCGCGGAGAGCCCCACGCCGCCGCAGCCGTGCACGGCCACCCACTCGCCGGGGCGCACCGCGCCGACCTGCACGACCGCCCGGAAGGCCGTGGCGTACCGGCAGCCCAGGCTCGCCGCGGTCGCCTCGTCGAGCGCGTCGGGCAGTCCCACCAGGTTGACGTCGGCGGCGTCCAGCGCGACGTGCTCGGCCAGCGAGCCCCAGGAGGTGGAGCCGGGCTGGGTCTGGCGCGGGCAGACCTGGTGGTCCCCGGCGGCGCACTGGGCGCACCGGCCGCAGGCGTTGACGAAGGGCACGGTGACCCGGTCCCCCACCCGCCACCGGCGGACGCCGGCACCGACCGCGGCCACCGTGCCGGCCAGCTCGTGCCCGGGCACGTGCGGCAGGACGACGTCGGGGTCGTGGCCCTGCCAGGCGTGCCAGTCGCTGCGGCAGATCCCGCTGGCACCGACCCGGACGACGACGCCGTCCGGGGCTGGGTCGGGATCGGGCACCTCCCGCACGGTCAGCGGGCCGCCGAAGGTGTCGAAGACGAGTGCGCGCACGGCGCCAGCCTGCCGGACCGCCGCGGGACCGCCCTGGTGGCCGGGGGCCGGCCGGGCGCTCGCACAGGTGGGGGGCGTCTCCCCCGCCGACGCGACCTGCCTAGGATCACGCCTGGCTCACGAGAGGCAGTGCAAAGCACCTGGCTGGCTGCCCGGCAACCTCGACTCCGTCCGAGGTGCTCCAGGGGAAGAGCCGGCCGGACGGCGCCCGCCGTCCGGCAAGGACGGAGGTCCCCGTGCGCCGCGGGGTCTCCCGACGAGAGGAGACCGGCGCATGACCGACCCGCAGAGCTGGAGCTTCGAGACCCGGCAGATCCACGCCGGTACGAGCCCGGACCCGACGACCGGCGCCCGCGCCCTGCCGATCTACGCGACGACGAGCTACCAGTTCCGCGACGCCCAGCACGCCGCCGACCTGTTCGCGCTGGCCGAGATGGGCAACATCTACACCCGGATCATGAACCCGACGCAGGACGCGCTGGAGCAGCGCGTCGCCTCGCTGGAGGGCGGCGTCGCGGCGCTGGCCGTCTCCAGCGGGCAGGCCGCCGAGACCCTCGCGATCCTCAACATCGCCGAGGCCGGCAGCCACGTCGTCGCCTCCGCCTCCCTGTACGGCGGCACGTACAACCTGCTGCACCACTCGCTGCCGAAGCTCGGGGTCAGCGTCTCCTTCGTCGAGGACCCCGACGACCCGGAGAACTGGCAGTCGCTGGTGCAGGAGAACACCAAGGCCTTCTACGCCGAGTCGATCGGCAACCCGAAGGGCGACGTGCTCGACACCAGCGCGGTGGCGGAGGTGGCCCACCGCAACGGCGTCCCGCTGATCGTCGACAACACCATCGCCACGCCCTACCTGATCCGGCCGATCGAGTTCGGCGCCGACGTCGTCGTCCACTCGGCGACCAAGTACCTGGGCGGTCACGGCACCGCGATCGCCGGCCTGATCGTCGACTCGGGCAACTTCGACTGGCGGAACGGGAAGTTCCCCGGCTTCACCGAGCCCGACCCCACCTACCACGGCGTCGTCTACGCCGACCTGGGCGCCCCGGCCTACGCGCTCAAGGCGCGCGTGCAGCTGCTGCGCGACCTCGGCCCGGCCATCTCCCCGTTCAACGCCTTCCTGGTGGTCCAGGGCATCGAGACCCTGTCGCTGCGCATGGAGCGGCACGTGGCCAACGCCCAGCGGGTCGCGGAGTTCCTCGAGGGCCACGACGCGGTCGACCGGGTGAACTACCCCGGGCTGCCGTCGTCCCCCTGGCACGCGGCGCAGCAGAAGTACGCACCGCGTGGCGCCGGCGCCGTCCTCACCTTCGAGCTGCGCGGCGGGGTGGAGGCCGGCAAGCGCTTCGTCGACGCGCTGGAGCTGCACAGCCACGTGGCCAACATCGGCGACGTCCGCAGCCTGGTGATCCACCCGGCGTCGACGACGCACTCCCAGCTGACCCCCGAGGAGCAGCTGACCACCGGCGTCACCCCCGGACTGGTGCGGCTGGCCGTCGGCCTCGAGGGGATCGACGACATCCTCGCCGACCTGGAGGCCGGCTTCCGCGCGGCCAAGGAGGCCTGAGGTGGGCGGGGCCCGGGTCGCGTCCTGGGCCCCGCTCCGCCCCGGGGGCTGGCGGGAGGGGGACCCGGTCGGCGACCGGCTCTTCCTCTCCCTGCCCGGGCCGTTCCTGCTGGAACACGGCGGGCAGCTGCCGGCGGTGCGGGTCGCCTACGAGACCTGGGGGACGCTCGCGCCCGACGGCGGCAACGCCGTCCTGGTGGAGCACGCGCTCACCGGCGACAGCCACGTCGCCGGCCCCGCCGGGCCCGGCCACCCGACGCCGGGGTGGTGGGACGGGCTGGTCGGGCCCGGGGCGCCGCTGGACACCGACCGGTTCTTCGTCGTCTGCGCCAACGTGCTCGGCGGCTGCCAGGGGACGACGGGACCCTCGTCCCCCGCGCCGGACGGCGCCCCCCACGGCTCCCGCTTCCCGGCCGTCACCGTGCACGACCAGGTGCGGGTGGAGGCGGCGCTCGCCGACTCCCTGGGCATCGACCGCTGGGCGGCGGTGCTCGGCGGCTCGATGGGCGGGATGCGGGCGCTGGAGTGGGCCGTGGCGCTGCCCGAGCGGGTGGACGCGCTGTTCTTCCTCGCCTCGGCCGCCGCGGTGAGCGCCGACCAGCTGGGCACGCAGACCACCCAGCAGGCGGCGATCCTCGCCGACCCGGCCTGGGCCGGCGGGGACTACCTGCCCGGTCCCGGCCCCGTGGCGGGGCTGGGGGTGGCCCGCCGGATCGCCCACCTCACCTACCGCAGCCCCGGGGAGCTCGACGAGCGGTTCGGCACGGTCGTCCAGGACGACGGCCGCTACGCCGTCGCCTCCTACCTCGACCACCACGCGACCAAGCTGGCCCGCCGGTTCGACCCGGGCAGCTACGTGGTGCTGACCGAGGCCATGAACTCCTGGGACGTCGGCCGGGGACGCGGCGGGATCGCGGCCGCGCTGTCGCGGGTGACCGCACGCGCTGTCGTCGCCGGCGTCGACAGCGACCGGCTCTACCCACTGGGGCAGCAGGAGGAGGTGGCCGAGGGGCTGGGCGTGCCGCTGCGGGTCCTCTCCTCGCCGTACGGGCACGACGGGTTCCTCATCGAGATCGACGCCGTCGGCGCGCTCGTGCGGGAACTCCTGCGGACCTGATCACCCGACAGTGCGCGACCGATCGGACCGGCGCTCGTTGCGCCAGGTCGTGGGGACCCGCATCCGACCCTGGTGGGGGCTCCTCGTCGGGGCCACGGTCGGGGCCACGGTCGGCGCCGCCGTGCTGACCGCCGCGACGGGCGACGCACCCGAGCGCACCGAGCCCCTCGCCTTCGGGGTCACCACACCCGGCGGGGCGCGGGCGACCGGCGAGCTGGACGCGGTCGAGGCCGCCACCGGGGAACGACCCTCCCTGGTCGTGGTCTACGTCGACTTCACCGCTGCACCCCCGGTCGGCGACCTGGACGCCATCGCCGCACGAGGGGCCACTCCCGTCGTCACCTGGGAGCCGTGGGACGCCGACGATCCCGGGAACCGGGTCTTCTCGATGGCCGACATCGCAGCGGGTGCCCATGACGCGTACCTCCGGCAGTGGGCCGACGCGCTGCGCGACTGGGGACGCCCGGTGCTGCTGCGCTTCGCCCACGAACAGAACGGGGACTGGTACCCGTGGGCGGTCGGGGTGGGTGGCACCACCGCGGCCGACCACATCGCAGCGTTCCGTCACGTCACGGAGGTGTTCGAGGCCCGTCGGGCGGGAAACGTGCAGTTCGTGTGGAACCCGAACGTCTCTTTTGCGGGGTCGTCGCCACTGTCCGTGACCTGGCCGGGGGCTCGCTACGTCGACCAGGTGGCTCTGGACGGCTACAACTGGGGGACGAGCAGACCCGGCCACGCCTGGCAGGAGCCCGAGGAGCTCTTCGCCGACAGCGTCGAGGAACTGCGTGGCCTCGCACCGGGGGTCCCCATCACCATCGCGGAGGTGGCCTCGGCCGAAGAGGGCGGGGACAAGGCCGCCTGGATCCGCGACCTGGTCGCCTGGCTCGACGAGCAGCCCGACGTCGCGGCGTTCGTGTGGTTCGACCACGCCAAGGAGGCCGACTGGCGGATCGCCAGCAGCCCGGCCGGCGCGGACGCCATGCGGAGCGCCCTCGCCGGACGCCGGCTGGCGGGCCGGTGACCGCCGCGCCGACCCGCTCCGACGCCCGGGCGGCCCAGCCGACCGATCCCGCGGAGGCCCGGCGCCTGCGGGCGCTGGAGCGGCTGCAGCTGCTCGGGACCGGCCCCGAGGAGCGCTTCGACCGCATCACCCGGCTGGCGCAGCGGGTCTTCGACGTCCCCATCGCGACCATCACGCTCATCGACGAGCACTCGCTGTGGTTCAAGTCCGCGCAGGGGTTCCCCGGCGGGCGCGCGGACCGACAGGCGTCCTTCTGCGACCGCACGATGGCCCTCGGGAGGGTGCACGTCGTCCCCGACGCCGCCCTCGACCCGCGGTTCGCCGGCAGTCCGGCGGTCGTCGGTCCGCCGCACGTGCGCTTCTACGCCGGGCAGCCGCTGACCGGACCCGGCGGGCTCACCGTGGGCACCCTCTGCCTGTTCGACGTCCGCCCCCGGGCCTTCACCGACGAGCAGGTCGCCGCTCTCGAGGAGCTGGCGGGGTGGACCGAGTTCGAGCTCGCCCGCTCGGTCGAGATGGACCGCGCCCGGGAGGTCCAGCGGGCACTGCTGCCGGCCCGGCCGCCGGACGTCCCGGGCTACGCGGTGGCCGGCTCCTGCCAGCCCGCCTCCGCCGTCGGCGGTGACCTCTTCGACCACGACGTGGTCGACGGCGACCTCGTCCTGACCGTCGCCGACGTCATGGGCAAGGGCGCCGGCGCCGCCATCCTCATGGCGAGCGTCCGGGCGGTGCTGCGTTCGGTCGTGTGCGAGGCCGCACCGCCGGGCGGCCACCGCTCGGAGGGCGAGCTCCTCACCGCGGCGAACCGGGTGCTGCTCCCCGACCTGACCCGCACGGGTTCCTTCGTCACGGCCTTCCACGCCCGTCTCGACGCCGCGAGCGGGCGGGTCCGGTACGGCGACGCCGGCCACGGGATGACCCTGCTGCGGCGCGCGGGTGGCGGTGTCGTGCGCCTGGCCGGTGCCGACCTCCCCCTCGGCATCGACGCCGAACAGGAGTGGGCTGAGCACGAGGTGGTGCTGGAGCCGGGTGACAGCCTCCTGTGCTTCAGCGACGGGCTCCTCGACGTCCTCGGCGGCACCCACGAGGCCCTCGGCGAGGTGGGCCGACTGCTCGAGGACCACCCCGAACCGGACGACCTGTTGCGGGCCGTCCGGGCGCTGGCGTCGGCGGCCGCGCCCCTGGACGACGTGACGGCGGTGGCCGTGCGACGGCAGGCGGCGCCGTGAGCCGCCACCGCCGGACGGCCTGGACCGGGCCGGGTGCCAGCTCGGTCCGCCCGCTGGCCGACCGCGAGGTCGCCGCCGCGCTGTCCCCCCGCGTGCCGCTGACCCCGCGGCTGTTCGGCCTCCGGGTGCTGGTCCTGCTCACCGCGGTCCTCGGCGTGGACTACGTGGTGTGGCGGTGGCTGGAGAGCGTCAACTGGTCGGCCTGGTGGATCGCCGTGCCCCTGGTCCTCGCGGAGACCTACAGCCTCGTCGACTCGCTGCTCTTCGGCCTCACCATGTGGCGGCTGCGCCGGCGGCGCGAGCCTCCGCCGCCGCCCGACGGCGCGACCGTCGACGTCTTCATCACCACCTACAACGAACCCCTCGACCTGGTGATGGCCACGGCGGAGGCGGCGCAGCGGATCCGCCACCCGCACCGGACGTGGATCCTCGACGACGGCGCCCGCCCCGAGCTGCGTGAGCGGGCCGAGGCCGCCGGCATCGGGGTCATCACCCGCTCGGCGGAGTGGGCGGGCCGCCAGCGGCACGCCAAGGCGGGGAACCTGAACAACGCCCTGATGAGCACCGACGGCGAGTTCATCCTGGTCCTCGACGCCGACCAGGTCCCCGACCCGGCGATCCTCGACCGCACCCTCGGCTACTTCCGCGACCCGCAGACGGCCCTCGTGCAGACGCCGCAGGTGTTCGTCAACGTGCCCGACGACGACCCGTTCGGCAGCCAGGCGCCGCTGTTCTACGGCCCGATCCAGCAGGGCAAGGACGGCTGGAACGCCGCCTTCTTCTGCGGCTCGAACGCGGTCCTCCGCCGCGAGGCGCTCATGCAGCTGGGCGTCTCCCGGTACGTGACCGAGGTGGAGGTGGCTGTCGCCCGCACGCTCCGGACCGCGGACCGGGTGCTCGCCCGGGCCCGCAGGCGCCTCGACCCGACGCAGGTCGCCGCGCGCGCGGCCCTCGACGCGGTCGCCGAGGCCGTGGCCCAGGCCCGCGCGGAGCTGCGCGCCGGCGCGGCCCTGGCCGATGTGACGTACGGGTTCCAGAAGCGCGTCGACGAGGCCGGCCGCCGCCTGGTCGACGCGGACGTCACCGCGCTGGAGACCGACCTCGCCGAGATCGCCGCCCTCTCCGCGGAGCTGGACGCGGAGGAGGGCGGCCCGGCCGAGCTGGACCGGGCGGCGCTGAGCCGGCTGGCGCACCGGGACTGGTCACCACTCGGTGCCGTCGAGACGGTGCGCACGCTGGTGCGGGCCATCGACGTGGACCGGGACGACGAGGCCCAGCCGCTCATGCCGATGGCGACCATCTCGGTGACCGAGGACATGGCGACCTGCATGCGGCTGCACGCGCTGGGCTGGCGCACCGTCTACCACCACGAGACGCTGGCCCTGGGACTGGCGCCGGAGGACCTCGGCACCATGCTCACCCAGCGGCTGCGGTGGGCCCAGGGCACGGTCCAGGTGATGCTGCGGGAGAACCCGCTGGTGCAGCGCGGCCTCACCGTGGCCCAGCGGCTCATGTACTGGGCCACGATGTGGAGCTACCTGTCCGGCTTCGCGGCCGTGGTCTACTTCGCCGCCCCGGTCGTCTACCTGGTCAGCGGGGTCCTGCCGGTGCAGGCCCTGTCGGCCGACTTCTTCCTCCGCCTTCTGCCGTTCCTGGCGGTCAACCAGCTGCTCTTCTACCTGATCGGCCGGGGCAAGCGGAGCTGGCGCGGGCAGCAGTACTCCCTCGCGCTGTTCCCGGTGTGGATCCGCTCGGTGACCACGGCCGTCGGCAACGTGGTCCTCGGCCGGAGCCTGGGCTTCGCGGTGACGCCGAAGGAGCGGCAGTCGGTCGCCCGGCGCCCGTGGCACCTCGTCCGGCCGCAGCTGGCCGTCATGGGGCTGCTGTCGGCCGCCGCGGTCGTGGGGACCGTCCGGATGGCCACCGGTGCCGCGTCGGGGCTGGGCACGGCCGTCAACCTGGTGTGGGTCGCCTTCGACCTCGCCGTCCTCAGTGTGATCATCAAGGCCGTCCGCCACCGCGGACCCGAGGAGCGACCCGCGGAGGCGGCCGCATGACCGAGTTCGAGACCGAGACCACCGACAGCGGCATCGGCGTGGTGCGGCCCGTGGGCCGGCTCAACATGGTGGCTGCGCCCCGGCTGCGGTCGCTGGTGGGCGAGCTCGTTGCCGGGGGGACGCCGCGGATCGTCGTGGACCTCTCCCGGACCGAGTCGATGGACTCGTCGGGGCTGGGAGCGCTGATCGCGGGACTCAAGACCGCCCGTCAGGCCGGTGGCGACCTGCGCATCGCCGCGGCCGGCGAGCAGGTCGAGGCCGTGCTGGAGCTGACCAACCTCCGGAAGGTGCTGCGGCCCCGCCCGGACGTCGCCAGCGCCTTCGCCGGCGACTGAGGTGAGGGGCGGGGCGAGCCACCAGCTCCGGTCCACGGCCGGCCCGGAGCTGCTCGAGCCCGTGCACGCGCTGCTGGCCCGGTTGTGGGCCGACGAGCCGGACGTCGGGACGCGGGACCGGATCCGCTTCGAGACGGCGGTGGCCGAGGTCGCGGCGAACATCGCCGAGCACGCGGTGGCTGCCGGCGCCGCTCGGGTGTCCCTCCGGCTGTCCAGCAGCCCGCAGCGGCTGCGGGCCGTGTTCGAGGACGACGGCGCCCCGGTCGACCCCAGCGCCCTCGAGCGCCCGGCACCCGCCGGAGGAGCCGAGCGCGGCCGGGGGCTGTCGCTGGTCCGTGCCGCGGTGGACGAGGTCCGCTACGAGCGACAGGGGCCGATCAACCGCTGGGTCCTCGTCCTCGGCACCTGACCGCCGGGCCCTCAGTCGGCGAAGTCGTCCCCCGGCACCGCGCCCGCCGGCGGCAGCGGCTGGCGCACCACCGGCCGGACCCTCCGCGCCGCGGGCAGCCGCTCGGTGTAGCTGGCCGCGTTGCCGCGGATGTGGGCCATGTCCTCGTCGGTGGTCTGCCGGACCACCTTCGCCGGGATGCCGGCGACCAGCGAGCCCGGCGGCACCCGGGTGCCCTGGGTGACGACCGCACCCGCGGCGACGATCGACCCGGCGCCGATGTGCGCGCCGTTCATGACGACGCTGCCCATGCCGACCAGGACGTCGTCGTCAACCCGGGCGCCGTGCAGCACCACGCGGTGGCCGACGGTCACGCCGCGGCCGACGATCAGCGGGAAGCCCGGATCGGAGTGCAGGGTGCTGCCGTCCTGCACGTTGGACCCCTCACCGATCTCGATGACCTCGTGGTCGGCCCGGGCGACCGCGCCGTACCAGATGCTCGACCGCGGCCCCATCGTGACCGCCCCGACGACCACCGCCGTGGGGGCGACGAACGCGTCGTCGTCGATCTTCGGGGAGCCGAACTCCAGTTGCGCGATGTAGTTCTCGGCCACGAGGTCAGCACAGCACAGGAGGGGCCCGGGCGCACCGGTGCGGCGCACGGCAGACTCCTCGGCATGTCCGCGTCCCTGCCGCTGCTGCCCACCTCGATCGTCGGGAGCCTCCCCCAGCCGGACTGGCTGATCGACCGCGACCGGCTGGCCCATCAGTTCCCCCCGCGGGTCCGCGCGAAGGAGCTGTGGCGGGTGGCCCCGGAGTTCCTCGCCGAGGCGCAGGACGACGCCACGCTGCTGGCCATCCGGTCGCAGGAGGAGGCGGGGCTGGACATCCTCACCGACGGCGAGATCCGCCGGGAGTCCTACTCCAACCACTTCGCCACCGCGCTCGACGGGCTCGACCTCGACAGCCCGGGTCACGTGACGAACCGGTCCGGCAAGCAGATCCCGGTGCCGCGGGTGGTCGGGGACGTCGCCCGCCGGGAGCCGGTGCAGGTCGACGACGTCCGCTTCCTGCGCGCGCACACCGACCGGACGGTCAAGATCACCGTTCCGGGGCCGTTCACCATGGCGCAGCAGGCGCAGAACGACCACTACGCCGACGACCGGGCCCTCGCCCTGGCCTACGCCGACGTCGTCCGCGCCGAGATCGCCGACCTGTTCGCCGCCGGGGCCGACATCGTGCAGATCGACGAGCCGTGGCTGCAGGCGCGGCCCGAGGTCGCCCGCCAGTACGGCGCGGAGGCGGTCACGCGGGCCGTGGAGGGCGCTCCCGGGCCGGTGCACCTGCACCTGTGCTTCGGGTACGCCGCGATGGTGTCCGAGCGGCCGGAGGGCTACTCCTTCCTCCCGGAGCTGGCCGACACCCCGGTCGACACCGTCTCGGTGGAGACCGCCCAGTCGCACCTCGACCCGGCCCAGCTGCGGCCGCTGCGGGGCAAGGGCATCGCCCTCGGCGTCCTCGACCTGTCCACGCCGGAGGTCGAGACGCCGGAGGTCGTGGCCGACCGGGTGCGCCGCGCCCTGGACGACGTGGACGTCGCGCGGCTGGTGCTCACCAGCGACTGCGGCCTGAAGTACCTGCCGCGGGGGTCGGCCGCGGGCAAGATGCGCTCCCTCGCCCTGGCCGCCGAGGCGCTGCGCGCCGAGGTCTGAGCCCGACGCGGCGGGCCCCGTGCAAGGGCCCGCCGCGAGCCTGGTGACGTACTGGAACGGCCCCCATCCGGGCCCCGCCCTGAGCGTGCGAAGGGCGGGGAGGAAGGGGGGCCTCCTCAGATCAGCCCGTGGGCGTGGACGGCCTCCGCGACCTGGAGGAAGCCGGCCACGTTGGCCCCGAGGACCAGGTCGCCGGGCGACCCGTACTCCTCGGCCGTGGCGTGGCAGCGGGCGTGGATGTCCCGCATGATCTCCTCCAGCCGGGCCTCGGTGTGCTCGAAGGTCCAGCGGTCGCGCGACGCGTTCTGCTGCATCTCCAGCGCCGAGGTCGCCACCCCGCCAGCGTTGGCGGCCTTGCCTGGGGCGAAGGCGGTCCCGGCGTCCCGGAACACGCGCACCGCCTCGGGGGTCGTGGGCATGTTGGCGCCCTCCACCACGTACCGGCAGCCGTTGCGGACGAGGACGGCGGCGGCATCGCCGTCCAGCTCGTTCTGCGTGGCGCTCGGGATGGCGACGTCACAGGGGACGTCCCAGACGCTGCCCCCGGGCACGTACTCGGCCGACGGCACCCGGTCGGCGTAGTCGGCCACCCGGCCCCGCTCGACCTCCTTGACCTGCTTGAGGACGTCGAGGTCGATGCCCTTCTCGTCGACGACGTAGCCGGCGGAGTCGGAGCAGGCCACCACCGTGCCGCCGCGCTGGTGGACCTTCTCGATGCCGTAGACGGCGACGTTGCCCGAGCCGCTGACGACCACGCGCTTGCCGTCGAACGACTCCCCGGCCGCCGCCATCATCGCCTCGGCGAAGAAGGCCGCTCCGTAGCCGGTGGCCTCGGTGCGGACCAGCGCGCCACCCCAGCCCAGCCCCTTGCCGGTGACGACGCCGGACTCGTAGCGGTTGGTGATCCGCTTGTACTGGCCGAAGAGGTACCCGATCTCCCGCGTGCCCACCCCGATGTCCCCGGCCGGGACGTCGGTGTACTCGCCGAGGTGGCGGTAGAGCTCGGTCATGAACGACTGGCAGAAGCGCATGACCTCGGCGTCCGACCGCCCCTTGGGGTCGAAGTCGGAGCCGCCCTTGCCGCCGCCGATGGGCATGCCGGTCAGCGCGTTCTTGAACACCTGCTCGAAGCCGAGGAACTTGACGATCCCCAGGTTGACCGAGGGGTGGAAACGCAGGCCGCCCTTGTAGGGGCCGAGCGCGGAGTTGAACTCGACGCGGAAACCGCGGTTGATGTGCACCTCGCCGCGGTCGTCCTGCCACGGCACGCGGAAGATGATCTGCCGCTCCGGCTCGCAGATGCGCTGGACGGTCTTCATCTCGGTGTACTCGGTGTGCCGGTCGAGCACGACGGCGAGGGACTCGAGGACCTCCCGCACCGCCTGCAGGAACTCCGTCTCCCCGCGGTTGCGCCGCAGCACCTCGTCGTAGATGCCCTGCACCGTCGCAGGAACCTCGCCGCTCATCCCGGCACCTCCTCGTGCACGTCGATCACCGAACGCTACGGAACCGGATCGACTGCCCTGGACGGCGGGGGCCCCCGGAGGCACCATGCCCGCCGTGACGCTGCCGACCGACCTGCCCGTGCTGCGCTTCCCCGACCAGGCCGCCCTGGAGGCCTGGCTCGAGGCCGAGCACGCCACGGCGCCGGGTCTGTACGTGGAGCTGGCCAAGAAGGGCGCCGGCGTGCCGTCGGTGACCTACGCCGAGCTGGTCGAGTCGGTGCTGTGCTTCGGCTGGATCGACGGGCGCTCGCAGCGGCTCGACGACACGTCCTACCTGCAGCGGATCACCCCACGCCGGCCGCGCAGCATCTGGTCGCAGAAGAACGTCGCGGCGGTCGAGTCACTGACCGCGGCCGGCCGGATGCGCCCGGCGGGCCTGGCCGCGGTCGAGGCGGCGAAGGCCGATGGTCGCTGGGAGCGGGCCTACGCGGGGCCGGCCTCGGCGACGGTGCCCGACGACCTCGCCGCCGCGCTCGCCGCCGAGCCGGCCGCGCAGGCGCAGTTCGACGCGCTCGACGGGCGCAACCGCTACGCCGTCCTCCACCGCGTGGCGACGGCCGCGACGCCGGCCACCCGCGCGAAGCGGATCGGCGCCCTGGTGCAACTGCTCGCCGAGGGCCGCCGGCTCCACTGAGGGAGGGCCCTCCTGCCCCCCACCAGAGCAGGACCCCGTCCTCCTCGTCTCTCGCAGGCGCGGGACGAGCCTCTGGACGGGGCCGGCGGCGGGACCCTGCAGGAGGGCCGCAGGCCCTACTGGCCCAGGATGCGGCGGGCGCCGGAGTAGCCGCCCATGTCGACGCTGGTCACCGCGACCGGCTGGCCGAAGGTGCGCGCGTGGACCATCTTGCCGCCGCCGACGTAGATGCCCACGTGGTAGACGGGCGAGCCGAAGAAGACCAGGTCACCGGGCTGGAGCTGGCTGCGGGAGACCGCCGCCCCCATGCCCGACTGGGCGCGGCTGGAGTGCGGCAGGGAGACCCCCGCCGCCCGGAAGGCGAAGCTGGTCAGCCCGGAGCAGTCGAACCCGTTGGGGCCGGTCCCGCCCCAGACGTAGTCGTCGCCGACCTGGGCGAGCGCGGCCTCGAGCACCTCCGCGACCTGCGCGCTCGGCGCGGCGGCCACCACCGACGCCGTGGACGGCGCCGCCAGCGACGGCCCGGCCAGCCGGGTGGTCACCGCGGCCTGCTCGGCGGCGGTCAGGCGGCTGAAGTCGGCCTCGTAGGCGTCCACCCGGGCCTGCACCTCGCCCTGCTGGCGCTCCAGCTCCGCGAGCGCGGCGGTGGCCTGGGTCGCCGCGGCGTCCGCCTCGGCCTGGGCCCGCTCGGCGGCGTCCTGGACGGCGGCGACCTCGGAGATCAGCCCCTCGGTGTGGGCGGCGATGACGTCGAGCGTGGTCATCTGCTGGACGACGTCGTCCGCCGAGTCCCCGGTGAGGAAGGCCGCCATGCGCGACTGGGTGGTCCCCGCGCTCTGCGCGATCGCGCGCAGCTGCGGCTCGTAGGCGGCCAGGGCGGCCTGGGCCCGGGCTGCGTCGGCCGCGGCGTCCTCCGCGGCCCGCTGCTGCTCGGCCACGGTGACCTCGGCCTGGTGGACCTGCTCGTCGAGAACGCTCAGCTGTTGGCCGGTCTCGGCGACCAGTCGCGCGGCCTCGGCGGCGGTCGTGGGCCCGGCGGTCGTGGGCTCGGCGCTCGCGGGAGCCGGGGTGAGGAGGACGACCCCCGCGGCGGGCAGGGAGAGCGCGGCGCCGAGCCAGCGTCGCCTCGTCGTCCGGTCGCGCCGCATCGCCGGCCCCCTCTCGCCGCGCCCCGCCCCGGGAAGTGGGCGGTGTTCCGAGCGCGTCTGCACGCACCGTAAGGAGGCGTTTGCGGCTCGTAGGGGGCGGCGCGCGGGGGTCGAGGCGGGGGTGACGCCTCAGCAGTCACACCCGTCCCAGCGGGCTCCGGTGTCCCGGGGAGGTGTCGGTCCTGTCGGACCCGGGGGCTAACGGCGGCGCGGCGGGGCCGAGCCGGACGGGGTGCGGTCCGGCGCGAGGGGGACCAGCCGGTCGGCGACCGCGCCCGTGACGAAGGAGTAGAGGGCCTTGGCGGCGATGTCGACGGCCTGGTCCTGCCGGGACCAGGTCCACGGCGGCGCGCCGACGCCGGTGGCGTTCTCCAGGGTCTGGTCGGTGGCCAGCCGCACCGAGGTGTGCCAGGCCGAGGCGCGCCAGCCACGCAGACCACTGGCCGCCCAGATGCCGCGCAGCGCTCCGACGGCCGCGCCGGTCCCCCAGTGCATGAGGTGGTTGCGCACCGGGGGGCGTGCGGACTCGGGGAGCCGGCGTCGCGTGGTGAGCGCGGTGAGGGTGCGCGCGGGTACGTAGGAGTCCGGCCGGTGGGTGACGGACTGCTCGACCTTCTCGCCGAGGGTCATGGCCGCGGTGCCGGCCAGCCCGGCGAGGGCTCCGCGGAGGGCGGCTCGTCCCAGCATGGGGGCAGCCCTACCCGGAGTACGACCCCCGGCAACCGCGCGGCGGCGGTCCCCGTGCAGGGACCCGCCGCGAGCCGGTGGCTGGCGGGAGGCGCGGGGTCCCCCGTCAGCCGGCGAGGGGCTCCTGGGCGTCGAGGCCGGAGACCATCTCCAGGTCGCGGAGGATGCCGGAGAGCTCGTCGGCGGTCCACGGCTCGCAGCAGTCGCAGCCGCCGTCGCGGTGGCTGACCAGGCCCAGCAGACCGTGGGCGTGGTCCTCGTCGATGGTGAGGTGCCCGGCCACGGGATCGCGGTGGCAGGCGCAGGCGGAGGCGCACAGGCCCAGGCCCCAGCCGGACACGACGACCGTGCTCCCGTCGTCCCAGATCTGGCCCACCTGGAACACCGACGGCTTCTGACCCCTGGTCATCGGACTCCCCCTCACCCGCCCTGGCCGGGCCTGCGTGCGGCCGGGCGAGCGGTTCCGCTCGGGCCACGTCTCGGTCGTACGGCGACCGGGTAGTCGTGGATGCTTCCCGTTCGCTGCACCCACGGTAGGGGGCTGGACGCGGAGCGTCACGGGAATCAAATGACAACGATGTGACGAACCGGTTGGCACACCGCCACGGACGGGGGTGTGCACCGGCGCGTCGCGGCGCGGGGCGGAGCGGTCGATGCTCCCGGCGGGCGTCAGCTGGCGGGCGACACGCTGCTCATGTTGAAGTCCGGCACCCGCACCGGGGGCATCGCCGCCCGGGTGAACCAGTCGTTCCACTCCCGCGGCAGCGTGCGCCCGGTGCGGCCGGCCTGGGTGATCCGCGCCAGCAGGTCGACCGGGGACTCGTTGAACCGGAAGTTGTTCACCGCGCCGGTCACCTCCCCGCCCTCGACGAGGAAGACGCCGTCACGGGTCAGGCCGGTGAGCAGCAGCGTCTGCGGGTCGACCTCGCGGATGTACCAGAGCGTGGTGAGCAGCAGCCCGCGCTCGGTGGCGGCCACCATCTCCTCCTGGGTCGCGGTCGCCTCCGGGACCTCGAGGACGAGGTTGTCCACCGCGGCGGTGGCCGGCGCGGTGGTCTTGAGGGCCCACGCCCGCGGACGGATGAGGTTGGTCAGGACGCCGTCCCGGATCCAGTCCACCGCGGGCGTGGCCATGCCGTTGTCGAAGACCGAGGCGGCGCCGGAGGAGCCGCTCACCACCTGGAACGGGCAGGCCTCGAGGCCGGGCTCGAACGGGTCGCTACGCAGGGTCAGCGGCAGCGCCGCGAGGCGCTCGCCGATCCGGTTGCCGCCGCCGGCCTTGGCGTAGACGTTGCGACCCTCGTCGGCGTCGCGGGCCTCCATGGTCCAGTAGGCGTAGATCATCAGGTCGCTGACCGCGGACGGCGGCAGCAGCGTCTCGTACCGCCCGGCCGGCAGGTCGACCCGGCGGCGGGACCAGCCGAGCTTGCGCTCCACCTCCGCGGCCAGCGCCTCCACCGAGACGTCGGTGAAGTCACGGGTGCCGGTGCCGGCCCACACCGAGCGGCTCATGTCGGCGCTCTTGCCGTTGAGCTCGACGCGGCCGGACGGCTGGTCGTGCCGCAGCCGCAGCCCGGTCGAGGTGCCCAGGTAGGTGCTGGTCATGGCGTGCTCGACGTAGCCGAACAGCAGCTCGTCGCGGCCGCGCGCCTCGCCGAAGGCCTGCCCCAGCGCGGGGGCGAAGTCGGCGAACACGCCGATCGAGGTCTCGGCGGGGTCGGCGTCCCAGTCCCCCGAGCCGGGCGGGGTCTCGGCGACCAGCGGGACGGCGTCCTCGGCCGGGCCCGCGTCGCGGGCGGCCTGCTCGCTCGCCGCGACGAGCTCCTCGACGTCCGGGTTGCCGGTGCGCGCGACGGTGCCGGCCGCCATGCCCGCGCCGCCGTCGACGAAGGAGACGACGACGACCTGCCGCGAGCGCATGGACCCGTTCGTGGTCAGGCTGTTGCCCGCCCAGCGGAGGTTGGCCTGCGAGCTCTCCACCACGAAGGCGACCTGCCCGTCGGCGGTGGAGGCGGCCAGCGCCTTCTCGACGACGTCCTGCGGTGTCGGGTAGCTCATCGGCCGGCCTCCTGCACCGTGTTGAGGATGTTGACGTTCTCGAACAGGGCGACCGGGCAGCCGTGGCTCACCGGGGCCACCTGACCGGGCTGGCCCTTGCCGCAGTTGAGGGCACCGCCGAGCACGTAGGTCTGGGGACCACCGACCACGGCCATCGACCCCCAGAAGTCCGTCGTGGTCGCCTGGTAGGCCACGTCGCGGAGCTGCCCGGCGAGGCGGCCGTTCTCGATCTTGTAGAACCGCTGGCCGGTGAACTGGAAGTTGTACCGCTGCATGTCGATCGACCAGCTCTTGTCACCGACGACGTAGATGCCGCGCTCGACGCCGGCGACGACCTGCTCGGTGGAGGGCCCCCCGGGCGCCGGCTGCAGCGAGACGTTGGCCATCCGCTGGATCGGCACGTGCTGGGAGGAGTCGGCGAAGGCGCAGCCGTTGGACCGCGGCAGGCCCCGCAGGCGCGCCATGTTCCGGTCGACCTGGTAGCCGACCAGCACGCCGTCCCGGACGACGTCCCAGCGCTGGCCGGCGACGCCCTCGTCGTCCCACCCGACCGTGGACAGCCCGTGCGGCGCGGTCCGGTCGCCGGTGACGTGCATGACCGGTGAGCCGTACTGCAGCGTGCCGAGCTTGTCGACGGTGGCGAAGGAGGTCCCGGCGTAGGCGGCCTCGTAGCCGAGCGCCCGGTCCAGCTCGGTGGCGTGGCCGATCGACTCGTGGATGGTCAGCCACAGGTTCGACGGGTCGACCACCAGGTCGTAGCGGCCGGCCTGCACCGACGGGGCCTTGGTCTTCTCCCGCAGCAGCTCGGGGATCTCGGCCAGCTCGCCGCGCCAGTCCCAGCCGGTGCCGGTCAGGTACTCCCAGCCCCGCCCGACCGGCGGCGCCAGGGTGCGCATGCTCTCGAAGGCACCGGTGGTCCGGTCGACGGTGAGCGCGGTGAGGTCGGCCTGCAGGCGCACCCGCTGCTGCCGCGTGCGGGTGCCGGCCGTGTCGGCGTAGTACTTCTGCTCCTTGACCACCGTGCAGCCGGTCTGCACGTGCTCGACCCCGTCGGCGGCCAGCAGCTGCTCGGACAGCTCGGTGAGCAGCCCGGTCTTCTCGGCGTCGGGCACCGCGAACGGGTCGACGTCGTAGTCGGAGACGTAGACGGCGTCGGCGTACACCGGCTCGGGGGCGAGCTCCACGCGGTCGCTGTTCACCGCGGCGGACACCTGCGCCACCGCGACGGCCTCCTCCGCCAGCCGCACGGCCTCCGCGGCGGTGAGGACGACGCCGGCGGCGAAGCCCCAGGTCCCCTCGTGGACCACGCGCACGGCGAGCCCGAGGTCCTCACCGTCGGCCAGGGACTCCAGGCGGGCGTCGCGGAGACTGATCGTCTGGGTGCGGATCCGCTCCACCCGCAGGTCGGCGTGCTCGCAACCGAGGTCGAGCGCGCGGGTGAGCGCCGCGTCGGTCAGTGCGGAGAGCGGGAGGGCGAGGAAGGACGCGTCCACGTCGCGGGAGGCAGCCACCCGCCCTGTCTACCAGCCGGGCGGGGCACACTCCTCCGGGCGACCGACCGCCGCGGCACGCACCGAGTCCTGCGCACTCGTGGCGATCGGCCGCGGATGGCCACGAGTTCGCAGGTCTCACGGCGGCGTCACCGGTCGGCGGGATAGGTCCCGGCACCGGCCGGGTAGTCGCCCGGCATGGCCGTCGACCAGCCCGCTCCCGCCGACGTCACGCTCACCTTCGGCGGGAACGCCACCACCCTGCTGCGCATCGGCGGGTTCACCCTGCTCACCGACCCGAACTTCCTGCACCGCGGGCAGCGCGCCTACCTCGGCAAGGGGCTGTGGACCAAGCGGCTCACCGAGCCGGCACTGCTGCCCACCCAGCTGCCCGCGCTCGACGCGATCGTCCTGTCGCACCTGCACGCCGACCACTGGGACCGCATCGCCACCCGCACCCTCGACAAGGACACGCCGGTGGTGACCACGCAGGCGGCGGCCAAGGCCCTGGACCGCCGCGGCTTCCGGGAGACCCTCGACCTGGAGCCCTGGCAGCGACACGAGCTCACCGGGGACGGCGAGGCGCTGCGGATCACCTCCGTCCCCGGCGTCCACGGTCCCGGACCGCTGGCGAAGGTGCTGCCGCCGGTGATGGGCAGCGTGCTGGAGCTGGTCCGCGGCGGCGAGGTGTCGTGGCGCGGCTACATCAGTGGCGACACCCTCTACCGCCCGTGGCTCGGCGAGGTGCTGCAGCGCTGCGGCCCGCTCGACGTCCTCATCCCGCACCTCGGCGGCACCAAGGCGCTCGGCGTCACCGTCACCATGGACGGCCGCCAGGGCGCCGACCTCGTCGAGCTGTTGAAGCCGCCGGTCACCGTGCCGGTCCACTACGACGACTACGACCGGTTCGCCTCGCCCCTGGGGGACTTCGTCCGGGAGGTCGCCGAGCGCAAGGTGCCGGGGGAGCTCCGCCCCGTGGTGCGCGGCGAGACCATCAGCCTGCGCCCCTGAGGGGAGGAGATCCGCCCGCGTGACCGGACGGATCTCCTCCCCTCAGCGGGCGGGCGGCGACCAGCCGGCCCGCACGGACCGGCCGGCGCGCTCGGGGTCGTCCCCGGCGGCGACGCACAGGGCGGCGACCATGGCCGGCGCGTGCGCGTCCAGCGCCTCGGCCGGCAGCGGGCCGGTGAGCACCAGCATGGCCAGCCCGTGCCCGGCCGCCCAGACCCGCGTCGCGACGGCCTCGGGGTCGCTGTCGGCCGCGAACCGCCCCTCGCGGCGGGCCCGCGCCGCGCTCTCCACGAGCGACTGGAAGGAGGCGTCCGCGGCCGCCGGGTCCTCGAGGTCGGCCGCGGCGTCGAACATCGCGCGGTAGAGGGCCGGGCCGGCCAGGGCGTTGGCGACGTAGGCCGCCCCGAGCGCGGCGAGGTCCCGGACCGGGTCCTCGGTCCTGGGCACGGTCGCCAGCCGGGCGGCCAGCCGGGTGAAGCCCTCCTGGCGCACCGCCCGCCACAGCCCGGGCATCCCGCCGAAGTGCGTGTAGACGGCCATCGTCGACGCGCCGGTGCCCTCGACCAGCGCCCGCAGGGTGACCGGCTCGCGACGGGCCAGCATCTCCGCCGCCCGCTCGACGAGGGCGGCGCGCACGGCAGGGGAGGCGGTACGCGGCACTTGCCCAGGATGCCATGGCAGCGCTATACATAGCAGCGTCATGGGACGATGGAGGAGGACGGGATGAGCGTCGAACTGATCGACCCCGCGGGCCTGCTGGCGCCGCAGATGTACCGCCACATGGCCGTGGCGTCGGGGAGCCGCACGGTCCATCTGTCGGGGCAGGTGGCCCGGGACGCCGAGGGGCGCCCGGTCGGGGCCGGGGACCTCGCCGCACAGGTCGAGCAGGCCTACCGGAACGTCGCCACCGCCCTCGCCGCGGTCGGCGCCACCTTCGACGACGTGGCGAAGCTGACCGTGTACGTCGTCGACTGGTCGCCGGAGAAGCTCGCCGACCTCGGTGCCGGCGTCGGCCGGGCCGCCGACGCCATCCAGGGCGACCCGGTGCGCCCGACCACCCTGCTGGGCGTGGCGGCGCTCGGCGAACCGGACCTGCTGGTGGAGGTCGAGGCGGTCGCCGTCCTCGACTGACCGGTCCGGTGGCCGGCCGGGCTCAGGCGGTCGCCAGCCGCCGCGCGCGCTCGGCGACGTCGGCCCGCAGCGCCTCGGCGTCGACCGTCGTGCAGACGCCGTCGCGCACGACCTGCCGGCCGCCCACCCAGGTGTCCCGCACCAGCCGGGAGACGCCGGACCACACCAGGTGGGTGAGCACGTCGGGCGGGCTGAGCACCGGCTCGAACAGCAGGTCGGTCATGTCGACGTGCACCAGGTCCGCGCGCCGGCCGGGCGCCAGCTGCCCGAGGTCGGGCCGGCCGATGGCGTCCGCGGCACCGCCGGTGGCCAGCCAGAACGCCTCGGCCGCGGTCAGCGCGGTCGCCGAGGACCCGCGCAGCCGGGCCAGCTGCGCGGCCAGCCGGACGTCGGCGAGCAGGTCCAGCCCGTCGTTGGACGCCGGCCCGTCGGTGCCCAGCCCGACCCGGATGCCGCGGTCGAGCATCGCCCGCACCGGCGCGATCCCGCTGGCCAGCTTCGCGTTGCTGGCCGGGCAGTGGGCGACCGCGACGTCGTACTCGCGCCACAGCTCCAGGTCGCCGTCGTCGAGGTGCACGCAGTGCGCGGCGAGCACCCGGCCGCCGAGGACGTCGTGGGCGGCCAGCAGCGCCGGGACCGACAGCCCGTGGGTGGCCAACAGGTCGGCGTCCTCGGCGACGGTCTCGGCGACGTGCAGGTGCAGGAGCAGCCCGTGCTCCCGGGCGGCCGCCGCGGCGTCCCGGAGCAGCGGCAGCGGCAGCGTGTAGGCCGCGTGCGGGCCGATCCCGTACTCCACCGTGCCGTCGCCGGGCGCGCGGGCGGCCAGGGCGACGGCGTCGCGCAGCTGCTCGGCCAGCGGCGGCATCCCGGGCAGCGGGATCAGCGGGGTGGCGACGATCGCCCTGGCGCCGGTGCGGCCGACGGCGGCGGCGATCTGCTCGGGGGAGAAGTACATCTCGACGCTGGTGGTGACCCCGCCGCGCAGCATCTCCGCCGACGCGGCCTCCATCGCGACCTCGACGTCCTCGGGGGTCAGCCGGGCCTCCCGCGGCCAGATCACCTCGCGCAGCCACCGCTCCAGCGGCAGCCCCTCCGCCTGCCCGCGGAAGAGCACCATCGGCGCGTGCGAGTGGGTGTTGACCAGCCCCGGCGTCAGCACCCCGGGGAGGGCGACGACCTCGGCGTCCCCGGCGGGCGGGGCGTCGGCGGCCGGGCCGACCCAGCTGATCTCGCCGTCCTCGACGTCGACCACGGCGTCGAGGACGACCGTGCCGACGCGGTCCCCCACGACGACGGCCCGAGCGGTGAAGCGCTGCCGCATGGAGGGCGAACCTACCCCCGCCGCCTCCGGGTCCCGTCCAGACCGCGCCGTTACCGTGGAGCGCATGTCGTTCCTCGCCGCCGCCGCGTCCGACGAAGGCGGGATCACCGGCTTCCTGCTCGACATGGTGGAGAAGCTCGGCCCGATCGGGGTGGGGCTCTCCATCCTGCTCGAGACGGTCGTGCCGCCCATCCCGAGCGAGGCCGTGCTCGGCGCGGCCGGCGTGCTGATCAACGACGGCCGGATGGACGTCGTCCCGGTGGTCCTCTGCGCCACCGTGGGGTCGATCCTCGGCGCCATCTTCTTCTACTACGTCGGCCGGGCGCTGGGCCCCCGCCGCTCGCACGCGTTCCTCGACCGGCTGCCGCTCGTGGAGACCGAGGACGTCGACCGCACCTTCGCGTGGTTCGAGCGGCACGGCCGGTCCGCGGTGTTCTTCGGCCGGATGGTGCCGATCGTGCGCAGCTTCATCTCCGTGCCCGCCGGCGTGGTGCGGATGCCCTTCGGCCAGTTCCTCCTCTTCTCCGCCGCCGGCAGCCTGATCTGGAACAGCGTGCTCATCGGGCTGGGCGTGGCGGCCGGCGACTTCGTGCAGGCCAACCTCAAGTACCTCGACTACGCGGTCGTCGCGGTGGTCGTGCTCGGCCTGGCCTGGCTGGTCTACAAGCGGGCCAAGGACGTGCGGCGGCACCGACGTGAGCGGGCAGCCTCCCGCGACAGTGACGTCGACGGCGCCGACCGGCCCGTCGCGTGAGCGCCGTCCGCCCGGAGGTCGTCGCGTTCGACGTCAACGAGACGCTGCTGGACCTCGCTCCCGTGCAGGCCGCGCTCGTCGAGCACGACCAGCCCGCCGACCTGCTGCCCGCCGTGTTCGCCCGGACCCTGCTCACCGGCTTCGCGACGGCCGCGGCCGGTACCTGGATCCGCTTCCGGGAGGCCTTCGACGCCGCCCTCGCCCAGGTGACCCCGCTGTCGGCCGCCGACCGGTCCCGGGTCGCCGACGCCTTCCTCGAGCTCGCGCCGCACCCCGACGTCGAGCCCGCGCTGCGCCGGCTCGCGCAGGCCGGGGTGCGGGTGGTGACGCTGACGCACGGCGCCCCCGGGGTCGCCGAGGCCGGGCTGGAGCGCGGCGGCGTGACCCCGCTGGTGGAGCGGTCGCTGTCCAGCGAGGCGATCCGCGCGTGGAAGCCGGCCCGCGAGGTCTACCTGTGGGCCGCCGGCGTCTGCGACGTCGCCCCGGAGCGGATGGCGCTGGTCGCCGCCCACGGCTGGGACGTGCACGGCGCGCTGCGGGCCGGCCTCGCCGGCGCCTGGTTCCCCCGCGCCGAGCGCAGCTACCCCGCCGTCTACGACCCGGCCGCGCTCGTGGCCCGCGAGCTGGCCGGCGCCGTCGACGCGCTGCTGGCCCTGCCCGGCGCGTGACCGAGTTCGCCACCCCGCTGGGCCCGGCCCGGGTCACCGCCACGGAGCCGCCCGACGACGTCCGCGGCACGCTGGTCCTCGGGCACGGTGCAGGCGGGGGGATCGGGTCGGCCGACCTGGTGGCGGTCACCACGGCGGCCGCGGCGGCCGGCTGGCGGGTGCTGCGGGTCGAGCAGCCGTGGCGGGTGGCCGGCAAGCGGATCGCCCCGGCCCCGCCGCGGCTGGACGTCGGGTGGGCGGCGGTGCTCGACGGCCTGCGGGACGCCGGCCGGCTGAGCGGCCCGCTGGTGCTGGGCGGGCGCAGCGCGGGCGCGCGGGTGGCGTGCCGCTCGGCGGCGGAGCAGGACGCGGCCGCGGTGCTGTGCCTGGCCTTCCCGCTGCACCCGCCGGGCCGGCCGGACCGCAGCCGCGCGGCCGAGCTCACCGGGGTGCCGGTCCCGCTGGTGGTGGTGCAGGGCGAGACCGACGCCCACGGCCGCCCGGAGGAGCTCGCCGCCGTCCTGGCCGGCCAGCCCGGCGCCTCGCTGTACGGCGTTCCCGGCGACCACGCGCTCACGGCGAACCCGGACGTCGTCGCCGCGGCGGCGATGGACGGGCTCGCGGCGGTCGGCGAGCCCGTCCGGTGACCCGCCGGACCCGTGCCGCCGGGCACGGGTCCGGCGGGAGCGGCCTCAGCGCCGGCGGCGCCGCCGGACGACGAGGCTGACCAACAGCAGCACCGCGGCCACCACGCCGAGCGGCTTGGCGTAACGGGTCAGCGCCGCACCCCCGGCGACCTCGAGCAGGTCGATCGGCTCGGGCTCGGCCGCCGCGACCGGCCGGGCCGGGGTGCTCGCGGGGGTCGCCGCCGGGCCGGCCGGGGTGGTCGTGGGGGTCGCCGCCGTCGTCGGGGTGGTGACCGGGGCCGCGGCGCCCGGAGCGGCGGTGGCCGGCTGCGCCGGGGTGGAGGCCGGCGTCGCGGCCGGGCCGGCGGGGGTCGTGATCGGCTGGGTGGCCGTCACCGACGGGGCGGTGTCGGCGGCAGCCGGGGCCGTGTCGCCGGCCGCGGGGGCGCCGGCCTTGTCCGCGGCGGCCGCGGCGGTCTTCTTCGCCGCCGTCGCCGCCTTGCGGGCCGCCGTGGCCGCGGCGCCGTCACCCGGCACCTGCTCGGCGGAGGCGGCGACCTCCTCGGCCACGCCGGCCGCCGTCGCGGCGGCACCGGCCGCCGGCGGGGTCGCAGCGGCCGCCGGCGGGGTGGCAGCGACCCCCTCGTCGCCCGCGGAGAGCTGGGCGGCGAGCTTGTCGGCGAACTGGCCGAGCAGCTTGTTCCCGACGTCGGTCATCACGCCGCGGCCGAACTGGGCCGGCCGGCCGGTGATGTTCAGGTCGGTGAGGACGTCGACCCGCGTGGTGTCGCCCTCGGCCTTCAGCTGGGCGGTGATGAGCGCGGCCGCGGTGCCGTTGCCGCGCTGGTCCTTGCCGCGGCCGTCGATGACCGCCCGGTGCGCGGCCTCGTCCTTCTCCACGAAGGACGCCTTGCCCTGGTAGGTGAGGTTGATCGGGCCGAGCTTGACCTTCACCCGGCCGGTGAAGTCGTCGCCCTCCACCGAGTCCAGGGCGGCGCCGGGCATGCACGGCGCGATCCGCTCGATGTCCAGCAGCACCCGCCAGGCCTCGTCGATGGGCACGGGGACGGTGAACGAGTTCTCCAACTGCACGGTGCGACCTCCTGGGCTACGTGGCTCGGCCGGCCCACCCGGAGGGGCGGGCCGGCCGAGCTGGACTGGCGGGTTCCGGGGGTTGGTGACCGACGCTACAACCCCGCGGCGGCGGTGACCGCCCGGCGAGTCAGCACCTGGGCCAGGTGCTCGCGGTAGTCGGCCTGGGCGTTGAGGTCGCTGCTCGGGCTGGTGCCCTCGGCAGCGGCCCGCGCAGCGGCCGCGATGGCGTCCGCGCTGGCATCCGCGCCGGCCAGGGCGGCCTCGACCGCCCTCGCGCGCAGCGGTGTCGGGCCCATGTTGGTCAGCCCGATCCGGGCCTCCGCGATGCGCCCGTCCTCCCGGCGGACCGCCGCGGCCACCGCCACGATCGACCAGGCCTGCGCCACCCGGTTGAACTTCTCGTAGTGCATGCCCCACTGACCGGCCAGCTTGGGGATCCGGATCTCGACGAGCAGCTCCCCCTCCTCCAGGACGGTCGTGAGGTAGTCGACGAAGAAGTCCGTCGCGGGCACGGTGCGCCGGCCGTTGGGGCCGGCGAGGACGAACTCGGCGTCCAGGGCCAGCGCCACGGCCGGCAGGTCCCCGGCGGGGTCGGCGTGGACCAGCGCACCGCCGAACGTGCCCCGGGCCCGCACCTGCCGGTCGGCCACTGTCTCGGTGGCCTCGGCGATCAGCGGCGCGTACTGCTGGACGAGCGGGTCCTTGAGCACGTCGGAGTGCGTCGTCATGGCGCCGATGACGATCGCGTCGCCGTCCTCCCGGACGCCGCGCATCTCGCTGACCCGGCCGAGGTCGACGACCGTCTCCGGTGCCGCGAGCCGCAGCCGCATGACCGGGATGAGCGACTGGCCGCCGGCGAGGATCTTGACGTCCTCGCCGCCCTCGGCGATGGCCTGCAGCGCCTCGTCGACCGTCGTCGGCCGGGCGTACGCGAACGGAGCGGGGATCACCGGTCACCTCCGAGGGACGACTGCGGGGTGGAGACGCCGGCGGTGGTCTCGGTCTGGGCGCCGCCCCAGGCGACGGTGCCGGCGGTGGCGCGGTCGCCGCCGTCCCCGCCCCCGTGCAGCGCCCGCCACACCCGCTCGGGGGTCAGCGGCATCCGGATGTCGCTCACCCCCAGGTGACGGACGGCGTCGAGCGCGGCGTTGACGACCGCCGGGGTGCTGGCGATGCACCCGGCCTCGCCGACGCCCTTGGCGCCGATCGGGTTGCCGGGTGCGGCGTGCACCGTGTTCCCGGTGTCGAAGTGCGGCAGGTCGGCCGCCGACGGCACCAGGTAGTCGACGAAGGTCCCGGTGGTGAGGTTGCCGTCGGCGTCGTAGACGGCCTCCTCGTACAGCGCCTGGGCGATGCCTTGCGCCAGCCCGCCGTGCACCTGGCCCTCGACGATGAGCGGGTTGACGATCGTGCCGACGTCGTCCACCGACGCATACTTGCGGATCTTCACCATGCCGGTCTCGGTGTCGACCTCCATCGCGCAGATGTGCGTGCCGTGCGGGAAGGAGAAGTTCACCGGGTCGAAGGTGGCGTCCGCGTCGATCGAGGGCTCGGTGTCCTCCGGGTAGTTGTGCGCCGCGAACACCGCCAGCGCGATCTCCTGGATGCCCATCGACGTGCCGGGCGTGCCGCGCACCGAGAACTTCCCGTCGGCGAACTCGAGGTCGTCCTCGCTGGCCTCCAGCAGGTGCGCCGCGACCTTGCGGGCCTTGGCGATCACCTTCTCCGCGGCCCTGACCACCGCCGTCCCGCCGACGACGAGCGAGCGGGAGCCGTAGGTGTCCATGCCGCGGGGGGACACCGCGGTGTCGCCGTGCAGCACCTCGACGTCCTCGAACGGGACGCCGAGCTGATCGGCCACCAGCTGGCTCCAGGCGGTCTCGTGGCCCTGCCCGTGCGGCGTGGAGCCGGTGACCACCTCGACCTTGCCGGTGGGCAGCATCCGGATCGACGCCGCCTCCCAGCCGCCGGCCCCGTAGGACAGCGACCCGAGCACCCGGGACGGCGCCAGGCCGCACATCTCGGTGAAGGTGGAGAACCCGATGCCCAGCTGCACCGGGTCGTTCGACTCCCGGCGCCGCCGCTGCTCCTCGCGCAGCTCGTCGTAGCCGATCAGCTCCAGCGCCTGGCGGGTGGCGGCGTCGTAGTCGCCGCTGTCGTACTCCAGGCCGGCGACCGTGGTGAAGGGGAACTCCTCGGCCTTGATCCAGTTCCGCCGGCGCAGCTCCAGCGGGTCCATGCCGAGCTCGACGGCGAGCTCGTCCATGGCCCGCTCGACGGCGAAGGTCGCCTCCGGCCGCCCGGCGCCGCGGTAGGCGTCGGTCGGGACCTTGTTGGTGAACACGCCGTCACACTCGAAGCGGTAGGCGGGGAACTTGTAGATGCCCGGGAACATGAAGGCGCCCAGCGCCGGGACCCCGGGGGTGATCAGGCGCAGGTAGGCGCCCATGTCGGCCAGGATCCGCACCCGGAGGGCCTTGAGGTTGCCCTCGCGGTCGGCGGCGATGTCGACGTACTGGATCTGGTCGCGGCCGTGGTGGGCCGCCATCAGCGACTCGCTGCGGGTCTCGGTCCACTTGACCGGCTTGCCCAGCCGCCGGGCCACCAGGAGGGCGATGACCTCCTCGGGGTTGACCTGGAGCTTGCCGCCGAAGCCTCCGCCGACGTCGGGGGCGATCACCCGGAGCTTGTGCTCGGGGATGCCGGTGACCATCGCCAGCATGACCCGCAGCACGTGCGGGATCTGGGTGGCCGACCACATCGTGAAGTTGTCGCCCTGCGGCTGGACGACGACCGAGCGCGGCTCCATGAACGCGGGGATCAGCCGCTGGTTGACGAACCGGCGGCTGACCACGACGTCGGCGTCGGCGAAGGCCTGGTCGGTGTCGCCTCCCGTGCCGGCCTCGCCGGCGTCGAAGACGAAGTGGTAGGCGGTGTTGGACTCGATGTGGTCGTGGCAGAGGTCGGCCTCGCCCTTGACCGCCTGCTCCATGTCCAGCACGGGGGGCAGCAGGTCGTAGTCGACGTCGACCAGCTCGACGGCGTCGGCGGCGGCGGTCCTGCTGCGGGCGACGATGACCGCGACGGCCTCGCCGACGTGGTTGACCTCCTCGACCGCGAGCGAGGGGTGCCCGGGATTGACCATGTCCGGCGTCACCGGCCACGCGCAGGGGATGGAGCCCTGCTCCTCGGCGAAGTCGCGGCCGGTGAACACGGCGACCACGCCGGGCGCCTGCTGCGCGGCACTGACGTCGACGTTGGTGATCTTGGCGTGCGCGACCGGGCTGCGGACCACCGAGAGGTGGAGCATCCCGGGCAGGACCGTGTTGTCGGTCCACGTCGTCCGGCCGGTGATCAGCCGGGCGTCCTCCTTGCGCCGGCGGGCCTTCCCGACCTCCTTGGCCGGGCCCAGGTCGGCGGCGTCCTCGGTGACCGTCATGCCTGCACCACCACGTGGTCGGCGGCCGCCGTGTCCACGACGGCCGGCTGGGTGGACGAGTCGTCAGTGGCGCGACCGCTCATCTCCGCGGCGGCGTGCCGGACGGCGCGGACGATGTTCTGGTAGCCGGTACAGCGGCAGAGGTTGCCCTCGATGCCCTCGCGGACCTCGCTCTCGCTGGGGTCCGGGTTCTCCTTGAGCAGGTCGATCGAGGCCATGATCATCCCCGGGGTGCAGAACCCGCACTGCAGGCCGTGCATCTCATGGAAGGCCTTCTGCACCGGGTGCAGCTCGCCGTCCTGCGCCACGCCCTCGATGGTCGTGACCTCGCTGCCGTCGGCCTGGACGGCGAACACGGTGCAGGACTTCACGGCCGCGCCGTCCAGGTGGACGGTGCACGCACCGCAGTTGCTGGTGTCGCACCCGACGACGGTGCCCACCTTGCCCAGCTGCTCGCGCAGGTAGTGGACGAGCAGGGTCCGCGGTTCGACGTCGTCGGCGTAGGTCACCCCGTCGACCCGCACGTTGATCTGTGTCACGGATCCTCCGCTTCGTTGCAGGGGTTCTGTGGCGTCGCCACCTGAGCCGGAGTCTGTCAACGGGGGAGTGACTTAGGCCACGCTTACCTGCCCGGTGCGAGGGGAGGGATCCGCGGCCGCGACGGACCAGCGCCGTTTACATCCGCATCTGCGGAGGCCGTACCGCTGGTCCGGGCCGGAGTCGCGCGGTGGGGCAACGTTGCAGCGGCGTTGCAGCAACGCTCGGCGGACCCCGGTGACCCGTCCGTGACCTGCGGGTAGTTAGGTGAGCCTCACCTGTTGTTCGAAGGAGTCGCTCATGACCGTCCGCACCGCCCTGCGCGGCGCCGCCCTGCTGGCCGCCGCCGTCCTCGTCACCAGCTGCAGCTCCGGGTCGTCGGACGACGGGAGCGACCCGGGAGCCGCCGCGCCGAGCGGCTCCTCCTCCGACGCCTTCCCGGTGACCGTGCCGACCGCCTTCGGCGACGTCACCGTCGAGGAGGAGCCGGTCCGCGTGGTTGCCCTCGGCTGGTCGGACGCCGAGACGGCACTCGCGCTCGGCGTGCAACCGGTGGGCGCCAGCGACTGGCTGGGCTTCGGCGGCGAGGGTGTCGGGCCGTGGGCCGAGGGCCGCTACGACCAGGCCCCGGAGATCATCGAGACGCTCGAGCCCAGCCTGGAGGCGATCGCCGCGCTGGACCCCGACCTGATCCTGGACACCCGGTCGGACGCGACCCAGGAGCGCTACGACTCGCTGCGCGCGATCGCCCCGACCATCGGCCAGCCCGAGGGGGTGGGCCCGTACCAGACGACCTGGCAGCAGCAGCTGGAGATGGTCGGCCAGGCCCTCGGCCGCAGCGAGGAGGCCACGGCGCTGGCCGACGAGGTCGAGCAGCAGTTCGCCGACGCGCGGGCCGCGAACCCCGGGTTCGCCGGCACCGAGGTCGCGGTCGGCGCCTACACCTCGGAGGGGTTCGGCGCCTACGTCCGCGGTGACGCCCGCGTCGACTTCATGGAGGCCCTGGGCTTCTCCAACAAGCCCGCGATCCAAGACCTGGCGGGGGAGAACTTCTTCGTCTCCGTCAGTGACGAGCAGCTGCAGTTGCTGGACGCCCCGCTGACCGTCGTCTTCCCGATCTTCGTCGACGCCGCGGAGATCACCGGCAACCCGCTGTGGCAGACCCTGCCGTCGGTGCAGCAGGGCCACGCCGTCGTCCTCGAGGACCAGACGCTGGTCAGCGCCTTCTCCAGCGGCTCGGCCCTGGGGATCCAGTACGCGCTGGACAACGCCGTCCCGCAGTTCGCCGAGGCGCTCGCCGGCTGACAGCCCGGGGAGCATCGCAGCGAGCGCCAGCGAGCGAGGAGCGGACCTGGGCGCGGAAGCCGGCCGGTGTGCTCGCCGGCTGAGCGGGGACCTCCGCCAGGTGAGCGCTACCGGGCCGGTGCGGGCGCCGTCCGCACCGGCCCGGCGCGCAGCTCGCGGCGCCGGAGCACCGCGGAGGCGGTGAGCGCGACCAGGCCGACGGCGGCCAGCCCGGCCCCGACGAGGGCCGGCGCGGTCCAGCCGAGGCCGGCGGCGATGACCACCCCGCCGAGCCAGGCGCCGAGGGCGTTGGCGGCGTTGAGGGCGGAGTGGTTGAGCGCCGCGCCGAGCATCTGCGCCTCCCCCGCGACCTCCATCAGCCGCATCTGGAGGCAGACGACCAGCACCGAGGCGGTCATCGACAGCAGGAACACGGCGGTCAGGAACGACGGCGCCCACCCGGCGGCCGCCGGGACGACGGCGAGCAGCAGCCCGATCGCGACCACGGCCCCGACCAGCGAGCGGAACAGGGCGAGGTCGGCGAGCCGGCCGCCCAGCGCCGTCCCGGCGACGCCGCCGACGCCGAAGGCCAGCAGCACCCACGGCACCGCAGCGCGGGTCAGGCCGGTCACCTCGGTGGTGATCGGCGCGATGTAGCTGTAGACGGCGAACATCCCGCCGAAGCCGACGGTCGCCACGGCGAGGGTGAGCAGCACCTGGGGACGGCGCAGCGCGGCGAGCTCGGTCGCCACGGTGGCCTCCGCGCGGCCGGGGGACGACGGCACGACGGCGAGCACGGCCAGGACCGTGACCACGGCGAGGACGCCGACCGCCCAGTAGGCCGACCGCCACCCCAGGTGCTGGCCGAGCCAGGTGGCGGCGGGCACCCCGGCCACGTTGGCCGCGGCCAGGCCCAGCATCACCGAGCTGACCGCCCGGCCGCGCAGCTGCGGGCGCACCAGCGCGGCGGCGACCAGCGAGGCGACACCGAAGTAGGCCCCGTGCGGCAGGCCGCTGACGAACCGGGCGACCAGCAGCGCGGACGAGCCGGACGCCAGGGCGCTGCCGACGTTGCCGAGCAGGAAGGCCGCCATGAGGCCCACCAGCAGGCCGCGCCGGGGCAGCCGCGCACCGAGGGCGGCGATGACCGGCGCGCCGACCACCACGCCCAGGGCGTAGGCGGAGATGACGTGGCCCGCGGTCGGGATGTCGACGCCCACCCCGACCGCGATGTCGGGCAGCAGGCCCATCGTGACGAACTCGGTGGTGCCGATGGCGAAGCCGCCGAGGGCCAGGGCCACGACCGCGGCGACGACCCGCCGGGTGCTCAGGGCGGGGACGTCCTCGCTGGTCACGCTCACGGAGTGGTGGCAAGTCGGCTGGAACGGACCGCATTCCTGCCGTCCCGCCCAGTGGACGAGGGCAGGGGTCCTTCGTCAGTGGACGCGCAGCGGTCCTCGGGGCGCGCGGCGCAGCCGGTGGAGGTGGGCGGCGACCGCGGGCCGGCTCGGCGCCCCGGGCGGGAGCCACTCCAGGCAGGCCTGCCAGACGGCGACGTCGTCCTGGGCCTCGGGCAGCCGGCTGTAGCGCAGCACCAGCTCGGGGCGGCGGCTGGCGAGCACCGCCTGGCGCAGCTGCGCGGCCAGCCGCTGCCGGGTCGCGACGACGCCGGGCGCGGTCGAGGGCGGCAGCGCCGCGCCGGCATACCGCTCCAGGGCCGGCCCGACCGCACCGCGACCCAGCAGCCGGCGCACCTGGTCGAGGTCGGTCTCGAGGGGGGCCAGCAGCCGGTAGGGCCGGGAGCCGACGAGGTCGGTGCCGACCAGCCGGCGCAACCGGGAGAGCTCGGCGCGGACGGTCACCGCCGCGGCGTCCCCGGCGTGGCACTCGGCGGCCAGCTGCTCGGCGGTGCGCCCGCCCCCGGCGACGGCGGCCTCGGCGAGGAGCAGCAGCAGCTCGGAGTGGCGCAGCGACAGCTCGACCGGCCCGGCGGGCAGCCGCAGCCGGGCCCGCTCGCGCCCGAGGACCTCCAGCCGCGGCACCGGTGGGGCGGAGGGAACGGCCCGCCGGCCCGGCACCTGTTCGCGATGCAGCCAGCGCAGCTCGGCCTCCACCGCCGCGACCGTCGCGCGGACCAGCGTGAGCACGTGCGGGCTGGCCACGTGGTCGCCCCCGGTGACGTCGATCGCGCCGAGCAGGACCCCGGTCACCGGGTGGTGGACCGGCGCCGCCGAGCAACTCCAGTTCTGCACCGGCCGGCGGTAGTGCTCGCTGCCGTAGATCTGGACGGCGTGGTCGACGGCCAGCGCGGTGCCCGGGGCGTTGGTGCCGGCGACCTCCTCCGACCAGCGCGCGCCCTCCACGAAGTTCATCCCCTCCGCCCGGGAGCGCAGCCGCCGGTCGCCCTCCACCCACAGCATCCGGCCCGCCGCGTCGGTGACCGCGACGATCATCTGGTCGGCCTCGGCGTCCTCGACCAGCAGCCGCCGGATCACCGGGAGGACCGGTGCGAGCGGGTGGGCGGCGCGGTACGCCAGCAGGTCGTCGTCGAGGAGGTCGACGGGGGGCGCGCTGCCGTCGGGGTCCACCCCGCTACCCAGGCAGCGCCGCCAGGAGTCCCAGACGACGACCCGCACCGAGTCGCGCACCGGCGCCCCGCCGCGGGTGACCAGCGCCTCGTGGGCGGCCCGCAGCCGCCGGGTGATCGCGGGGTCGGGGCGCCCCTCGGGCAGGGCCAGCCACGGGTTGACCGTGGTCACGACGTCGTCCGCGGGCTCGGGCTCATGTCCCGCCCATCGTGGCCCCTGTCCACCGTTTCCACCAGGCAACGCCCGCCCGGCCACGATCAGGTGCCCTGATCGTGGCGCGTCCTCCCCCACCGTGGACGGCGAGGGAGGACGCGGTGCGACGAGGGAGGACGTCACCGTGGACGGAGGACGTCACCGTGGACGGAGGGCGTCACCGTGGACGGAGGGCGTCACCGTGGACGGAGGGCGTCACCGCGGACGGGCGGGCGCACCGGGCCGGCCACGGACGGCGCGGCCGGGAGCAGCGCCCTCGCGTCGCGGGCCCGCACGGCGCCGTGCCACAGGCCGGCGCCGTAGGCGAGGTCCTCGAGCCGGCGGGCGGCGGCGAAGCGCAGCGGGCCGACCTGCCGGCGGTGCGGCCACCAGGCGAGGACGGCGTCGACGACCGCGGCTCCGGCGATCCAGCGGCGAGCCCGCCGGCTGACCGCCGCAGCGACCAGCGCCAGCGGCCAGTGGTGCCGGGTGACGCCGCGGGCCAGGGTGCGCCCGGCGGCGGCGCTCCCCCGCAGCACCAGGACCGCGGCGAACCCCACCGGCGGGCGCTCCCCCGTGCGGGCCAGCCGACGGGCCAGCCGCCCGGTCGCGACGACCAGCACCCCGGCGGCCGCGACCACGGCGCTCCGGCGTCCGGACAGGGCCAGGCCCCAGGCCAGCGCCGACCACGGCGAGAGGACCACGGGCGCGACCGCGGGGCCGTGCCGGGCGGCGAGCAGCGCGGCGCCGGTCCCGTAGTAGGCGCGTCGGCGCAGCCACTCCGCCGTCCCCGCGGGGTGCTCGTGGGCGACCGTCGCCGACGGCTCGTACCGCACCCGCCAGCCGGCCGCGGTCAGCCGCCAGACCAGGTCGACGTCCTCGGCCACCCGCATCGCCTCGTCGAAGCCGTCGCCGAGGGCGCGCCGGCGGGCGAGCAGCGCCGCGCTGGGCACGTAGGACACAGCTGTCCCGGCCCCGACCGGCGCCGGGTCCGGTCCCATGTCGAGGGCGCTGAGGGCGGTCTCGTAGCGGTCCACCCAGCCGGCGGCGCGCGGGGGGAGGGCGGTGATCCGCGGGGCGACCAGCGCCAGCCGGGGGTCGGCCGTGTGGCCGGCCAGCACCCGGGCCCAGCCCGGCGGTGGCACGCAGTCGGAGTCGAGGAACGCCAGGAGCTCGGTGACCGCCGCCCGCAACCCGGCGTTGCGGGCGGCGGCCGGCCCGCGGGAGGTGGGGTGGCGGAGCACCCGGGCACCGTGCCGGCCGGCGGTCGCGGTCACCGCGGCGGGATCGGCCGAGCCGTCGTCCACGACGAGCACCGGGACGGCGGCGGTGTCCGGATCGGCGCGCAGCGCGGCCAGCAGCCGGTCCAGTTCGGCGGGGCGGTCCCGGACCGGGACGACGACGGTGAGGGCCACCGCCCCCGGCGCGGTGAGGTCCGGGTGCGCCAGGCCCGCGTCCAGCAGGCGCGCGGCCAGCGCGGCGGTGGCGGGGTCCCGGACGACGAGCCGGTCCCCGCGCAGCAGGTCGCGGGCGCGGGGCAGCAGGCGCACCAGGCGCAGCGGGGATCCGCCGAGCAGCGCCGTCCCGCCGTCCCGCCGTCGCGTGCGCGGGTCCAGCCGGACGGCGAACCCGTCGGGCAGCCGCTCCGCCGGCGCCGGGGGGACGGCCGGACCGGCGCTCATCCCTCGCCCAGGACCTCGGCCGTCGTCGTGACCTCCACCAGCGGGGCGTAGCAGCCGAAGATCCGCAGGGTGTCCTCGTGGGCCTCGTCGCTCGCGCCGGCACAGGCGTCGGCGACCACCCGCACCCGCACCCCGGCGTCGGCCGCGGGCAGCACGGTGGAGAGGACGCAGCAGTCGGTGGCGACACCGGCGACGGTCAGCGGCCCCGCACCCACGAGGTCCGCGAGCTCGGGGACCCACTTGCCGAAGGTCGGGGCGTCGACGACGGGACGGCCGCCGGGGTCCTCGGAGAGCTGGAACAGCGGGATCGCGTGCTCCTGGCGGAAGTAGTCGTACGTGGCGTAGTAGTCGGCCCAGGCGCCCACCGGTTGCTCGGGCACGACGAAGCGGGTGAACACGGCGCGGTCCCCGAAGGCCTCGGCCAGCGACCGGACGCGCGGGCGGATCTCGTCGAAGCGCGGCGTCGTCCACGGCGAGGTGGGGTCGCGGAAGACCTCCTGGTAGTCGACGACGACCAGCCAGCCGGACGGAGACCCCATGCGCGGACCATAACCCCCGGTCAGGAGCGCAACCGGCCGGTGGGGTCGACGTCCCAGGCCCGGACGGCGCCGGCCAGCCGCCCGGCCATGTCGGCGAGCAGGTGCGCCCCCTCGTTCGCCGACGCGCCGGCCGGGTCGCCGAGCACGCCCGTGGGGCTGACCGCCCGCACACCCTCGGCCCGCAGCCGCGGCAACAGCTGCGCGAGCGGCGTCGTCTCCCCCGCTACGGCGCGGTCGGCGAACACCTGCTCGGGTTCCACGTGCAACACCAGGGACGTCTCGGTGCGGCCGGCGTGCGCGTCGGCGTCCGGGACGCCGCAGGGGAACCAGGCGACGTCGCGGCCCTCGCTCCGCAGCAGCCCGATCGCCGTCCGCAGCGCGTCGAGGTTGCCCCCGTGGCCGTTGACCAGGACCAGCCGGCCCACCCACCGGCAGGCGGAGCGGCCGTACTCGACGAGCAGCCCGGTCAGCGCCTCGGTCCCGATCGAGATGGTGCCCGGGAAGTCCTCGTGCTCCCCGCTCGCGCCGTAGGCCAGGGCCGGGGCGAGCAGCACGCCGTCCAGGGCGTCGGCGGCCGCCTCGGCGACCGCGCAGGCCACCGTGGTGTCGGTGCCCAGCGGCAGGTGGTGGCCGTGCTGCTCGACCGCGCCCAGGGGGACGAGGAGGAGCGGGCGCTCGGGCAGGTCGGGCCAGGCTGCCCCGGCGAGGGACGTCACCGGGGCAGCCTAGGGAGCCGTGGGGCCGGACGTGAGCGGCGATCCGGTGCGTACGGCCCGGACGACGTCCTCGATGGCGCCGACGGAGATGCGGGCGCCCTCAGCCTCGTCCAGCAGGCCGACGTGCGTGGCGTCCACGAAGCGGTGGCTGCTGCTGCGGGACAGCGCGGCCATCCGGTCGTGCGCGGCGGTGAAGCCCGGCGCGTGCGGCGAACCGGTCGTGGTGAGGACGACCAGCGGGGTGCTGCCGAGGTGGGACAGCGACCTCGCCTGGGCGAAGAGCGCGGGCATGGCGGCGTACTCGTCGCGCTGGTTGCGCCAGCCGCGGGGGCCCGCGGCGAACGCCTGCACCTGTCCGGCTGCCGGCTCGGGCAGCCTGGACCAGGCCGAGGTCGGGAGCAGTCGCCCGAGGCCCAGCCGGGCCAGGCTCGGCAGGAGCGCGATCTCGGCCGGAGCGCCGGCCTCTACCGAGCCGTGGCCGGCCGAGGACCTGTAAGGGTCGGACGGGTCTAGGAGGACCACTCCGGTGACCTGGTCGGGGTACTGCGCGGCGTAGACCATCGCGTAGGAGCCACCGGTCGAGTGCCCGACGAGCACGTGGGGACCGGCCTCTCCGGCGCGGTCGAGCAGGGTGTGCAGGTCCGCGGCGGCCTGCCGACCGTCCTGCGGGGCCGGCGCGTCGTCGCTCCAGCCCTGCCCGGCGCGGTCGTAGGCGCACACCCGGGTGGTGCGGCCGACCGCCGGGGCGATGCGGGCCCAGTGCGGCGACATCTCGCCGAGCCCGCTCTGCAGCACCACGGTGGGGCTGCCCGAGCCGGAGCAGTCCAGGTGCAGCCGGCGGCCGCCGACGTCGTAGGACTGCCCGGGCACGGCGTCGTCGCGCTGGTCGGAGACGCGCGCGACGGTCTCCGTCATCCCGCCGGCAGCGGCGAGGACCATGGCCACCACGACCGGGTAGAGCAGCCAGCGACCGCTCCCGGCGGCCAGCGAGCGGCGCACGCGGCGCCCCGCCCAGACGGCGAGGGCGAGCAGGAGCGGGGGCCAGCACCACCCGGCAGCGGTCAGGCCGCGGTCACCCGGCGCGAGGACCAGCAGGCCCAGCCCGGTGACGGCCATCCCGGCAGCCGGCACCAGCGCCCATCGCTGCGGCTGGCGGGTCAGCCAGGAGGAGAGGACCGCCAGCAGCGCCCATCCGGTCGCGAAGCCCAGCAGCGCCGACCCGGTGATGACGTGCTCGGACGCGCCCGCGACGACGACGAGGGTGAGGACGGCGGCGCCCGCCGACCCTCCCAGCATCGAGGCCAGCACGACCCGGCGGATCGGGCCGGTGCGGGACCCGCCGTCACCGCCGTCGGGGGTGGGCGGCCGTCGGGCGCGGTCCGCGGCAGCCGTGGTGACGGACCGCTTCATCGTCGGCACGGCGCGCATCGTGGCACGCCGGCGGTCGCTATTCCGTCGTCTTGAAGACCCGCGCGGCGACGGTCACCAGGCCCAGGGTGATGACGGCGACCGTCAGCAGCTGCACCCCGACCGGCACCTCCCAGCCGAACCAGGTGAGCACCGGCAGCAGCCGCTCGCGCTCCTCACCGGTGAGCGCCAGGTGCTCCAGCGTCAGGTGCCGCATCGGCTGGACCACGTAGGTCAGCGGGTTGAGCCGGGTGAGGACGGCGAGCCAGTCCGGCAGCCCGGACACGGGGAACAGCGCCCCGGACAGGAACATCATCGGCATGATCAGCAGCTGGCTGACCGGCATCGCCGTCTGGATGGTCTTGATGCGGGTGGAGAGCAGCACGCCGAGCGCGGTCAGCAGCAGCGACCCGAGGAACAGGCAGCCGACCAGCGCCAGCAGCAGGGGCGGCGAGTAGGGGATGCCGACCGTCCCGACCAGGGCCAGCAGCACCAGGCTCTGCACGGTGGCGACGACGGCGCCGCCGAGGCACTTGCCCCAGATGATCGAGCCGCGCGAGATGGGGGCGACCATCATCTCGCGGAGGAAGCCGAACTCCCGGTCCCAGACCAGGGAGATCCCGGCGAACGCGGCGGTGAACAGCACCGACGTGGCCAGGACGCCGGGGAAGAGGAAGGCCTGGAAGCTGGTGCTGCCGCCGGTGTCCACGATGCTCGACAGGCCCGTGCCCATCACGAAGATGAACAGCAGCGGCTGCAGCAGCATGGTGAGCATGCGGGCCTTGTCCTGCCGGAGCCGGAGCAGCTCGCGGCGCATGACCACCCAGATGGCGCGCAGCTCGTGCGCCAGGTCGCTGCGGACCTCGGGCAGCCGGTCGCGTGCGGGGGCGGGCGGGACGGCGGTGTCGCGGGTCGTCATCTGTCAGCGCCTCCCGGCGAAGGGGAACGCCGGCGCGCCGGGCCCCTCGGAGTCTCGGATCGTGCGGCCGGTGTAGGTCAGGAAGACGTCGTCGAGGCTGGGCCGGGTGACGGTGACCGAGCGGATGCCGACGCCCAGTTCGGTGAACAGCCGTGGCACCACCTGCGCGCCCTCGGCGACGGCGAGGGTCACCTGGCCCTCGTGGACGCCGGCCTCGATGCCCAGCCGCTCCCGGACCCGGGCGATCGCCAGCTCGTCGTCGTCGGTGCGCAGCGCGATCCGGTCGGTGCCCACGCTGGACTTGAGCGCCTCGGGGGTGTCCTCCACGACGATGTCGCCGTGGTCCATGATCGCGATCCGGTCGCAGTGCTCGGCCTCGTCCATGTAGTGCGTGGTGACGAAGACGGTGATCTCCGTCGTCCGGCGCAGGTCGTGCAGGTACGCCCAGATCGCGGCGCGGGTCTGCGGGTCCAGCCCGATGGTGGGCTCGTCGAGGAACAGCACCTGCGGGGCGTGGACCAGGCCGCGGGCGATCTCCAGGCGTCGCTTCATCCCGCCGGAGAAGCGCTGCACGGTGTCCGACCGGCGGTCGGCGAGCGCCACCATCTCCAGCACCTCGTCGATGCGGCGGTCGGCCTCGGGCCGGGAGAGCCCGTACAGCTCGGCGTGGAAGCGCAGGTTCTGCTCGGCGGTGAGCTGCAGGTCCAGGGTCTGCTGCTGGAACACCAGCCCGATCCGCCGGCGCACCTGGTCGCGCTCGGAGACGACGTCGTACCCGGCCACCCGGGCGGTGCCGGACGTGGGGTTGCGGATGGTGCAGAGCATCTCGATGGTCGTGGACTTCCCCGCGCCGTTGGGCCCGAGGAAGCCGTAGGTCTGCCCGGCCTCGACCCGCAGGTCGATGCCCTTGACCGCCTCCACCGTGGTGTCACCGGTCTTGTAGGTCTTCGTCAGGCCGGCCACCTCGATGGCCGGGCCTCTAACGGCGTTAGACACGGCGGCAACCGTCCTCTAACACCGTTAGGCTGTCAAGCGTGAAAACCGTGGAGCGCTCGCCGGTGTCCCGCGAGGCGGTCGTCGACGCCGCGCTGGCCCTGCTCGCCGAGGGCGGGCTCGACGCGGTCTCGTTCCGGCGGATCGCCGCGCGGCTGGGCGTCTCGGGGCCGACGCTCTACTGGCACGTGGAGAACAAGCGCCAGCTCATGGACCTCATGGCCGAGGAGCTCCTGCGGCGCAGCGGCCGGGCCTACGCGGGGCCCGACGAGGGCCAGCCGTGGTGGGAGTGGCTGCGCGAGGACGCGCGGCGGCTGTTCGAGGCGCTCACCACGACCCGGGACGCGCCCCGGGTGCTCGCCGGCAACCGGCCCAGCCCGGAGAACCTCCCCGGCATCGAGCGGGTGCTCGGCGTGCTCGTGGACGCCGGGCTCACCCCGGGCCAGGCGCAGCAGACGTTGTTCGCGATCGGCGCCTACGTCATCGGCAGCGCCATCGAGTGGCAGGCCGAGGCCGAGCGGGGGCGCAGCCAGCCGCTGCCGGCCGCGGACGACGAGGAACTGGGCGACCTGCGGGCCGACCTGCTGTCCGACCAGCCCGTTCTGCTCGCCGCCATCTCCGAGCTGCTCGAGCGCCCGCACTCGGCCGCGTTCGAGTTCGGCCTCGACCTCATCCTCGACGGCCTGCGGGCGCGCTACGCCCCCTGAGCGGAGCAGCTCCGTGCGGGTGACCCGCGCGGATCTCCTCCGCTAGATCGCCGCGCCGACCCGGTCGCCGTCCAGGGTGGCCGCCCCGGCCCGACGCGGGGCGAGGCAGTCCCCGACCCGGTGCACCTCCAGGCCGCTGTCGCGCAGGGCGCGCCACAGGTCGTCGTCCGCCCGGGCGTGCGCGGCGACCACCACCCAGTCGACGCGGCGCTGCTCCGCTCCGCCGGTCGGGTGGTGCAGCAGCCGCACGACCGGCCCCTCGACCCCCTGGACCACCAGGTCGGTGCTCTGCCGGATGCCCAGCTCGGCGGCCCGGCGCTGCCACCGCGGCCGGTCGAGGGTGAGCCCGAGGTCCTGCCCGACGACCATCGCCGCGGTGACGACCTCGACCGAGCAGCCACGGACGGCGAGCAGCTCGGCGACCGACGGCGCGGCGGCGGTCCCGAGGTCGTCGACGACGAGGACGTCACCGGCCGGGGACACCGCGCCGGTCAGCACCTCCCGGACGTCGACCACCCGCACGCCGTCTCCCGCCCACGCGGGCCGGGCCGGCCGCGCCCCGGTGGCGAGGACGACGACGTCGGGAGCCCGCGCCCGGACGTCGTCGGCGGTCGCGCGCACCCCGGTCCGGACGTCGACCCCCGCCCGCGCGCACTCGGCGGCCAGGTCGTCGACGAGCGGCAGCAGCCCGTCCCGGCCCGGCGCGGACGCGGCGACCCGGATCGCCCCGCCGGTGCGCGCGTCCTGCTCCAGCAGGGTGACCGCGTGCCCGCGCTGCGCTGCGGTGGCTGCGGTCCGGAGACCGGCCGGCCCGCCCCCGACCACCAGCACCCGGCGCCGGCGGACCGGGACGGGCAGCGCGGCCTCCCGGCCGGCCCGCGGGTTGGCCACGCAGCCCAACGGCCGGTTGCGGCCCACCCGGCCCACGCAGTCCTGGTTGCAGCCCAGGCAGTGGCGGATCTCCTCGGCCCGCCCGGTGAGCGCCTTGGCGGCCCACTCGGGGTCGGCGACCTGCCCGCGGGCCACGCCGACCAGGTCGCAGTCGCCCTCGGCGAGGGCCCGCTCGGCCTGCGCCGGGGTGAGGAACCGGCCGACCCCGATCACCGGGACGTCGGCCACCGCCCGGACCTGCGCGCGGATCGCCGCGGCGACGTACCGGGCGTACCCGGGCGGCGTGGTCATGGGCGGGACGACCCGCTCCAGGGTCACGGTCGCGACGCCGACGGTGGTGCTCACGGAGTCGACCAGCCCCGCCGCGGCGAGCAGGCGGGCGACCGCTCCGGCGTCGGCGAGCGTCGCCCCGTCGTCCACCCCCTCCTCGCCGGCCAGCCGCACACCGACGGCACGGCCGGGTCCGACCGCCTCGCGGACGGCGGTGAGCACCTCGACGAGGAAGCGGACGCGGTGCTCCAGCGGGCCGCCGTAGCCGTCGGTGCGCCGGTTGGTCGCCGGGGACAGGAACTGGCGGACCAGCGAGGACTGGGAGGCCTGCACCTCCACGCCGTCGAAGCCGGCGGCGGCGCAGCGGGCGGCGGTGTCGGCGTAGCCGGCGACCAGCCGGGCGAGGTCGGCGACCGACGCCTCGCGCGGCACCTCGCCGAACAGCGGGTCGGGCACCGGGGACGGCGCGGTCACCGGCGCGCGGGTGTGGGTGGGGTCGGACTGGCCGCCGTTGTGGTTGAGCTGGGCGAACACCGGCACGCCGTGGGCGTGGACGGCACCGGTGACCAGCCGCCAGCCGGGCAGGACGGCGTCGTCGTACCCGCGGACGAGCTGCTCGTAGGGCCGGTCGGCCGGGTCGACGGTCGACTCCTCGGTGACCACCAGCCCGGCTCCGCCGGCGGCCCGGGCCGCGTAGTAGGCGGCGTGCCGGGCGGTGGGCAGCCCGTCGACGGCGAAGTTCGTCAGGTGGGCCGGGAAGACGACCCGGTTGGGCAGCGTGACCGGCCCGACGCGCAGGGGCGACGCGAGCCGCTGGTACCCCACCGCCCACCTCCTCCCGGCCGCCGGGGCGACCCTAGACACTGCCGGGCATGGCCCCTCGACGCTGCCCCTGCGGAACCGGGCTCCCCTACGACGAGTGCTGCGGCCGGCTGCACACGGGCACCGCCACGGCGTCCACCGCCGAGCAGCTCATGCGCTCCCGGTACAGCGCCTTCGCCGTCGGCGACCCCGCGTACCTGCTGGCCACCTGGCACCCGGCGACCCGCCCGCGGTCGCTGGAGCTCGACCCGGCCGTCCGCTGGACCGGGCTGGACGTGCTCGGCACCACCGGCGGCGGGCTGTTCGCCGACGAGGGCACCGTCGAGTTCCGGGCCTGGTACCGGCACGCCGGCGAGACCGGCAGCCAGCACGAGGTCAGCCGGTTCGTCCGGGACGGCGGAGCCTGGCGCTACCTCGACGCCGTCTGACCGGATGCTTCGGCTGCGGGCGCCCAGGGCACTCCCCGGTCATGACTTCCGACGACACCCGCAAGGTCGCCGACCTGATGAAGGGGGAGCGCTTCGGCTTCCTCACCACGACCGCGCCCGACGGGAAGCTGACCAGCCGCCCGATGACGCTGCAGGAGGTGGAGTTCGACGGCGACCTGTGGTTCTTCGCCGAGCGGGGCACCGAGTGGCTCACCCACATCGCGGCCGCTCCGCAGGTGAACGTCGGGATCGGGTCCGGCGGCACCTGGGTGTCGCTGACCGGGTACGCCGCGGTGGTCGACGACGTCGCCAAGAAGAAGGAGCTGTGGAACTCCGGCGTCGAGGCCTGGCTGCCGCAGGGTCCGGAGGACCCCGCCACCCTGCTGGTCAAGGTCGACGCCGACTCGGCGGAGTACTGGGACGCCCCCGGCGGCCGCCTGGCCACCGCGTTCAGCTTCGTGAAGGCCAAGGCGACCGGGCAGCGCATCGACGCCGGCGACAACGCGAAGGTCGACCTCTAGGCGGCCGGCTCCCAGGCGACTCCCAGCGGGGGCGGGCCCGGCACCCAGGCCGCGGCGGCACGGTGGGGACACGTCCCCGCTGGAGGTGCCCCCGTGCTCACCGTCGCCGTCCTGCTCGTCTTCCTCGCCGCGCTCACGCTGGCCGACCTGCTGCCCGACCTGCTGCCGGAGGGGGGCCTCAGGTCGGCCGGCTGAGCAGCTCGACCGCCGCGCGCCGCCCCTCGAGCACGGCCTCGAGGACGGTCCGCGGCGCGACGGCGTCACCGGCCGCGAGGACCCCGGCCGGCACGTCGCCGGGCCGGCCCGGACCGGCCTCGACGAGGACGGCGCACGGCATGCGGCTCTCCGCGCCGGTCCAGCGGTCGGCCAGCACCGCCGTCCCGCCGGCCACGGCCCGCAGCACCACCCCGGTGCGCCGGCGCACTCCCGCCCGCAGCAGCCGGGTGTTGGCCGGGGCCAGGTCCTCCCCCAGCCGCACGCCCACGACGTCGTGCGGGGTGACCACGGTGACCTCGCGCCCGGCGCCGGCGAGCAGCTCGGCCACCCCGGCGCCCGCCGGGCCGCCGGCGGGGTCGTGCACCACCACCGGGCCGGGCGGCAGGTCGGCTCCGGCGAGGACGTCGGCAGCGGTCAGCGCGCCGGCGACCGCCGGCGGCCCGGGCCGGGCGCCGGTGGCGACCAGGTCGGCCGCCGGGGTCTCCGCGCCCAGCTCCACGCGCACGCCCAGCCGCTCGACCTCGGCGACCAGCCAGCGGGCGAGGTCGGCGAACCGCTCCCGGCCGGGCAGCGCCGCCACCACCGCCAGCGCGCCGCCGAGCCGGTCGCCGCGCTCGACCAGCCGCACGTCGGCGCCGGCTCCGGCCAGCACCCGTGCGGCCTCCAGGCCGGCCGGCCCGCCGCCGGCCACGACCACCCGGCGCCCGGCGCCGTCCGGCGGCTCGGCGGGGTCCTCGGTCTCGTGGCCGCTGCGGGGGTCGGCCACGCAGCTGACCAGCGGGTTGCGGACGTCGCGCACCCGGCAGGCCTGGTTGCACAGCGTGCACGGGCGCACCGGCACCCCGGCGCGGGCCTCGACCACCAGGTCGGCGTCGGCGACCTGCGCGCGGGTCATCTCGACGGCGTCGGCGGTCCCGTCCGCGAGCGCGGCCTCGGCCGCCCCGACGTCCACGACCGAGCCCTGCAGGACCACCGGCGTGCCGCCGACCGCCGCCCGCACCGCGCGGGTGAGGTCGGCGTTGAACCCCGGCCGGACGTGCCCGCCGGGGCGGTAGGACGAGAGGGTGAGCCCGCTGCCGCGGACGACGACGAGCAGGTCGAGCAGCGGCGCGAGCTCGGCGACGTACCCGGCGGCGGTGCCGGGCGTGATCCCGGCCCAGGGGGCTCCCTCGTCGCAGGACAGCCGCAGCGCCAGCACCCGGCCCGGTCCCAGCTCCGCCCGGACGGTGGCCGTCACCTCGCGCAGCAACCGCAGCCGGTCGGCGCCGTACGCGTCGGAGCGGGTGTTGGTCAGCCCGGAGGCGAACTGGCGCAGCAGCGACCGCGGCCCGGCGTCGACCTCCACACCGTCGACGCCGGCGGCGACGGCGGTCCGGGTGGCCGCGACGAAGCCGTCGACCAGGGCGCCGACCTCGGCGGGGCCCATCTCCGCCGGGACCTCGCGGGTGACGACGTCCGGCACGGGGGACGGCGCCCAGAGTGCGGACCGGGTGTGCGCGCTCGTCCCCTGCGCCCCGGTGTGCCCGAGCCCGGCGAGGACCAGCGCGCCGGAGGGCCGGCAGGCGGCGACGACCGCGGCCCAGCCGGGGCCGCAGTCGGCGGCCAGCGGCGCCCGCTCGTAGGGCTGGTCGCTCTCGTGCACCGACGCGGTCTCGGTCACGACGACCCCGCAGCCGCCGCGGGCGCGACGGGCGTAGTAGGCCACGTGCCGCTCCGACAGCGCCCGCCCGCGCCCGAGGTTGGTCGCGTGCGGGCCGAACAGCACCCGGGAGGGCGCCGTCCGGCCGGCCAGGACCAGCGGCTCGAGCAGCCTCAGCGCAGGTCGAGCCCGGCCAGGGGCGACTCGTCGCAGGCCCTGGCGGGGATCGAGGGCATGCCCAGCAGCGTGGGCTGGCCACGGACCGGGCCGGTGTGGGAGTGGTCGACGGAGCTCTTGGGCATGACCGCCGCCGCGTCGCGTGCGGCCAGCGCGCTCTCGCCGTGGCCCTGGACGCACTCGGGGTCGGGGCCGTCCAGCGGCAGGCCGGTGAAGAACTTGGCCGCCATGCAGCCGCCCCGGCAGGCATCGAAGTGGGCGCACTTCGTGCACGCACCCCCGGTCTGCGGGCTGCGCAGCTCGGCGAACAGCTCGGAGTGCTGCCACACCCGCTGGAAGCCGCCCTCGTCGCGGACGTTGCCGGCGAGGAACTGCTCGTGGATGGCGAACGGGCAGGCGTAGACGTCGCCCACGGGGTCGATCAGGCAGACCACCCGGCCGGCGCCGCAGAGGTTCAGGCCCGGCAGCGCCTGGCCGTAGGCCGACAGGTGGAAGAAGGAGTCGCCGGTCAGCACCCGGTCGCCGTTGGCCAGCAGCCAGGCGTACAGCTCGCGCTGCTGGGCCTGGGTCGGGTGCAGCTGGTCCCACACGTCGGCGCCGCGGCCGGACGGGCGCAGCCGGGTGATCCGCAGCTGGGCGCCGTAGCGGTCGGTGAGGGCCGTGAACTCGTCGAGCTGGCCGGCGTTCTCCCGGGTGACGACGACGGACACCTTGAAGTCGCGCATCCCGGCCTCGGCCAGGTTCTCCAGCGCCCGGACGGCGGTGGCGTACGAGCCGGTGCCGCGGACCCGGTCGTTGACCTCCGCGGTGGCGCCGTCCAGGGAGATCTGCACGTCGACGTAGTCGGTGGCCGCCAACTGCGCGGCGCGGGCCTTGTCCAGCTTGACCCCGTTGGTGGAGAACTTGACGCCGACGTCGTGGCCGATCGCGTAGTCGAGCAGGTGCCAGAAGTCCGGCCGCACGGTGGGCTCGCCGCCGCCGACGTTGACGTAGAAGACCTGCATCCGCTGCAACTCGTCGATGACCGCCTCGGCCTCGGCGGTGGACAGCTCGCGCGGGTCCCGCCGTCCCGAGGAGGACAGGCAGTGCGCGCAGGCGAGGTTGCAGGCGTAGGTGAGCTCCCAGGTCAGGCAGATCGGCGCGTCCAGGCCGTACTCGAACTGGTCGATCAGCCGGCCGCCGGTCGGTCGGGGTGGGGCGGCGGGTCGGGACGGCAGGACAGCGGTCACCGCGGGGTCCCCGCGGCGTCGTGGAGCGGAGCGGGGCAACGTCGTGGGGTGCTCATGCGGGTGACTCCCGGAGCTCGATCATCTGCGAACGCGCCAGGTCGCCCAGCGCTCTGACGTAGGCCGGGCGCTGTCCCTCGGGGACGCCGCACGCGACCAGGGTGGCCTCGGCGCTGGGGTGGTCGGCGAGCGTCTCCACGACCGCGACCAGGGTCTTCGACTTGAGGAAGGAGAGCTTCCGGTTGCCGAAGTGGTAGACCAGCGCGCCGAACGGTTCGGGACGCAGCGCCACCGAGCGGGCCCGCCGCCAGGGCAGCGACGGGTCGAAGGCGGAGCCGGGCGGAGGACCCGGCGGCGGTGCGGCGCCGGCGTTCCCCATCGGCCCGGCCGGCGCCGCGACGGGGGCGTCGATCAGTACACCCCGCACATGCCGTCGATGGAGACCTCCTCCACGAGGGACTCCTCGACCAGCGCCTCGTCGGCGGCGGGCGCCACGCCCTCGGTGCTGTCGACCTGGGTGTCGGTGGGCTCGGGCACGGGGCCTCCTTGTGATCGCGGTCACGACGTGGGGTGGACGCTAGTGACACCCAGTGCCACCGGCAACACCGACCACGGCATCGGTCCGGCGGGACGAACACCCAGCCTGCCGGTCGGCGGTGGCGCCGGCCCGGCAGCCCGGTGTCCGGCGGAACTCGTGCTCTGCCTACCGGGGGCACGCAGAGCACGAGCACCCGCAGGGCACCGTGCCACGGGCGGCCGGCGGACAGCAGACTGCGGCCGGCGGCCGGCGGCCGGCGGTCCGGCCTGCCCCGGACGGGGCAGGCCGGGCTCCCACACAGCGCGAACGGGCGGGGCGCGGCGTCGCGTGCCGCAAGATGGGACGCGTGACCGCGGTGGTGGGGGACGTCCGGGCCGACACCCGCGCCCGTATCGAGCGCGCCGCCCTGGACCTGTTCACCCAGGAGGGGTTCGAGCGGGTCACGGCGGACGAGATCGCCGAGGCGGCGGGGACCAGCCGGCGCACGTTCTTCCGCTGCTTCGCGACCAAGGCCGACGCGGTCTGGGGCGACTTCGCCTCCCACGTGCGGCGGCTGGACGACCTGCTGGCGGCCACCCACCCCGGCCAGCCGGTGCTCTCCTCGATCTGCGCGGCCTACGTCGAGGTCAACGACTACGCCGCCGCGGACCTCCCGATGCTCCGCCAGCGGATGGCGCTGATCCTGGGCGAGCCGGCGCTGCAGGCGCACTCCCAGGTCCGCTACGCCGACGTCGACCGGGTGGTGGCACAGCACGTCGCGCAGCGCACCGGTGACCACCCCGGGGCGCTCCTCCCGCGCCTGGTCGCCACCACCACGCGGGCGGCGGCGACGACGGCGTTCGAGGTCTGGCTCGCCGACGGCACGACCACGCTCGCCGACGACCTGCACGCGGCGTTCGACCAGCTCATCACCGGCTTCCCGACCCTGCGCGCCCCCTGACGTCGCCGTTCCACGTGGAACGGCGGGCTGCCGCGGCGTGCGCCACGGCAGCCCGCCCCCGTCAGTCGTCCGGCTCGGCGAGCCACTCCTCGAGCCCGGTCAGCAGCCGGTCGACGTCGCGGTCGTCGTTGTAGGGGGCCAGGCCGACCCGGAGCCCGCCGGTGTCCCCCAGCCCGAGCCGGCGGGAGGTCTCGATGGCGTAGAAGGAGCCGGCCGGGGCGTTGACCCCGCGCCCGGCGAGGAACCGGTACGCGTCGGCGGCGTCGCGGCCGGCGAAGGTCATCAGCAGGGTGGGCGTCCGCCGGCGCGCCCGCGACCACACCGTCACCCCGGGCAGCCCGCGGACGCCGTCCTCGATGCGCTCCCGCAGCCGGTCCTCGTGCTCCTCCAGGGCCGCCATGCCGGCTTCGAGCCGGGCGCGCCGGTCCCCCTCCGGGCCGCCGAGCCCGGCGAGGAAGTCGACCGCCGCGGTGGTGCCGGCCAGCAGTTCGTAGGGCAGGGTGCCCAGCTCGAACCGCTCGGGGACGGCGTCGGTGGAGGGCAGCAGCTTGTCCGGTCGCAGGGTCTCCAGCAGAGCCGGCGCAGCGACCACGCAGCCGCAGTGCGGGCCCAGGAACTTGTACGGCGAGCAGGTGTAGAGGTCGGCACCGAGCGCCGCCACGTCCACCGCCACGTGCGCGGTCAGGTGCACGCCGTCGACGTGGGTGAGCGCTCCCGCGTCGTGCGCCAGGGCGCTGATGGCGGCGACGTCCGGCCGGGTGCCGATGAGGTTGGAGGCGCCGGTGACGGCCACCAGCCGGGTGCGGCGGGAGAGCACGGCGGCCACGGCCTCGGGGGCCAGCTCGCCGGTCGCCGGGTCGAAGTCCGCCCAGCGGACGGTCGCGCCGCGCGCCCCGGCGGCCTGCACCCACGGCCGGACGTTGGCGTCGTGGTCCAGCCGGGTCACCACGACCTCGTCACCCGGGCGCCAGCCGGCCGAGAGGGTGCGGGAGAGGTCGTAGGTGAGCTGGGTCGCGCTGCGCCCGAACACGACGCCGCCGGGGTCACCGGCGACCAGGTCGGCGACCGCCCGCCGCGCCGCGAGGACGACGTCGTCCGCGGCGCGCTCGGCCCGGGTCACCCGCCCCCGGTTGGCGATCGGCGAGGTGAGGGTGTCGGCGACCGCCGCGGCCACCGAGTCGGGGACCTGCGAGCCGCCCGGGCCGTCGAAGTGGGCGGCCCCGGCGCGGAGGGCCGGGAAGCGGGCACGGACGGCGTCGACGTCATAGCTCACGCCCGCCAGCATGCCCAGGTCACCGGCGCGGGCCGCACCCGGGCGCCGGGTGTGCACGCGTCGTCGTCCCGGCGGCCCGGAGCCCACGCTGGGTGCACACCGCGGGGTCAGGCGCGGTCAGCCGGCCGACGCGACGATCCGGTCCGGGCGGACGACGACCGTCGAGGCCCCGGCGCGGCGCAGCCACGCGGTGAGGACGCCCTCGACGTCGGCCACCGTCACCTCGGCACCGCCCTGCGGCCGCACCGCCACCCGCCCGGGCGCGAGCAGCCGCAGCCGCGCCGCCCCCGGGCCCAGGACGTCGTCCACGGGGCAGGTGCGCCCACCGGCGCGGACCGGCGCGCGGGGCAGCAGCGTCCCGGCCAGGCGCCGCCCGGCCCGGCCGCGGCGCGCCACCAGCGACCCGCGGCGCAGCGGCGGGGTCCGGCTGTCGGTGGCGAACGCCGCGACCGACGGCAGGCGCGCCACGACCGCGAGGACCCCGCGGCGGACGGCCGACGCGGCCGCGCCCCCGCCGGTCATCAGCCGGCCCACCAGCAGGGCCAGCCGCACCAGCGCGCGGGCGTGCGGCTCCCGCTCGGCCTGGTGGGTGTCGAGCAGCGCCTCGCCGGCCGCGCCGGTCAACACCGCGGCCAGCTTCCAGGCCAGCTGGTGCACGTCGCGCAGGCCCAGCCCGAGCCCCTGGCCGATGAACGGCGGGGTGAGGTGCGCGGCGTCACCGGCCAGCAGCACCCGCCCGTCGCGCCACCGGTCGGCCACCTGACCGCGGTAGACGTACTCGGCCACTCGCACCACCTCGGCGTCGGCCGCCCCGTACGCGCCCAGCAGCGCGGGCAGGTGCGCGGTGAGCTCCCGGGGCGTCTCTCCCGGCCGCAGGCGGGACTCCCAGCGGTAGCGGTCCCCGGCGACGGGCATGAACGTGGCCGGCCGGACCGGGTCGCAGACCTGCTGCACGCCCGGCCAGACCGGCAGCGGCGACGCCGAGCGCAGGTCGGCCACCAGCCAGCGGTCGGCCGGGCCGAGATCGCGCATGCGGGCCCCGATCAGCCGGCGGACCGTGCTGTTCGCCCCGTCGCAGCCGAGCACCGCCGCCGCGGGGACCGGCGAGGAGGTGCCCGCGGTCCGGTCGAGCACGGTCAGCGTCACCCGTCCGCCGTCCCGGGTCAGGCCGGTGACCTCCGCACCGAGGCGCAGCTCGACCGCCGGCGTGCCGCGCACGGCGGCGAGCAGCACGCGCTCGAGGTCGGGCTGGTGGAACATCGAGCCCTGCGGCCAGCCGTGCACGCCCGCACCGGACGAGCGGCCGAACTCGGCCAGCGTGCGTCCCCGGCCGTCGAGCAGCCGCAGCCCGCTCATCGGCCGGCTCAGCCGCATGAACTCGTCGGCGACCCCGGCGTCGGCCAGGGCGCGCAGCGCCTCGTCGTCGAGGTGGACCGCCCGCGGGCCCCCGTACGGAGCCGGCTGCCGCTCCAGGACCAGCACCGCGAGCCCGCGGCGGGCCAGCAGCAGCGCGGCCGTGAGACCCACGGGCCCGGCTCCGACGACCACCACGGGGTCTCCCGACACGGGCGCCACTCTCCCAGCGTGCGGGAGCCGGGGTAGCGGGAACGTTGCAGCGCCCTTCCCCCGGTGTGACCCGCGCCATACCGTGCTGTCACGGTCATGCGCTGGTGCATGCAGGCGAGCCCTCAGCGGTGAGGGCGACGAGGAGGTCACTGTGCCCGTGAACACCCGCGGCGCGATCTTGCGCTCCGCTCCCGGCACGTGGGAGGTCACCGACCTGGTGGCGGACGACCCACGACAGGGCGAACTCCAGGTCAAGCTGGCGGCGTCCGGGCTGTGCCACTCGGACGACCACATCGCCAGCGGCGACATGCAGGTCGGCCACTACCCGTTCCTCGGCGGCCACGAGGGCTCCGGCGTCGTCACCGCCGTCGGCCCGGGCACGCCCGGGTTCAAGGAGGGCGACCACGTCGTCTTCTCGTTCCTGCCCGGCTGCGGCCGCTGCCGATACTGCGCCAACGGCCAGCAGTACATCTGCGACTCCGGCGCCAACCTGCTGGTCGGCTCCCGCTGGGACGACGCGGAGAGCTTCCGCTTCCAGACCTCCGACGGCACTCCGGTCGGCCAGATGTGCGGCCTGGGCACCTTCGCCGAGGTGACGACCGTCGACGTCCGCTCCACGGTGAAGATCCCCGACGACATCCCGCTCGACGTCGCCTGCCTGACCGGCTGCGGCGTGGGCACCGGCTGGGGCACCGCGGTGCAGGCCGGCGAGGTCAAGGCCGGTGACACGGTGATCGTCATGGGCATCGGCGGGATCGGCATCAACGCCGTCCAGGGTGCGGCGCACGCCGGCGCCAGCCACGTCATCGCCGTCGACCCGATCGCCTTCAAGCGCGAGAAGGCGCAGGAGCTCGGCGCCACCCACGCCTTCGAGAGCATCGAGCAGGCCGCCGACTTCGCCCGCAGCGTCACCAACGGGCAGGGCGCGGACAAGGCGCTGATCACCGTCGGGGTGCTGAAGGGCGAGCACGTCGCCCAGGCCTTCGACGCCATCGGCAAGGGCGGGCGCGTCGTGATCACCGGCCTCGGCGACCTCACCGACGTGGGCATCCCGATCAACCCCAGCATGCTGGCGCTGTTCACCAAGGAGATCCGCGGCGCGCTGTTCGGCGACCAGAACCCGAGCGCCGACATCCTGAAGATGCTCCGCCTCTACCAGGAGGGGAAGCTCAAGCTCGACGAGCTGATCACCAACCGGTACAAGCTCGACGACGTCAACCAGGGCTACGAGGACATGAAGGCCGGGAAGAACATCCGCGGCGTGATCATCTACGACTGAGGAAGGACCCCGTCCCCCACCCTCCGCAGGCTCAGGGTGGTGCCCTGGACGGGGCCATGGCCGGGGCGCCCCTGCGGGGCGCCCCGGTCGCACGTCCACCTCCGGAGGAGCACCGTCGTGAGCACCGCCACCGCCGCCCGGCGGCTCGACGTGACCGGCATGGTCCGGGTCGCCCGGGAGCGGGTGGTCGCCCGCATCCGCGAGGCCGAGGTCGTCGCCGCCGCGCTGTCGGCCGGCCGGAACGTCCTGCTGGAGGGCCCGCCGGGCACCGGCAAGACGACGCTGCTGCGCTCGCTGGCCGACGGCGCGGGCGTGCCGCTGGTGCTCGTCGAGGGCAACGCCGAGCTGACCCCCACCCGGCTGGTCGGCCACCACGACGCCTCGCGCGTGCTCACCGAGGACTACCGCGCCGAGAACTTCGTCCCCGGACCGCTCACCCGGGCCATGACCGACGGCGCGATCCTCTACGTCGAGGAGTTCAACCGGGTCCCCGAGGAGACGATGAACGTCCTCCTCGGGGTGCTCTCCGAGCGGGAGATGCACGTGCCCCGCTTCGGCCGGGTCGCCGCCCGCCCCACCTTCCGGCTGGTCGCGGCGATGAACCCGTTCGACGCCGTCGGCACCGCGCGCGTGACGCCGGCGCTCTACGACCGGTCCTGCCGCGTGGCGATGGGCTACCAGGACGAGGACGCCGAGCTCGCGGTCGTCTCCGCCGCGACCGGGAGCCCGGCCGACCTGGTCGCCCGGGCGGTCCGGACCGTGCGGATCACCCGCGACCACCCCGAGCTGCGCATCGGCTCCTCGGTGCGCGGGGCCATCGACACCGTGCTGATCGCCGCGGAGCTGGCCACCGTCCGCGGGCAGGAGGCCGTCGAGGACGCCACCGGCCTGGACGCCGCGCTGGCCGCGCTCACCGGCAAGGTCACCCTCGCCGACGGCACCGCGCGCCCGGTGGAGGACGTCGTCGCCGACATCTGGCGCCGGGCGGGTGAGGAGCTGGGAAAAGCCTGACGCCCGAGGAGCCGGGCGACCCCGAGCCACCGTCACCTCCGCCGGGGGACGGCGGGCTGAGCGCGCCCCCGGGGCGCCGTCCGCCGCGGCCGGCGCCCACGGAGGACCCCGACGACGTCGAGCAGCTGCTCAGGCAGCACCAGGCCCGCCGCGCCGGCCGCGACGAGCTGTCCTGGGCGCACCCGGAGTTCCAGCAGGTCTCCCCGCAGCTCGGCGAGCTCGACGAGGACGCGCTGGCCGAGCTCACCGCCCGCGACCCCGACGCGGCCAACCGGCTGCTCACGGCCATGGGCCGGGCGTTCGACCCGACGCTGCGCGCCGCCGCCCGGGCGCTGGCCTGCCGGCTGCCGGTGGGGACGCCGCGGGCCGGTGTCCCCGACCGCCCGGGCACCCGACGGGTGGTCACCCGCCGCGACGACACCGGCAGCGACATCGACCTGGACGCCACCCTCGCCGCCCGCGGCGCCGAGCCGCACTGGCGCGCCGAGCACCTGCACACGCGCGGCTGGCGCTCCACCGGCCGGGCCTGCGTGCTCCTCGTCGACGCCTCCGGCTCGGTCGCCGGCGACGAACTGGCCGTCGCCGTCCTGACCGCCTCGGCGCTGGCGCAGCGGATGCGGCCCGGCGACGAGCTCGCCGTGGTGGCGTTCTGGTCGCGGGCGGTGGTGCTGCGGACGCTGTCGACCGACCCGCGGACCGACGTCGTCATCGACCGGCTCTTCGACCTCGACGGCGGCGGGACGACCGACCTCGACCTCGGTCTGCGCACGGCGGCGGCCCAGCTGGCGGGTTCCCGCGCGGCCGCTCGCGACGTGCTGCTGCTCTCCGACGGGGTGCCGACCGACAGCCCGGACCCCCTCCCGGCCGCGGCGGCGCTGGCCCGTGCCGGTGCGCACCTGCACGTGCTGTCGCTGTCGGAGGAGCCGGAGTCGGTGGCCCGCTGTGCCGCGCTGGCCGCCGCCGGCGACGGCCGGGTCGCGCCACTGCTCAGGCCGACGCAGGCCCCCGCGGCGGTGCGGACCCTCCTGGGCTGAGCGGCGCGCGACCCGGTCAGCGGCGGAGCACGGCCTCCCCCGCGCGGGCGGGGTCCAGGGGGACGGCGGTGGCGAGGACGGCGGGCCCCAGCCGCAGCACGCCGTCCGACAGCGCGGCGCAGCGCACCCCGCTGCGGCCGCGCAGCCCGCGGTGGGCGCCGGGCGCGAGGACGACGTCCATCCAGGCACACGGGTGCGCCGGCCGGCCACCCCCGAGCCGCACCGGGCCCGCGCCGCTGTCGAGGGTGAACTCCTGACCGCGCAGCGCCTCCACCTCCGCGCCGCGGAGGACGACGGTGCGCCGGGTGAGCAGCGGGTCGAGCGGCGGCACGCCGAGATCGGCGGCCAGGGCCTCCAGCGCCTCGACGGCGACGACGGTGAGCTGGGCGTCCCGGTGCGCGGGCCGGCCCGCGTAGCGGTCGCCCACGACGCCGTGACCGGCGCGCACCTCGATCTGCAACCGCCGGTCGCCGTCCATCGCCGGGACGGGGCCCGCGGCCGCCCGCCGTACCGGTGCACCGGCGAGGCCAGCAGCCCGACGACCTCGACGTCGTACGAGTGGGTGCGATCGCTCAGCGGACCGACCCGGCGTCGAGCAGGCCGTAGGTGCGGGCCTCCTCGGCGGTGAGGACCCGCCCGGCCCGCATGTCGGCGGCGACCTCCTCGACCGGCCGGCCGCACGCACCGGCCAGCCGCTCCTGGAGGCGGCGCAGCTGCCGGGCGTGCTCGGCGGCCCAGGCCTCCACCTCGTGGCCGGGCACCCCGCGTGGAGCCCGGGGCTCGCACAGGTGGAAGCTCGCGTGCGTCCCGGCCTGCCGGCGGTCGGCGACGGCCAGCACGGCCAGCGCGGCGCCGGTGAGCGTGCCCAGGGAGGTCGCGTGCACGGGCGCACCCTCGAGGTCGAGGGCGTCGACCAGGGTGAGCGCGCCGTCCAGGTCCGCGCTGACCCCCGACAGCTGCAGCCGGACCGGTCCGTCCCCGGTGGCGTCGAGCAGCGCGAGCTCGGCCACGGCCCGGTTGACCACCTCGGCGTCCAGCTCGCCGGCGAGGGTGACCACGCGCTGCTCGAGCAGCCGCTCGGCCAGCCAGTCGCTCGCACCCACCACCACCGCGGCCGACGCCGAGGACGGGGCCGGCCCCGGCGGGCGCGGCTCGGGCCGCCACGGGGTGCGCGGCCACTCCGGCGTCCGCGGCGGGAACGGCGGCTCGGGAGGACCGGGCGGCACGGGTGGCCAGGTTGCTCGGGTCATGACGACTCCTCGGACGGTCGGACCTGCCAGTCGACGGTGCGACCCAGGGCGGCCGCGTAGCGCTCGAGAGTGGACAGCCGCGCGTCGAGCTCACCGCTCTCCAGCCGGGCGACGGCGGACTGGGAGGTCCCCATGCGCGCGGCGAGCTCGGTCTGGCTCAGGTCGCTCTCCTGGCGGAGGCGGACCAGCTCCTCGATGAGCCCGCGACGGCGGTCGGCCAGGTCCTCCAGGCCCGGGAACCGGCTGCGGCGCGACGGCGACATAGCAGCAACGGTATACCTGATCCGCTATGGAAAGGGTCTATGGCCCCCGCCACTCGCGAGCTCGCGGCGGCCCCTGCAGGGGGCCGGGAACGTCGCGCCTCAGCGTTCGGCGGTCTTGTGGATCGGGCCCTCGATGCCGGTCAACCGCTCCCCCGAGCCGCCCCAGCGGCCCGCGATGATCTCCGCCGCGATCGAGATGGCGGTCTCCTCGGGGGTGCGGGCGCCCAGGTCCAGGCCGATCGGCGAGGAGAGCTTGGCCAGCTCCTCCTTGGCCAGCCCGGCTTCCGACAGCCGCGCGAGCCGTTCCTCGTGCGTGCGCCGCGACCCCATGGCGCCGACGTAGGCCACCGGCAGCCGCAGCGCGACCTCCAGCAGCGGGACGTCGAACTTCGGGTCGTGGGTGAGCACGCAGAGCACGGTGCGCTCGTCGATGCGTCCGGCGTCCACCTCGGCCTGCAGGTAGCGGTGCGGCCACTCCACGACCACCTCGTGGGCGTCGGGGAAGCGCTTGGGCGTCGCGAACACCGGGCGGGCGTCGCAGACGGTGACCCGGTAGCCGAGGAACGCGCCGACCCGGGCGACCGCGGCGGCGAAGTCGATGGCGCCGAACACGACCATCCGGGCCGGCGGGGCGAAGGAGTTGACGAACAGCGTGAGGTCGTCGCCCCGGCGCTCGCCGTCGTGCCCGAAGTGCATCTGCCCGGTGCGCCCGGCCGCGAGCATGCCGCGGGCGTCCGCGGCCACGGCGTCGTCCAGCCGCTGCAGGCCCAGGGTGCCGGAGGTGCGGTCGGGCCAGATGACCAGCCGCCGGCCGACCCGGTCCTCGGGGCCGGCGACGCAGGTGACGACGGCGACCGGCTCGTGCGCCGCGACCGACTCGGCGATCTCCCCCAGCTCGGGGAAGGACTCGCGGGACACCCGCTCGACGAAGACGTCGAGGATGCCGCCGCAGGTCAGCCCGACGGCGAAGGCGTCGTCGTCGCTGACGCCGTACCGCTCGAGGGTCGGGACGCCGGTCTCGACGACGTCCTTGGCCTCCTCGTAGACCGCGCCCTCGACGCAGCCGCCGGAGACGCTGCCCACGGCGGTGCCGTCGGGGCCCACCAGCATGGACGCGCCGGCCGGGCGCGGTGCCGAGCGCCAGGTGGCGACGACCGTCCCCATCCCGACGGTCTCGCCCGCCTGCCACCAGCCGACCAGGTCGTCGAGCACGTCACGCATCGCTACCTCTTCTCCCAGCGGGGTGTGGAGGTGCAGGGGACCCGCACCGTGGCACTCCGCTCAACACCTCAGGCACGGGAGATCACTCCCGCGAGCTCCTCGAACGCCGCCATGCTGTGCCCGGCCACGAAGGCGTCGATGAACGGCAGGGCCGCCTGCATGCCCGCGGTCAGCGGCTCGTACCCCTCGCGGCCCTTGTGCGGGTTGACCCACACGACCGCGTGCGCCAGCCGGTGCAGCCGGGCCATCTGCTCGGCGAGCACGTCGGTGCCGCCCCGCTCCCACCCGTCGCTGCAGAGGACGACGACCGCACCGCGGGCCGTCCCGCGCTGGCCCCACCGGTCGAGGAAGGCCTTGAGCACCTCCCCCAGCCGGGTGCCCCCGGACCAGTCGGGGATGGCGGTGCCGCTGGCGGCCAGCGCCTTGTCCGGGTCGCGCAGCCGCATCTCCCGGGTGACGCGGGTCAGCCGGGTGCCGATGGTGAACACCTCGGTCGCGGCCGGGTGGGCGCGCACCGCCGCGTGCGCGAACCGCATCAGCGCGTCGGCGTAGGGGCTCATCGACCCGGAGACGTCGATCAGCAGGACGACGCGGCGCGGTCGCGGCCGGGCCCGGCGGTGGAGCAGCCGGGTGACCTCCCCGCCGTCGTGCAGGGCGTGGCGGACCGTGCGGGACGCGTGCACCGGGCCGTGGGCGCTCGGCCGCCGCCGGCGGGAGGCGCGCATCGGGGAGGCCGGCACCAGCAGCGCGAACAGCCGGCGCAGGTGCTCGCGCTCGGCCACGCTCATCTCGGCGACGTCCCGGTGCCGGAGCACCTCGTCGGCGCTGGCCCGGCCGGCGAGCTCCGGCGGCTGCTCCCCCTCGTCGCCCTGCCCGGAGCCGGCCTCCAGCGGGGCGGTGGTGGCCAGCACGCGCTCCGGCTGCGCCGCCGAGCGGGTCGCGCGCGGCGCCTCGCCGCCGAAGTAGGCGGCGAAGGCGGCGTCGTAACGGTCCAGGTCGTCGGGGCCGGCGCACAGGGTCAGCCGCCCGGCCCAGTAGACGTCGGTGGCGTCGAGGACGTCGAGCGCGCCGGTCGCGGCCAGCATCGCCTCCACCCGGTCGGGGCTCGCGGCGACCCCGGCGTGGCGCAGGGTGCGCGCGAAGCCCAGCACCGTGTCGACGACGTCCCGGTCCCGCCGGTGCGCGGTATCGGGTGCGACACCGCCGCGTTCGCGGCCCCCGACACGGGTGTCGCTCCCGACACCGGCGGACTCAGCCACCGAAGAGCGCCCCCCTCGCCAGCGCGTGCACCCGGTCGGTGTCCTCGCGGTACTTGAGGACCGCACCCAGCGTGCGCGCGGCGACGTCGGGGTCGAGGTCCCGGGCGCCCAGGGTGTGCAGCGCGGTCGCCCAGTCCATCGCCTCGGCGACGCCGGGGGGCTTGAGCAGGTCGAGCGTGCGCAGCTTCGCCGTCGCCCGGGCCACCTCGCGGGCCAGCTGCTCGGTCACCTGCGGCAGCCGGGTGCGCAGGATGGCGACCTCGCGGTCGAAGTCGGGGTGCTGCAACCAGTGGTAGAGGCAGCGCCGCTTGAGGGCGTCGTGCACCTCGCGGGTGCGGTTGGACGTGAGGACGACCAGCGGCGGGGTGACCGCGCGGATCGTGCCGAGCTCGGGGATCGAGATGGTGAAGTCGGACAGCACCTCGAGCAGGAAGGCCTCGAACTCGTCGTCGGCGCGGTCGACCTCGTCGACCAGGAGCACGCTCGGGGAGTCCTCCAGCGCCTGCAGCAGCGGGCGGGCCAGCAGGAACCGCCGGTCGTAGAGGGAGGCCTCGAGGGTCTCGGTGTCGCCGGTGGCGTGCGCGGCCTCGGCGGCACGCAGGTGCAGCAGCTGCCGGCCGAAGTCCCAGTCGTAGAGCGCCTGACTGGCCTCCAGGCCCTCGTAGCACTGCAGCCGGTAGAGCGGCCGCCCGGTCACCTGCGACAACGCCTGCGCCAGCGCGGTCTTGCCGACGCCGGCCTCCCCCTCGAGGAACAGCGGGCGGTGCATCGCCAGGGCCAGGTAGGCCGCCGTGGCCAGCCCTTCGTCGGGGAGGTAACCGGTGCCCTCGAGGGCCGCGGCCAGCTCGTCGGGGCCGGCGAACCCGTCGCCCGAGGCGGACACCGGCTCCAGCGTGGTCTCACTCACGTTCTGAGCATCCCACCTGCCCGGTGGGGACGGCGGCCCCCGTCCGGACGACGACCCCGTCCCGGCGGCGTCCTCGGATGCGACGGTGCCGCCCCCGGACGCGACGGCGCCCGCCCGGACGAACCGGGCGGGCGCCGTGGAGAGCGGGTGCGGTCAGCCGATCCGCCCGTCCCGGTCGCGGTCCAGGACATCGCGCCGGCCGGTGCCCTGCGCGTCGTCCACGTCGATCTGCTCCTTGCGGACGTCGGCGGAGACGGTCTCGGTGTCGGTCACCGTCTCGGTGTCCAGGCGCACGCGCTCGACGGGGACGGCCTCCTTCTCCACCACCGGGCGCTCCGCGTGGAGGGTGACCTCGTGCTCCTCCTCGGAGATCGCCGGGCCGTCCATCGCGTTGCCCACGTTGGCGTCCGTGATCGGCTCGCGCTCGACCCGGACCTCCTCGCGGGAGACCGGCACCGTCTCGGTCACGGTCTCGTTGACGACGTACTTGCGCAGCCGGGCGCGGCCGACCTCCTCGCTGCGGGTACCGACGTTGACCTGCTCCTCGGAGCGGGTCATGGCGTTGTCCGTCGTGGGGCCGGAGGTGTCGCGGCCGACGACGCCGGGTTCGCCGGTGCGGTCAACGCGACCCGTGGTCCCGGCCGTGCCGGTCAGGTCGCGGTCCCGGTCGGTCAGGTCGCGGTCCCGGTCGGTCAGGTCGCGGTCGGCGGCGCCCTGGCCGGCCATGCCCGTGGTCGCCATCCCGGTGGTCGACTCGGTGCCGGTCGTCGTGCCGGTGGTGGTGTCGCGGTCGACGCGGCCGACGGTGGTGTCGGTGCGGCCCATGGACCCAGACCCGAAGTCCATGCCGTAGTAGCGGTAGAGCTCCTGCTCCTCCTGCGGGGACAGGTGACCCTCGGTGTCGATCTTCGGGGCGTCCTTCACCGCGGCCTTGCTCACCGGTACGCGGAGGCCGTCGTCGGTGAGGTCGGCCTGCCGGATCGGCACGAACGACTCCTTGGTGCCGAACAGGCCGGTGCGGACGGTGACCCACTCCGGCTGACCGGTCTCGTCGTCGAGGTAGACCTCCGAGGCCGAGCCGATCTTGTCTCCGGACTCGTCGTACACGTCCTTGCCGATCACACGGCTGATGGCGTCGGTACCGATCATCGTCGTCGTCGCTCCCATCTGAGCACTGGCGGAAAGGTCGACTGCTTGGGTGACCAGGAGTCAGGTCACGAAACGGACAAGCCGGTCCGACACGCCCGGGACGGCCCCGACCCGGGAGCTGAGGACGAGGACCGCCGGCGGCCACGATCGGCGTTCGCGCAGGTCGCACGGCGTGTCGATCGTGCGCAACTGATGTTGCCGATCACCTCGGGGAGCGCGGCTACGCAACGTCACGGCGTCACCGCCGGGCGTGTCGCGGTCGGCCGGCCCTCGGCGCGTCGCCTCCGTCAGGGGACCCGCTGCTGCTCATCCTGGAGGGCGTGCCTCCCCGCTCGCCGTACGACAGCCTGGTCCACCCGCGCACCGTCAAGAAGCCCACCCCGCAGGTCGAGGCCGAACGGGACCTCGTCGTCGAGGACCCGAGCTCGGGTTTCGTGGGCGCCGTGGTGCGCTGCGAGAAGGACGTCGTCCACCTCGAGGACCGGTTCGGGAAGGTCCGCGCCTACCCGCTGGGCCCCGGGTTCTGGGTCGACGGCCGCCCGGTCGTGCTGGTGCGGCCGAAGCCGCAGGCGCCTTCGGCCCCCACGCGGAGCGCGTCCGGGTCCACCTACGTCGCCGGCGCCCGCGCGCGGGTCGCCCGCGAGGGGCGGATCTACGTCGAGGGCAAGCACGACGCCGAGCTCGTCGAGAAGGTCTGGGGCCACGACCTGCGCATCGAGGGCGTCGTCGTGGAGCCGCTGCACGGCGTGGACGACCTGCCGGCGATCGTGCGCGAGTTCCGCCCGGCGTCCGGACGGCGGCTCGGCGTGCTGGTCGACCACCTGGTGACGGGCTCCAAGGAGTCGCGGATCGCCGACCAGGTGACCGGCGCCCACGCTCTGGTCGTCGGCCACCCGTTCATCGACATCTGGCAGGCGGTCAAGCCGCAGGTGGTCGGCATCCGCGCCTGGCCGACGGTGCCCAAGGGTGAGTCGTGGAAGGAGGGCGTCTGCCGCCGGCTGGGCTGGGAGGACGACACCGGCTACGTCTGGGCGCAGCGGATCCTCGCCCGCGTGCGGACCTGGACCGACCTGGAGCCGGCGCTGATCGGCCGGGTCGAGGAGCTCATCGACTTCGTCACGACCGACTGAGCGGAGCAGATCCGCCGGCACCCCCGCGCGGGGGCTTGCCCGACGACGCGGCACCGACCATTGTGTCAATCTCTTGACTCATTGGGGCAGTGGAGGACGTCGTGGCGCTGGTGCCGCTCCTGCTGGTGGTCGTCCTCGTCGGCGCGGTGGCGGGAGGCGCCGCGGTCGCCCGGCGGAACCCGCCCAGCCGGGAGGCCGCGGTCGCCGCCGCCCGCACGCACGCCGTCCGCACCGGTGGTGCCGCGCTCTTGCTGGGTGCCGCCGCGGCGGTGGCCGTGGGCCAGGCCGGGCTGGGCTCCAGCTCCCCGGGCAGCCTGGGGGTGACCGCCTTGCTGGTGCCGGTCGCCGCCGGGGTGGTGCACACCGCCGTCCTGGCCCTGGGCGAGCTCACCTGGCCCCGGCCGAGCGGTGGGGTTCGCCGCGCCCGGCTGGTGCGCCGTGGGCTGCTGGACGCGGGCCCGAGGTGGCTGGTCCGGACGACGGCAGCAGCGTCGGTCGGCGCCGTCGCCACGATCGCCCTCGGCGCCGCGCTGGCCGCGCCGGACGGCCGCAGCCTGACCCTCGAGGTCCCGCCGGTCGAGGCGACGGCCGGCCCGTTCCCGGGGCTCGTCTACGGCCGTCCGGCCGGGCTCGGGCTGCTCGTGCTGGCCGTCGTGACCGCGGCGGCGCTGTGGGTCGTGGCCACCCGTCCGGCCGTGGCGACCGAGGACGAGCGCGCCGAGGCGGCCCTGCGGCGGGCCTCGACCCACCGCGTGCTGCGCGCGGCGGCCGCGACGACCCTCGTGGTGACCGGCGGGCTGCTGACCGTGGCCGGCCACGCGGTGTGGAGCGTGGGCTCCTCCACCGGGCAGGACCTGACGGCGGCCCTCGGCGTCGCGGGGGCCGGGTGCGGGATCGCCGCCCTCCTGGCCGGCGTCGTGGTCGCCGCCGTCCGCGCGCCCGGCGTGCCGGCCGGCGAGCCCGCCGTCCCGGCCTGACCGCGGTGGCGCTCGACATCACGGTGGACGTCCGCGCCGCGACGCCGCCCTACGAGCAGATCCGCGGTCAGATCGCCGCCTACGTCGACGGCGGGCTGCTGCGGGAGGGCGATCGGCTGCCCACGATGCGGGCCCTGGCGGCCGACCTCGGCGTGGCGACCGGCACGGTGGCGCGCGCCTACGCCGAGCTCGAGGCGGCCGGGCTGGTGGCCAGCCGGCGGCGGACCGGCACCGTCGTCACCGGCCGGCCGGCCGCGCCGGCGGAGGAGCAGTTGCGGCGGACGGCCGCCGAGCTCGCCCTCCAGGCCCGGGGTCTGGGGGTGGACGGCGAGACGGTGCTGGCCATCGTGCGGGCGGCCCTGCTGCAGACCCGCTGAGCGGAGTGCCAGGGACGCGTCCTCCGCGCCCTGGCACTCCGCTGGGCGTCAGCCGGGGATGTAGTCGAACGTGTCCGGGTCGGGACCGGTCCGCTCGCCCCGGTCGAGGCCGGTGATGGCCGCCATCGCGGACTCGTCGAGCTCGAAGTCGAAGATCGCGAAGTTCTCCTCGACCCGGCTGCGGGTGACCGACTTGGGGAAGACGACGTCCCCCCGCTGGACGTGCCAGCGCAGGGTCACCTGCGCCGGGGTCCTGCCCAGCTGCTCGGCGATCTCCTTGATCGCCGGGTCGTCGGACACCGCACCCTTGGCGATGGGCGCCCACGCCTCCGTGACGATCTCGTGGTCGGCGCCGAAGGCCCGCGCCTCCTCGTTGCCGAGGTAGGGGTGCACCTCGATCTGGTTGACCGCGGGGCGGACCTCGGTGTCCGCGAACAGGTTCCGCAGGTGGTGCGGCTGGAAGTTGGAGACGCCGATCGCGCGGGTCCGGCCGCTGGCGTAGATCTCCTCCATCACCTTCCAGCGGGCCACGTAGTCGCTCACCGTGGGCAGGGGCCAGTGGATCAGGAAGAGGTCGAGCTGGTCGAAGCCGAGCTCGGACAGACTCTGGTCGAACGACCGGAGGATCTCCTCGCGCGTCTGCCGGTTGTTGTTCAGCTTGCTGGTGACGAACACCTCCTCGCGGGGGATCCCCGAGCTGCGGACGGCATCGCCGACGCCCTTCTCGTTCCCGTACATCTGCGCGGTGTCGATGTGCCGGTAGCCGACCTCCAGCGCGGTGCGCGTCGCGTCGGCGGTCTGGTCCGGCGGGATCTGGAAGACGCCGAAGCCGAGCTGGGGGATCTCGACGCCGTTGTTCAGGCGGATGGTGGGCACGGTGGCCACGGGCATTCGTTCCTCTCGGTCGGGAGGGGCGGCACTCACGACGGGGCCACCCGCGGAGCGCCTACCCCTTGACGCCGTCGTCAACCCGCGCGGCCGGCTGCACCCTTCCCACCGGGACCTCCGGACGACGGCGCAGCAGCGGCGCCCCGGTCAGCGCGAGCAGCCCGGCCAGCGCCGCGGCCAGGGCGGGGACGGCGAACGCGCTCTCCGCCCCCCACGCGTCGACGGCCGCGCCGGCCAGCGCGGAACCCGCCGTCACGCCGAGCGTCAGCCCGGTCGTCGTCCAGGACAGCGCCTCGGTGAGCGCGGTCCGAGGCACGCGGGACTCCACCAGCGAGGTCCCCGACACCAGCACGGGGGCGATCGTCAGGCCGGCGAGGAAGCCCGCGCCGACCAGGACGACCAGCGAGCCGACGCCCCACATCAGCTGGGCGGCCACCCCGAAGGCGACGGCGGTGGCCAGGAACCGGGTGGTCAGCGTGCCCGGCAGCCGGAGGACGCCGTAGAGCAGGCCGGCCACGAGGCTGCCGCCCGCGTAGACCGCGAGCGCGACCCCGGCCAGCGCCGGCGCACCCTCGGCGGCGGCGAAACCCACGACGACGACGTCCATCGCCCCGAAGACCGCGCCGACGGCCACGTAGGCCGCCGCCACCACCAGCACGGTGGCGTTGAGGGCCGCCCACCGGCGGGGAGGCGCGGCGGGGTCGGGCACGTGCAGCGCAGGCTCGGTGGCACGCTGACCGGCCAGCCAGAAGCCGCCGACCGAGCCCAGGACGATCCCGGTGAGGAAGCCGACGGGCGGCGCGATGAGCGTGGCCAGCAGCGTGACCAGCGGCGGGCCGACGACGAAGACGACCTCGTCGACGACGGCCTCCAGGGCGAAGGCGGTCTGCCGTCCGCGGGCGTCCTCGAGGGCTGCCGCCCAGCGCGCCCGCACCAGCGAGCCGATGTTCGGCCCGCTGGCCCCGCAGACGGCGGCCAGCACGAACCACGACCAGCGCGGCGCCCCGGCGGTCACCGCGGCCACGAAGCCGACGCCGGAGACCAGGTAGGCCGTCATCGCCCAGCGCAGGACGACGCCCTGGCCCCGACGGTCCATCGCCCGGGCCCACTGGGGGCTGGCGAGGGAGAAGCTCAGCGCCAGCGCCCCGGAGACCGCGCCGGCCAGCCCGTAGCTGCCGGTCTCCCCGGCGACGAGCAGCACGGCACCGAGGCCGAGCATCGGGATGGGGAGGCGGGCGACCCACCCGGCGAAGGAGAACGCCACCGAGCCGGGCACGGCGAAGAGGCGGACGTAGGGACTGAAGACGGTGCGGGGTGACACGGACTTCTCGCGCTTCCTGGCCACAGGCGAGTGCGGGGCTGCCCGCCGGTCTCTCGGGTGGCACGCCGACCGTAGCAACGACCTCGGACCCTCCGGCACCGCTTTCCGGGCCGGCCGGGCGCGTCATCGTGACGCTGCATGAAGGTTCATGCACTCTGTGTGAGCTACCGCACACGTGACGCATCCCCTCCCGAAGGAGCCCCGTGCCTCCCACCTCCCGCTCCCGCCTCCTGCCGGCTCTCCTCGCGGCACTCGCCGTCCTGTTCGTCCCCGCCACCGCCGCAGCGAAGGGCGGCGACGACCCGACGTCGGCCGACGACGGGGGCGGGACCTCGGCCTCCGCGACGGGAGGCGACTTCGCCGTCGTCGTCAACGGGCGCACCACCGACCCCGGGGCCGGCCGGGAGGCCCGCCTGCGCGACGTCACGCCCGCCGGCCCGATCGGCGTCCACGGCCGGCACGTCACCTTCACCATCGACCCGGCCACGCTCGGCGTCCACGGCTACACGCTGACCGGCGCTCCCGACCCACAGCGCATGGTGACGACCCCGACCGTCGTCTTCGCGTCGAAGGTGCCGCAGCTGACCGCTGCCCAGCTGCGCGGCGTGCGGATCAGTGAGCTGCGCCTGCGCGACGGCGTCCTGGTCGCGGAGTTCGCCACCGCGGCGGGCAAGCTCAAGATCCAGGCCAAGGACGCTCCGCAGGGCGGGATCTTCCAGATGGAACAGGAGTTCGGCACCCCGGTCGAGTACGTCCACACCCTCGGCCCGGGCCTGTTCTACTTCGTGAACGAGTTCACCGGGAAGGTCAACTTCGGCGACGGCGTCGCCGGTGACGCGACGCACCAGATGCTGCTCGGCAAGGACAGCCCCCAGGTGGCGACCAGGCTCTCCCAGGACGGGACGACGACCCGCTGGTCGGTGGCCTCCGGTGGCCGGATGGGTGGCGTGCTCGGCGAGGACGCGATCGAGCTGTCCGCCGGCGCCACCAACTGCACCAGCGACTGCCAGGCCCGCAACCGCATCCAGGGCTCGGTGCCGGTGCCGCCGGACCCGGTGGCCCCCACCCCCATCGCCTGACGCCCGGACGGGGGCGACCGGGACTCCGGTCGCCCCCGTCGCACGTCCGGAGGCGGCACAGGGTCGTCCTCCGCGATTACATTCAGGGGCGTGACCTCGACGACTCCGCTGCCCGACCCGGTCGTGCGCCGCCCGGATCCGGTGCCCGGCACCGGCGGGCTGGTCGACCGGCACGGCCGGGTCGCCACCGACCTGCGGGTCTCCCTCACCGACCGGTGCAACCTGCGCTGCACCTACTGCATGCCGCCCGAGGGGCTGGACTGGCTGCCCAAGGTCGAGGTCCTCACCGACGACGAGGTCGCCCGCCTGGTCCGCATCGGCGTCGAGCAGCTGGGCATCCGCGAGGTCCGGTTCACCGGCGGGGAGCCGCTGCTGCGCCCCGGCCTGGTCGGCATCGTGCAGGCGGCAACGGCGCTCACGCCGCGGCCGGAGGTCAGCCTCACCACCAACGCGATCGGCCTGGCCCGGGTCGCGCCCGCGCTGGCCGAGGCCGGCCTGGACCGGATCAACGTCAGCCTCGACACCCTCGACCGCGACCGGTTCAAGCAGCTGACCCACCGCGACCGGCTCGACGACGTGCTCGCCGGCCTCGCCGCGGCGCAGGCGGCCGGCCTGACGCCGGTCAAGGTCAACGCCGTCCTGCTGCGGGGGATGAACGAGGCCGACGCCGTCCCGCTGCTCGACTTCTGCCTCGAGCAGGGCTACCAGCTGCGGTTCATCGAGCAGATGCCGCTCGACGCCCACCACGCCTGGACGCGCGGGGAGATGGTCACCGCCGAGGACATCCTCGAGCGGCTCTCCCGGGCGCACACCCTGACGCCCGACACCGAGGAGCGCGGCTCGGCTCCGGCCGAGCGCTGGCTGGTCGACGGCGGGCCGGCGACCGTCGGGGTGATCGCCTCGGTGACGCGGTCGTTCTGCGGCACCTGCGACCGCACGCGGCTGACCGCCGACGGCCAGGTGCGCAACTGCCTGTTCGCCCGCGAGGAGTCCGACCTGCGGACGCCGATGCGCGAGGGCGCCACCGACGCCGAGCTGGCCGACCGCTGGCGGATCGCGACGCTGGCCAAGCTGCCCGGGCACGGCATCGACGACCCCAGCTTCCTGCAGCCCTCCCGGCCGATGTCGGCCATCGGCGGCTGACCGTGAGCGAGCGCGGAGGAGGACCATGAGCACGGCCGCCGTCACGGTGCGGTACTTCGCCGGAGCGCGGGCCGCCGCCGGGGTGGACAGCGAGACGCGCACCGCGGGCTCCCTGGAGGAGCTCGTCGGACAGATCGTCGACACCCACGGCGAGAAGCTGGAGCGGGTGCTCACCGCCTGCTCGTTCCTCGTCGACGGGACCCAGACGCGTGACCGGTCGCTGGCCCTGCAGCCCGGGGCGGTCGTCGACGTGCTGCCCCCGTTCGCCGGAGGATGACCCCGGCGCACCGCTGACCACGCCTCGGGACGGCGGACGGTCGAGAATGGGCGCATGAGCATCTGGGACAAGGCCAAGGCGAAGGCCGAGGAGCTGATCGGCCGGGCCGAGGAGGTCTACGGCGAGTCGCACGGGGACGCCGCGGCGCAGGTCGCCGGCGAGGCGCGGCGTCTCGAGGGCGAGGCCGAGGAGGAGGCCGCCGACCGCGAGGAGGCAGCCCGGCAGCACCCGGACGAGGGCGCGGCCCCGATCCGCTGAGCCTGCGCCCGATCCTGTTCCGTAACCGGCGCCCAGCGAGGACGATGGGGACATGGCCGCTCCAGCCGTCGCGGACGTCGTCCCGTGGCGGGACTTCCACGCCGCGGCCTGCGGGGCGCTGGCCGCCCTGCACGAGCGCCTCGGCTGGGACGTGTGGGTCGTGACCCAGGTGGTGGACGAGCGGCAGGTGGTGCTGCACGCCCACCCTCCGGACGTGATCCGTCCCGGGACCTGGCTGCCGTGGGCGGACACGTTCTGCCGTTCCATGATCACCGGGGAGGCCCCACGGGCGGCCACGGTCACCGCGGCCGTCCCGGCGTACGCCAAGCGCATGACCGGACCGGTCTCGCGGATCGCCGCCTACCTCGGCGTCCCGCTCGTCACCCCTGACGGGGAGGTGTTCGGCACGCTGTGCGCCTGGGGGTTCCGCGCCCGTCCACGCAGCGCCGCACGGGACCTGCCGCTGGTCGAGTCCGTGGCGCGCCTCCTGAGCACCCTCATGGCCTCCGGGATGACGCCGGTCGCGCCGCCTCCGCCCGAGCGGGAGGCAGGGGAGCTCTGACCGCAGGCCCTTCCCGTCGTCAGCGGGGGGTGCCATCGTGGAGCGCCCGGGCCGGTGCGCCCCGCTCGGCCCGACCGTGCCGACGCGGCCGCGACCAGGAGGCACCATGCCCAGGTCCGCTCTCCCCCGCTCCCCGACTCTTCCCCTGGCCGCCGTCCTGGCCCTCGTGGCAGGGGCGGCCGGCCCGGCCACGGCCGCCCCGCCGGACGGCGTCATCGTCCTGCCGGGTGCGAGCTCGGCCGAGGGGATCGCCGAGGGCCGGGGCGCCACCTTCTACGCCGGCGACCTGTACCGCGGGGACGTCTTCCGCGGCGACCTGGAGGCGGGGACGGCCGAGCTGTTCATCGACGTCCCCGACCAGCCCGCACGGATGGCCGTCGGCATGGACACCGACCGCCGGCACCGGCTGCTGTTCGTCGCCGGCGGGCCGGGTGCCGCCCACGTCTACGACACCCGGACCGGCGACACGGTGGCCACCTACCAGCTCGGCGACCCCGCCACGTCGTTCGTCAACGACGTCACGGTCACCCGCGAGGGCGCCTGGTTCACCGACAGCTTCCAGCCCCAGCTGTACTTCGTGCCCGTGGAGGACGGTGTCCCCGGCGAGGCCGAGGTGCTGCCCCTGAGCGGCCCCGCGGCCGACACCAGTGGGGAGTTCGACCTCAACGGGATCGCCGCGACCCGCTCCGGGGAGACGCTGGTCGTCGCGCACTCGGGCACCGGGGAGCTGGCCACCGTGGACCCCGCGACCGGGCAGAGCGCGCGGGTCGAGGGGGTCAGCGTGCCGGGCGCCGACGGCATCGTCCTGGCCGGCGACCGCGGCTGGGTGGTCCGCAACCCGGCCAACACGGTCACCGAGGTGCGGCTGGACGACGACCTGGCATCGGGGACCGTGGTGGAGGAGATCACCGACCCGCGGTTCCAGTCGCCGGCGACCGCGATCCGCTCCGACGGCGTGCTCGCCGTGGTCAACGCCAAGTTCGACACCGGCATCCCGCCGACCGCCGACCAGTACGAGGTCGTGCTGGTCGACGACTGATCGAGGGCCCCGTCCCCCTCACCACTCGCAGGCTCGCGGCGAGCCCCTGGACGGGGCCGGGACGCGGCCCTCAGGGGCAGGCGACCCACTCCTCCTCGCCGTCGGTGAAGACCTGCCGCTTCCAGATCGGCAGCCGCTTCTTCACCTCGTCGACGAGCTCGGCGCAGACCGCGAAGGCCTCGCCGCGGTGGGAGGCGCTGACCGCGCAGGCCAGGGCGACGTCGCCGATGCCCAGCATCCCGATGCGGTGCGACACCGCCACGGCGTGCACCTCGGGCCGGGCGGCGAACTCCTCGGCCAGCTCGACGATGACGTCCTGCGCGGTCGGGTGGCCGACGTACTCGAGCTCGGTCACCGACCGGCCGCCGTCGTGGTCGCGCACCACGCCGGCGAAGGAGACGACCGCACCGGCGGCCTTGTCCGCCACGGCGTCCTCGTGCTCGGCGACCGACAGCGGCGTGTCCACGACCCGGGCGATCACGGCGCCGACGGTACCCCGGAGGCGGAGCCCGGAGGCGGGACGTCGAGGTCGGTGGGGTCGGCCAGGCCGGTGCAGTCCACCTCGGTGACCGGGTGCGTGGCCAGGTAGCGGCGGGCGCCCTCGTCGCCGGTCGCCGTCTCCGCCACGCCGGCCCAGTGGTCGCGGCCGAGCAGCACCGGGTGCCCGCGGACGCCGTCGTAGGTGGCGACGGCGAGCGCGTCGGGCGCGGCGTGCTCGGCCATCCGGGACAGCGCGACCGGGGTCATGCCCGGCATGTCGACCAGCAGCACGAGGGCGGCGTCCACCCTCCCCGGCCAGCCCCGCAGCCCCTCCAGCCCGGTGCGCAGCGACGAGGCCATGCCCGTCTCCCAGTCGCGGTTGGCCAGCACCATCGCGCCGTCGAGGTCGGCGGTCCGCCAGACGTCCACCGCGCGGGCGCCGAGCACGACCAGCACCGGGTCGCACACCTCCCGCGCCGTCCGGACCGCCCGCTCGACCAGCAGGCTGCCCTCGTACTCGGCCAGGGCCTTGGGCATCCCGTAGCGGCGGCCGCCGCCGGCGGCGAGGACCAGACCCGCGACTGCGCTCATGGGGTCCAGCCTCTCAGCGCGCGTAGACCGCGACCTCGGAGGCCTTCACCGTCGCCCACACCGCCGACCCGGGCGCGAGGCCCAGCTCGGCGAAGGCGGTCGCGGTGACGTCGGCGACCAGCGGCACCTCGCCGTCCAGCTCGCAGCGCACCGTCGCCCCGTGCGGCGTGGCCGACACCAGCCGGGCGGGCCAGACGTTGCGCGGGCTGCCGTGCGGCGCGCTCAGGTACAGCGCCACCGACTCGGGGCGGACGGCGACGAACACCGGCCCCGCGGTCTCCTCGGCCACCGCCACCGCGCCCCCGCCGTCCAGCCGTACCGACGTGCCGGCCCCGGTGCCCGGCAGCAGCGCCAGCCCCACCAACCGGGCGACGTAGTCCGTACGCGGGTGCCGGCTGACGTCGGCCGGCGTCCCGCTCTGCACCACCCGGCCCTCCTCGACGACCACGACCCGGTCGGCCAGCGCCATGGCGTCGACCGGGTCGTGGGTGACCAGGACCGTGCTGCCCCCGAAGCCGGCCAGGTGCCGGCGCAGCTCGGCGCGGACGGTGAGCCGGGTGCGCGCGTCCAGCGCCGAGAGCGGCTCGTCGAGCAGCAGGACGGCGGGGTCACCGACCAGCGCCCGGGCCAGCGCCGCCCGCTGCGCCTGCCCGCCGGAGAGCTGCCCGGGCCGGCGGTCGCCGAGGCCCTCGAGCCCCACCCTCACCAGCCACTCCCCCGCCGTCGCCCGCGCCGCGGCCTTGCGCACCCCGCGCGTGCGCAGGCCGAAGGCGACGTTGTCGGTGACCGACAGGTGCGGGAAGAGCAGGTGGTCCTGGAACACCATCCCGAGCCGGCGCCCGTGCGCGGGAACGTGCACGCCGGCGGCGACGTCGTCCCAGACCTCACGGCCCTCGACCACCACCCGGCCGTCGTCCGGGCGCACCAGACCGGCCAGCACCCGCAGCAGCGTGGACTTGCCGGCCCCGTTCGGCCCGAGGACAGCGAGCACCTCGCCGTCGGCGACCTCGACGGCCACGTCGACGGTCGTGGTGCCGCGGGTCACCCGGACGTCGGCCGCGAGGGTCATGCCCCCGCCCGCGACAGCCAGCGGTCCCGCAGCAGGAGCAGTGTGGCCAGCGAGACGACGAGCAGCACCAGGGAGAGGACGATCGCCGCCTCGGGGTCCTGCTGCAGCGCCAGGTACACGGCCAGCGGCATCGTCTGCGTCGTCCCCGGGAAGTTGCCGGCGAAGGTGATCGTCGCGCCGAACTCGCCGAGCGCGCGGGCCCAGCAGAGCACCGCGCCGGCGGCGATGCCCGGGGCCACCAGCGGGAGGGTGACCCGGCGGAACGTCGTCCAGCGGTCGGCCCCGAGGGTGGCCGCGGCGTCCTCGAACCGGGCATCGGCCGCGCGCAGCGCCCCCTCCACGCTGATGACCAGGAACGGCATCGCCACGAACGTCTCGGCGATCACGACCGCCGTCGTGGTGAACGGGATCGTGACGTCGAAGGCCTGGTCCAGCCAGCGGCCGACGATCCCCTGCCGGCCCAGCACGAGGAACAGCGCGACCCCGCCGACGACCGGCGGCAGCACCAGCGGGACGGTCACCAGGGCGCGCAGCACCGACCGGCCCCGGGCACGCGAGCGGGCCAGCACCCAGGCCAGCGGCACGCCGAGCACCAGGGAGACCGCGGTGGCCAGCGTCGCCGAGACCAGCGAGAGCCGCAGCGCCTGGCCGACGGCCGGCGAGGTCAGCTGCGGCCACAACACACCCCACGGCGCGCGGACGAGGAGGCCGACGAGCGGCAAGACGAGGAAGGCGACCCCGAGCGCCGCCGGCACCAGCAGCGGCAGCGGGACGCCGGCCTCCCGCCGCTGTCCGCTCACGGGGTCCGGAAGCCGGCGTCGGCGAGCGCCTGCTGACCCTCCTCGGACCGCACGAGGTCGACGAAGGCGGCCGCCGCCCCGGGGTTGGGCGCCTCGGCCAGGGCGACGATCGGGTAGTCGTTGACCGCGCCCTCGGCCTCGGGGAACGCGATGCCCTCGACCGCGTCACCCGCGGCGGCGACGTCGCTGGCGTAGACCAGGGCGGCGTCGACCTCGCCGAGCTCGACCTTGGTCAGCGCGGCGCGGACGTCCTCCTCCAGCGTGTCGGGCGCGGCGGTCACGCCGGCGGCGGCCAGGACGTCCTCGGCCGCGGCGCCGCACGGCACCTCGGGGGCGCAGAGGGCGACGGCGAGGTCCTCCCGCGCGAGGTCGGCCAGCCCGGTCACGCCCGCCGAGTTGCCCGCGGGGACGGCGATCTCCAGCACGTTCGACGTGAACACCACCGGGTCGCCCTCGGCCAGCTCGGCATCGGTCACCACGGTCATCTGCGCCTGGTTGGCCGAGGCGAAGACGTCCGCCGGCGCGCCCTGCGTGATCTGCGTGGCCAGCGCGGAGCTGCCGGCGAAGTTGAACTGCACGTCCAGGCCGGGCTGCTGGTCCTCCAGTGACTCCCCCAGCCCGGTGAAGACGTCGGTCAGCGACGCCGCGGCGAAGACGGTGAGGGTGCCGGTGAGCCCGTCGCCCGTCTCGCCCGTCGCACCGTCGTCCGGCGAGCCGCCGCAGCCGGCCAGGAGGAGCACCGCCGCGAGCAGTGGGGTCCGTGTCCGCACCTGCGGGACTGTAGCCGTTCCACCAGCGCAGGTGCGGATCCCGTACCCGGTGCGTCGCCGAGGGTGCGGCTATGGGACGTCGACGCTGACCTGGGTGGCCTTCACCGTCGCCACCGCCCGCACGCCGACGTCGAGGCCGAGCTCGTCGGCCGCCTCGCGGGACATGAGCGAGACGACCCGGAACGGCCCGGCCTGGATCTCCACCTGGGCCATGACGGTGTCCCGGACGACGCGGGTGACGATGCCGGTGAGCCGGTTGCGGGCCGACGAGTGCCGTGTGGTCCCGGGCTCGGGGGCCTCGTGCAGCCGGGTGGCGACCCGGGCGAGGTCCGCGCCGTACACCTGCGCCGGGCCGCTCCCGTCGCGGCGGGCCGGCAGCCGGCCGCTGTCGATCCAGCGGCGCACCGTGTCGTCGCTGACGCCGAGCAGCTCAGCAGCCTCGGCGATGCGGTAAGAGGCGGCCACCGACCGAGCGTAGCCGCAGCCGCGGCGGTTCCCGGTCGCCCGAGGCGCAGCTGCGGAGTCGTGGGACCGCCCGGCGTCCTCGGTCGACGGGACGGCGCCGCCCACCTCGCCGCGTGGCCGCCGACCACGCCGTGTACCGCGGAGTCGGCGACGGCACCGCGAGTCTCGAACTGCGCAGGCCTCCCCCGCGGGGAGGCCTGCGCGAGAGAGCACACCGGCGTTCCGTTTGCCGGTCCCGGCCCACGGGCAGCGGGAGCCGGTGCCCCGCAAGAACGAGGACCACCCCGCCGGGGCGTCCGCCTCCGTCCGCACCCGCCGCATCCGCGAGGTGGCCCGCGACCTCCTCGGCATCGAGGAGTTCCGGCCCGGCCAGGAGGAGGCGATGCAGGCCGTCGTCTCCGGGCGGGACACCCTGGCCGTGCTGCCCTCGGGCGCCGGGAAGTCCGCGGTCTACCAGGTCGCCGGCCAGCTCGCCGGCGGTCCGGTGCTGGTCGTCTCCCCGCTGATCGCGCTGCAGCGCGACCAGGTCGACCGGCTCGAGGAGCTCGACGGCCTCGACGGCGAGGCCGCGCAGCTCAACTCGGCCCTGACGGCCGGCGACCAGCGCGCCGCCCTCGAGGGCCTGGCGGACGGAACGGTCCGCTACCTGTTCCTCGCCCCCGAGCAGCTCACCAAGCCCGAGGTGGTGGAGGCCATCGCCGAGGCGCGCCCGGCGCTGTTCGTCGTGGACGAGGCGCACTGCGTCTCAGCGTGGGGGCACGACTTCCGGCCCGACTACCTGCGGCTGGGCGCGGTCGTGGAGCAGCTGGGCCACCCGACCGTGCTCGCCCTCACCGCGACCGCGGCGCCGCCGGTGCGGGCGGAGATCCTCGAGCGGCTGGGCATGCGCGACCCCCGCACCGTCGTCGCGGGCTTCGACCGCCCGGAGATCCGGCTGGAGGTCGACCAGCACCCCGACGCCCACGGCAAGCAGCCGGCCGTGCTCGACCGCGTGCTCGCCGAGGTCGGGGAGGGCCGCACGCCGGGCATCGTCTACAGCGCCACTCGCAAGGGCACCGAGGAGCTCGCCGCCGAGCTCGGGGAGCGCGGGCTGCGCGCCGCCGCCTACCACGCGGGGCTGCGCAAGGCCGAGCGCGAGGAGACCCAGCGGGCGTTCATGGACGACGAGCTGGACGTCGTCGTCGCCACGACCGCCTTCGGCATGGGCATCGACAAGCCCGACACCCGCTTCGTCGTCCACGCCGAGCCCGCCGACTCCATCGACAGCTACTACCAGGAGATCGGCCGCGCCGGCCGCGACGGGCAGCCGGCACTGGCCGTGCTGGTGTACCGGCAGGAGGACCTCGGCGTGCGGAAGTTCTTCGCCGCCGGGATCCCGCCGGAGGAGGAGCTGCAGCAGGTCGCCGGCCTGGTCGCGGCCGCGGAGGCGGCGGGCATCGACGACGGCGTCCACGTCAAGCAGCTGCGCGAGGAGACCGGCCGGGCGGCCACCCCGCTGGCCCGCGACCTGAACCTGCTCGAGCAGGTGTCGGCGGTGGTGCTCGACGAGGAGGGCGCCGCCCACCCCGCCGCGGACGCACCCGACCCCGGCGAGGCCGCGGCCGCCGCCCGCGAGCTGGCCGAGCACCACGAGCGGGTGGACCACAGCCGGGTCGAGATGATGCGGGGCTACGCCGAGACCACCGAGTGCCGGCGGCAGTTCCTGCTCGGCTACTTCGGCGAGCAGCTCGAGCAGCCCTGTGGCAACTGCGACAACTGCTCGGCGGGGCTCTCCCAGGAGCAGCCGGCCGCCGACGACGACACCCCCTTCCCCGCGCAGACACCGGTCGAGCACGCCGAGTGGGGCCCGGGCGTGGTGATGCGGGTGGAGGACGACCGGGTCGTCGTCCTCTTCGAGGAGGTCGGCTACAAGACCCTGGCGCTGGCCGCGGTCACCGAGCACGACCTGCTGCGCCGCCGCGACTGAAGGAGGACCCTGCTGCCCCACGCCCCGCGAGCTCGGCGCGGGTCCCTGCAGCAGGGCCGATGCCAGGCCTCGCGGGGGCACGAGCGGGTGACCGTGCGCCGTTCGCCATGCAGCCCGAGGTCTTCGGCTCGATGATCAAGCACGAGACCGGGCGGTCCCTGCCCGGCGGGAGGAGTACACGGGTGAAGGTCCTCGGCATCAACGCGATCTACCACGACCCCGCGGCGGCGCTCGTCGTCGACGGCCGGGTCGTGGCCGCCGCGGAGGAAGAGCGCTTCAGCCGGCGCAAGCACGGCAAGCGCCCGCTGCCGTGGAGCGCCTGGGAGCTGCCCGAGCTGTCGGCGGCGTGGTGCCTGGCCGAGGCCGGCATCCACCCCGAGGAGCTCGACGCCGTCGCCTACTCCTTCGACCCCGCCCTCATGGGGACGCCGGAGGAGTCCGGCCTCTTCGACGAGGGCGACGTGATGCGGAAGATGTACGCGCAGAAGGCACCCGAGTTCCTCGCCCACGCCCTGCCCGGGCTCGACCCGGCGAAGGTCCGCTTCGTCAAGCACCACGTGGCGCACGCCGCGTCCGCCGGGCTGGCCGCCCCCACGCCGACCAACGCGGTGCTCGTGCTCGACGGGCGCGGCGAGGCGCACAGCCACCTGGCCGGCCGCTACGTCGACGGCCAGCTGGAGGTCCTGGCCGGCCAGGCGCTGCCGCACTCCCTCGGCCTGATGTACGAGGACCTCACCGACCACCTCGGGTTCCTGCGCAGCAGCGACGAGTTCAAGGTCATGGCGATGGCCTCCTACGGCAAGCCGCGCTTCCTCGGCGACCTGACCGAACTCATCCGGGCCACCGACGACGGCGGTTTCCGCACCGAGGAGATCGACTTCTCCGAGTTCGCGCCCCGCCTCGGCAAGGGCGACGACTGGACCCCGGACCACGCCGACCTCGCCGCCTCGGTCCAGCAGCGGCTGGAGGAGGTCCTGCTCGACCTCGCCCGCTGGCTGCACGAGCAGACCGGCGAGCGCACGCTCACCCTCGCGGGCGGCACGGCGCTGAACTGCGTGGCCAACACCCGCATCTACGCCGAGACCCCGTTCGAGGACGTGTGGGTGCAGCCGGCCGCCGGGGACGCCGGCACGGCGCTGGGCAGCGCCCTGCACGTGGCCCGCGTGCTCGGCGAGCAGACCGAGCCCATGCCGGGCGCCGACCTCGGCCGCGGCTGGTCCGACGACGAGATCGAGCAGTGGCTGCGGACGGCGGCGATCGACTACGAGCGCCCGCGCGACGTCGCCGACGCCGTGGCCCAGGTGCTCGCGGACAACGGGATAGTGGCGTGGTTCCAGGGGCGCAGCGAGTACGGTCCCCGGGCGCTGGGCCACCGGTCGCTGCTGGCCCACCCCGGGTACGAGGCCAACCTCGAGCGGATGAACGACGTGAAGGGCCGCGAGCAGTTCCGTCCGGTCGCGCCGATGGTGCTCGCCGAGCGGGCGCCGGAGATCTTCAGCCGCGGCCCCATCCCCTCCCGCTACATGCTGTTCGTGCACGACGTCGCCCCCGAGTGGCGCGAGCGCATCCCGACGGTCACCCACGTCGACGGGACGGCGCGGATCCAGACCGTCGACCGCGTCGAGGAGCCGCTGGTCGCCCGCATGCTGGAGTGCTTCGAGCGGCGCACCGGGCTGCCGGTGGTGGTCAACACCAGCCTGAACACCGCCGGCCGACCGATGGTCGACGACCCGCGCGACGCCCTGGAGTGCTTCGGCTCGGCCCCGGTGGACCTGCTCGCGATCGGCCCGTTCGTCGTCCGGCGTCCCGTGCCCACGCCGCGCTGAACCGCCCGGCGGCCCCGCGTCGAACACCAGGTGACGGAGCCGGGCCCGCCCAGGTGACGGTCCGGTAACGGTCGCCCCCCGAACGGGGGACAGCCGTTACCGACCTCCGACCAGGGGGTATTCCGGCTCCGGACCGTCCAAGACAGGGCGGGCCCGTAGCACCTGGGAGGACCACCATGTCCGCAGTACCCGGCGACGCCGGCACCGGCCGGGGGGCCATGACCTGGCCCCAGATGCTGGCGCTGGCCTTCGGGGCGATCTACCTGATCGTCGGCATCATCGGCTTCTTCATCACCGGCTTCGAGGGCTTCTTCGCCCACGACACCGGCAAGACCCTGCTCGGCTTCGAGATCAACGGCATGCACAACGTCGTGCACATCGTGATCGGCGTGGCGGGCCTGCTCCTGGCCCGCACCCTGGCCGGGGCGCGCACCTACGGCTGGCTGCTCGCGGTCGGCTACGGCGCGGCCTTCATCTACGGCCTGATCGCGATCGGGGAGACCTGGGACTTCCTGAGCATCAACGCCGCCGACAACGTGCTCCACATCCTGACCGCGGTGGTCGGCCTGGTCATCGCGCTGGGTCCGGTGCGCTCCGCCGTGGGCGGGCGCTCCACCCGCGTCTGAGGGAGGACGCCGGCCCGGAACGGGGTCGTCGCAGCACCCGGAGGCCGGGTCCCGAGCCGGGACCCGGCCTCCGGCCTGTCCGGGGGCCACCGCCCGAGGTCCCTGCCGGCACGGTGACCAGGGACCCTCGACGGCGGGCGCATCCGGTCCTCTACTGGCGCGCGCACCGCCGCAGGCCCCCGCTCCCCGGAGGGCAGCCCCGTGGACGACGACCCCGTGCTGCGGGCCCTGGGTGAGGACCTCGCCCGCGAGGACCCCGACCTGGCCGCCCTGCTCACCGTCGGCCCGCTGCCGGTGGGCCGGCTCCCCGCCCACCGGAGGGTCCTCCCCTGGCTGATGTCCGCCGTCGTCCTGGCCGCCGCGCTCTCGCCGGTGCTGCTGGGGCCGGTGGCGTTCGGCCTGCTCGGCCTCGCCGTGCTGGCCTCCCCGTTGGTGGTGTGCCACTGGCTGCTGCCGCCGTGCCCACCGGAGGACGACCACCCGCCCCGGTGACCCACGCCCGCGGGCCCCTCTACGTTGCCGGCATGGACTTCGCCCTCTCCGCCCGAGCCGAGGACGTCTGCGGCCGGATGTGGGACTTCATGCGTGAGCAGGTCTTCCCTGCCGAACCCGTCTACGCCCGGTGGCGCGCCGAGCGCGGCCACGACGACCACACCCACCCGCCGGTCCTCGAGGACCTGAAGGTCGAGGCCCGCAAGCGGGGGCTGTGGAACCTGTTCTCGCCCGAACTCGGGGAGCTGACCAACCTCGAGTACGCCTCCGTCGCCGAGATCATGGGCTGGAGCCCGACGATCGCCCCCGAGGTCACCAACTGCGGCGCGCCGGACACCGGCAACATGGAGACGCTCATGCTGTTCGGCACGCCCGAGCAGAAGGAGCGCTGGCTCGCGCCGCTGCTCGAGGGGGAGATCCGCTCCGGGTTCGCGATGACCGAGCCGGACGTCGCGTCGTCCGACGCCCGCAACATCCAGACCTCGATCGTCCGGGACGGCGACGAGTACGTCGTCAACGGCCGGAAGTGGTGGACCAGCGGCGCCGCCGACGAGCGCTGCCAGGTCTTCATCGTGATGGGGAAGACCGATCCCGACGGGCCTCCGCACCGGCAGCAGTCGATGGTCCTGGTGCCTCGCGACACCCCGGGACTGGAGATCGTCCGGCACCTGCCGGTGTTCGGGTACCAGGACCAGCACGGCCACTCGGAGCTGGTCTTCACCGACGTCCGGGTGCCGGCGGCCAACATCCTGGCGGGCGAGGGCGACGGGTTCATGATCGCCCAGGCCCGGCTCGGCCCCGGGCGCATCCACCACTGCATGCGCGCGCTGGGCATGGCCGAGCGAGCCCTGGCGCTGATGGTCGACCGGGCGCAGAACCGGGTGGCCTTCGGCCGGGCGCTCGCCGAGCAGGGCACCGTCCGCGAGCTGATCGCGCTGTCCCGGCTGGAGATCGACCAGGCCCGGCTGCTGGTGCTCAAGACCGCCGACCTGATCGACCGGTACGGGGCCAAGGGCGCCCGCACCGAGATCGCCGGCATCAAGGTGGTCGCGCCACGGGTGGCCTGCGAGGTCATCGACCGGGCGATCCAGGTGCACGGTGGCGCCGGTGTCAGCGAGGACACGGTGCTCGCCCGCTTCTACGCCTCGGCGCGCACGCTGCGCATCGCCGACGGCCCGGACGCCGTCCACCTGCGCTCCGTGGCCCGCGAGGAGCTGGGCCGGGAACGCCCCTACGTGGGCTGAGCGGCCAGCGGAGTGCGGGGAGCGAGGGATGTCCTCGCTCCCCGCACTCCGCTGGCCGTCGGGACCGTCCGACCCCCGTGCCAGGGTGCGTCCGTGCCCAGAGACCCGGGAGCAGACGACCTGCTGGCCGAGCACACCGAGGCCGTGGCCGCGACCGCCCGGCGGCTGCGCGCGGTGCTCCTCGACGCCCACCCCCAGCTCGAGGAGCGGGTGCGGCTGGGCTGGCACTCGCTCAACTACCGCGATCCCGTGGCCGGTTTCGTCTGTGCACTGTTCCCGGCGGCCGACCGGGTCCACCTGGTCTTCGAGCACGGCGCCCGGCTGCCCGACCCGGAGCGCCGCCTGTCCGGCACCGGCCGGCAGGTGCGCACGCTCGACGTCTCCGACCCGGCGGACGTCGACGCGGAGGTCGTGACCGCGTTCCTCGACCTCGCCGTCGAGCTGGGGGCTGCAGGGCGGGCCCGGTGACCGGACCGGTCCTCGTCCTCGGCGGCACCGGGATCACCGGCCGGCGCGTGACCCGAGTCCTGCGGGAGGCCGGGCACGCGGTGCGGTCGGCGTCCCCCAGCAGCGCCACGCGGTTCGACTGGTCGGCACCGCAGACCTGGGAGCCCGCGCTGGACGGCGTGCGCGCCGTGTACCTCATGGCGCCCGACGGCGTCCCGGTCGACCCCCGCTTCGTGGCGCTGGCCGTCGACCGTGGCGTGCGCCGGATCGTGCTGCTGTCCAGCGGCGCGGTCGAGGAGATGGGCGACGCCCGCCTCCTGGACGCCGAGCGGACGGTGCGCGGCTCCGGGGCGGAGTGGACGGTGCTGCGGCCGAGCTGGTTCGACCAGGACTTCGACGAGGGGGTCTTCCGCGAGGCCGTGCTCGCCGGAGAGCTCGCGCTGCCCGTCGGCGACCTGCGCCAGGCCTTCGTCGACGCCGGCGACGTCGCCGCGGTCGCCGCCGTCGCGCTGACCACCGATGGGCACGGCGGCCGGACCTACGAGCTGCACGGCCCGCGGGCGCTCTCCTTCGCCGAGGCACTGGCGGTGGTCGCCGAGGCCGGCGGCCGCCCGGTGCGGTTCGCCGGTGACCCCGCCGAGTACCGCCGCGCTCAGCTGGCCCTCGGCCGGGACCCGGGCGAGGTCGAGGCCGAGGTCGCCGCGTTCACCGCGCTGCGCGCCCGGGGGGACGACGAGCCGGGCGACGCCGTCCGCCGGGTCACCGGGCGGGCGCCGACGCCGTTCGAGGACCATGCGCGGGCCGCCGCCGCCCGGGGAGCCTGGCGCGGCTGAGCCGACCGCCGGCGGGGTGCCGGGAGCGAGGACCCCTCGCCCCCGGCACTGCGCTCAAGGGGTGAGCGTCGAGCCGAACCCGCCCCCGGCCAGCTTCGCCATGAGCTGGGTGCGGTCCAGGCCGACGGCGCCCAGCGCGTCGCCGTCCCGGTCGGTGTCGATCTCGTCGGGCAGCTGCGCCTCGACCTTCTCCGCGGTGTGGTTGTCGCCCTCGGTGCGCAACAGCCTCAGCAGCTCCTGCTTGTCCAGCTTCACGCCTGACCTCCGCTCGGTCGCCGACAGACGCGGTCCAGCGTGGGCCGGGTCACCCGTGACCGCAACGTCGGCGACGCGGGGCGTGCTCCGGTCCCGGTGGCGGGCGCCGGCCAGCCGCCCCGGCCGCCGGCGCCGGTCAGCGACGCTGCGCGCGCCGGTACAGGAAGGCCGCGACCCCGGCGAGGACGACGGCGAGGAACAGCTGGGCGACGCCGACGCCGGCCTGGTCGCTGGCGAACCAGGTCGGCGAGGACACCAGCAGGACGACGGCGACCCCCGCGACCAGCAGGGCCACCTGTCGCTCGCGGCGCGCCGCCGGTCGGGGTGAGCTCATGCGCTCGACCCTAGGACCCCGTCCGGCGGGGCATGGCGGGCACGTCGTCCCGCCCCGGGGCCACGGCGTGGGGGCGGCGACCGCGCCGCTCGGCCGTGGGCGTCACCCGGCCCGGTTCGGCGGCTCCCCCGCGTCCCGGGCGGCCTGCGCCTGTACAGGGTCGTAGGCGCAGGCGTCCCCGACGTCGGTCACCGCCTGGGCGTCGCCCTCGGGCGTCCCCGGGGGCGGTGGGGTCTGGGTCGCCGGCGCGTCCGTGGCACCGCCGTCCGCGGCGTCCCCGTCCGTCGCGTCGTCGGGGGCCGGGGCGGGGGCCAGGGCGTCCTGCACGATCTGCCGCATGAGGTCGTAGTCGGGGTAGGCCGGGCTGATCACGCTGTCGTCGAAGACGACGCTGCGGATCTCGGCGTCCTTCACCAGGAAGCCCAGGTCGACGAAGTCGCCCAGCGCCGACCGCGGGATGTCGGTGCTCACGATGTCCTGCGTCGTCGCCGCCAGCTCCTGGTAGCGCTCCAGCAGGGTGACCGGGTCCGCGGCCTCGATGATCGCGTTGATGGTGCAGCGCTGCCGGGCCATGCGGTCGTAGTCGGTGAGGCCGTAGCGGCCGCGGGCGAACTGCAGCGCGGTGAACCCGTCCATGTGCTGGTTCGGCCCCGGCTCGATGTAGTCGTCCGGCAGTTCCTGGCCGGTGATCCCGTTGATCGGCACGTAGTAGTTGACGTTGACGGTGATCCCGCCGAGTGCGTCGACCAGCCGGCTGAACCCGTCGAGGTTGACCAGGACGAAGTAGTCGATGTGCAGGCCGAGGGCCTCGCCGACGCCGAGCTTGAGGAAGTCCGCACCCGGGTCGTCGGTCGGGCCCAGGATGTCGGGGTGGGCGGCCGGGCCGTTGCGGTAGATGGCGTTGAGCAGGCTCTCGCTCTCGCTGCCGCCGTCGAAGCCGTCGGGGTAGACCTCAGCCAGCGGGCTGTCCGCCGGGAAGGGCAGGTCCTCGAGGTTGCGGGGCAGGCTGAACAGCGTCGTGTCACCGGTGTCGGTGTCGATGCTGGCCACGATGACGGTGTCGGTGCGGACGCCCTCGCGGCCCACCCCGCCGTCCCCTCCGAGCAGCAGCACGTTGACCCGCTCCTGGTCGCCGAACGGGTCGGGGGTGTCCTCGACCGTCGCCGACCGCCGGTCGTCGGCGAACACGTCGTCGAGCAGCCCGCGCTGGGCCATCGCGACCTCGGTGACCTTGAACGCCGGGTAGCCGATCCCGGCGACGAGTGCCAGGACGACCACCGCGCCGAGGAACTTCCGGCCACCGGAGGTGCGCTCCGGCAGCAGCGACCGGTAGCCGGCGACGACGACGACCATCCACAGCAACGCCACCGCCACGACCCCGGCCAGCACCCAGGTCAGGGAGGCCGAGTCGACGGCGATCTGCACCGCGGTGCGCCGTCCGGTGGTGGCCAGCCAGGCGGCCGCGCCGACGAGGAGGACGAACAGCACGAGGACGACGGCGCCGAGCTTGCGCCGGCCCGCCGCGAGGAACGCCGTCCCCGGCAGGATCGCACCGAGGACGGTCAGGCCCAGCACGGACCGGAAAGGGCGCCGATCCTCGCCCTGACGGTCGTAGACCGGCCCGCGCGGCGGCGGGAGGGGTCTCGAGGGCCCGATCGGACGGGTCGCGTCCTCGTGCTCGCTCACGCGCACGCCTCCGCAGGACGGATCCGGGTCATCCGGCCATGGTCCCACTCCAACCCCACGTGTACCGCCTCTCGCTCGCGCCCCACTCGGGCAGCACCTGGTCGGGGACGCGATCGAGTGACGAGACGCAGGTCGAGGGGCGCCTGGCCGCGGTGTCGGCCCAGGGACGAGCAGGGCCCGCAGGGTCCCCGAGGAACGCAGGTCCGCAGGGCTCCCCGCAGGTCGAGGGGCGCCTGGCCGCGGTGTCGGCCCAGGGACGAGCAGGGCCCGCAGGGTCCCCGAGGAACGCAGGTCCGCAGGGCTCCCCGCAGGTCGAGGGGCGCCTGGCCGCGGTGTCGGCCCAGGGACGAGC
>NZ_JBJGYV010000012.1:0-150914 GCF_054050175.1 Geodermatophilus sp. SYSU D00697
TCGATGCGGACGTAGAGTGCGGTCAGGAGGGTGTTGAGGTCGGTCGTCACAACCCGAGCCTGAACACCCTCCGTCCGCGTCTACAGCGCCCTTCGACCCTCCGGGTCGATAGGACTTACTCGTCTAGTGGTGCGCGACGCCTACTCCGACGTGTTCTCCCGGCTGCGCCGGCGCAAGACGCTGTCGCTGGCCGCGGAGATGCAGTGGGAACTGCTGCCGCCGCTGACCTTCGGCACCGACCGGGTGGTCATCACCGGCGGGCTGGAGCCGGCCTATGACATCGGCGGGGACTCGTTCGACTACGCGGTCAACGGCGACACCGCCGAGCTGCTGGTCATCGACTCGATCGGGCACGGGCTGCCGGCTGCGGTGCTGGCCAGCGTCGCGATCAGCGCCTACCGGCACGCCCGCCGCAACGCACTGGACCTGCCCGACATCGCCGCCGAGGTCAACGGGGCCATCGCCACCCAGCTCGGGGGCAGTCGCTTCGCCACGGCCGTCCTGGCCCGCTTCGACATCGGCACCGGTCGGCTGCGGTGGATCAACGCCGGCCACCCCGCCCCGCTGATCCTGCGCGGTTCGTCGCTGGTGCGGCTCCGGCAGTGCCCGCCGGCCCGCCCGCTGGGCCTGCAGGAGGACAAGCCGGTCTGTTGCGAGATCCGGCTGGAGCCCGGCGACCGGCTGCTGCTCTACACCGACGGCATCACCGAGGCCCGCTCCCCGGACGGGGAGTTCTTCGGCGAGCAGCGGCTGGCCGACTTCATCAGCGCCGCCGCGGCGGCCAGCCAGCCCGCACCCGAGATGGTCCGCCGCCTGATGCGCCACGTCCTCGACCACCAGGCCGACCAGCTGCAGGACGACGCCAGCATCGTCGTCCTGGAGTGGCGCACCGGCGGAGAGCGCCAGGTCCTGCCCTGATCCGGCGGAGTGGCCCCGGACCGCCGACAGGACCATGCCGGCTAACGTCCAGGATCCAAGCACGCGACTGAGCTGGGTGGTGGCACCGGAGCTGGAGGTGGTGGCGCCCGAATGGGCGCGGCAGTCGCCCTCCGCCCTCCCCCTGCCGCAGGCAGTACCGGGACACAACCGCTGGCACCCGGAGACTCGAGGCCTGACCCTGCGCCCGGGCGGACCTGACGGATCGAGGGCAGGGTGTGGCATCGCGACGTTCCCTCCTCAGTGAGGAAGGCGGCCCCGCCACCCCGCGGTTAGGAGTGGCGGGGCCTGACCGCGGCATGCCCCCCGGGTGGCCGCCGCGGCTGCATAGGGACCTACGAGGAACGCTAGTGGCCTCGCTCCTGGATCGCCCGGTAAGCGGATTGCGAGGACCGGGTCCGGACGAGTGGGAGTTCACCGGTGAGAACCAGGTGCTCGGCGATGTCGCGGACCTTGACGTTCTTGTTCATCGAGATGGTGGACAGGGCGTCGAATGCCTGGTCGGGGGTCAACTTGTGGCGCTCGATCAGGATGCCCTTGGCCTGCTCGATGACCGCTCGGGATTCGAGCGCGATCTGGAGGTTGTCGGCCGTCGTCCGGGCGCCGCGGTACGCCTGGACGGTCCCGGCGGCGACCGCCGCGTAGGGGGCGAACCCGGTGGCCACCGCCCGGCTGACCTCGTCGAAGGCGTTGGGCCTCCGGGCGTAGACGTTCAGCGATCCCGCGACCTGCTCCTCCCCGGTGAGAACCAACGGCACGGCCAGCACGCTGAGGACGCCGTGTTCGGCGACGTACCGCCCATAGTCCGCCCACCGGCTGTCTACACGCGTGTCGCCGATCTCGACGAGGACGCCGTTGCGGGCGGTGTGCAGGCACGGCCCGTCCCCGCGGTCGTACTGGACCTCATCGAGGCCGAGGGCCAGAGGCCCGGTATCGACGACGGTGCTCGGCTGGTCCTTGACCAGCAGGGTGACCGACGCCTCGGGGTGGCCGGGCATGACCCTCTTGGTGAGGTCGGCCATCGATTGCAGGAGGGTCTCCATGGAGAGTTCCTGCAGGGACACCTGGCCCAGGTGCTCGAGTGCCTTTTCGGCTTCGGTGGATCGTTGGTTCTCGCTGCCGGCCACCGTGGGCCTCCGGTCTGATTGATACCGGGGTGTGACCTCGGCGGCGAACCCCAAGGTGGGTTCCGCAATACGCTACGCCGCTGCCTGACGCAACATCGACGCGCAGGTGCTCGACCGGGCGTCCGCACGAGCCTACGCGCCTTCGCGGTGCGCCGGTGCCCGTTACCGAGTCGACGCCCGCCACGGCCTCGAGCACCATCTGCTCAGGCTGACCGTGCTGGTTCGACTCCCGTCACCCGCTCTGCGCCGTGACCGGCTCCTACGCCTGTCGATGTATCCGCCTCAGGGCACTTGGTTCCAACGGATCATGAGCTGGCGACTCCGCAGCTGACGGTGCACCGAAGGCGGGCCGGCCCCAGACGCCGTTGGGGTGGACGCTCGACCGCAGGTGCCTCTCCAGGTAACGCTGCTCGCCCGAAACGGCACAAGGCCGGGACCCAGGTGAGGCCGCGGGGAGACAAGGTGGGCCCCGATCCCGACCTCCCTCATTTCGCCCTATGCCGTTCCGTTGACGCACAGCGATGACGCGCCGAGGCGCGATTGCCACCTCCCACCGAGCCCCGTTGTCTGCTGGAACCAGGCGCCGAGAAGCGGCGCCGCAAGCCGGGGAGCACGGGATGCCGATCTGGACGGTGCAGGTCACCGACCGCGAGGACGAGACGATCGAGGCCGGGCTGCTGGCCACGGAGGGCGGAGCCCTGGTCGCGCTGTCGGAGGACGGCCTGCTGGCCCGTGCCTGGGCACCAGGCCAGTGGCGAACGGTCCGGCAACTCACCGGCGTGCATGCCCATCCGGCCAACCGGTCCGATGAGACCGACACGCTCCTGACCGGGCGACCTCGGCGCTGACGCGACCCGCCTGCACGGACCCTGCGCCAAACCCGGTGGCGGAGAGGCATCCCTGACTGGGCCAGTCGGGGACATCTCCCCGCCACCGGTGGGAGGGCAGGGAATGTTCGGATGAACCTGCCGTGACCGGTGCCGGTCGAGACGGCCGACGCCACCCGTCCGACATCCCCGGCGACCTCGCAGAACTCAGGAGCGACACGGTGCCCGACGCGGCGAACGGCGAAGAGGACTGGCAGATCTCCTGGGACGCACCTCTGCGGACCGCCCGCGCCCAGGCCGCCGCCCTGACCTCGACCACCGACGCGGTCTGCCGGGTCGACCGCTAGTGGCGCTTCACCCTCGTCAACGCCGCCGCCGAGCGGCTGCTGGGCCACCCCGCGTCCGACCTGGTCGACCGGAGCGTCTGGGACGTGTTCCCGGACTGGGTCGACCGTGACCTGTACCGGGCGCTGCACGAGGCCGTCGAGCACCGCGTGCCGGTGAGCCTGATCACCCTGGAGGCCCGGTGGCGGCGGTGGTTCGAGGTCCGCGCCTTTCCCGACGCCACCGGGCTGTCGGTCTTCTTCCGGGACGTCGACGAGCTCCGCCGGACAGCTCAGGAGCAGGCCGCGCGCACCGAACTGCTGCGGGCCGCACTCAAGGTCTCCCCCGCCGCCACCGTGCTGCTGGACGCCGACGGCACGATCCTGGCCACCAACCGACAGTGGTACGCCTTCGGCGAGCGCAAGGGCGAGGCCCGCGAGCTGCGCGCAACGGGCACCAGCTACCACGACGCCGCGCTGCGCCACGTCACCCCCTTCGACGCCCGCACCCTCCGCCAGGGGCTCGAGGCCCTCGCCGCCGGCACCGAGGACACCTTCGCCCACGACTGCGCCGTCCCGGTCGAGGGCGGCCTGGTCTGGTTCCACGTCCAGGCCTCCCGGGTCGACGATGCCGGGCGGATGGTGGTCACCCACACCGACATCACCCATCTCGTCGACCACGACCGTGGTGGCCTCCAGCCAGCGACCGACCGGCGGATAGAAGCCCGACCAGGTCACCGGCGTGCCGGTGCTGCGGGCCCGGAGCAGGAAGCTGTGGAAGATCGTGCCGCCCAGCTCGGGCAGCGCGACCCAGATGGTGCGCCCGATCAGCTCGGCGGCGGGCCGGCCGAGCAGCGCGGAGGTCGCCGGGTTCACGTAGCGGATGCACCAGTCGCGGTCGAAGAACGCGACCGGACCTTTCCGCGTTTCCAGGCAGGCGATCGCGTCCGCCCGCAGCGGGGAGAGCGTCTCGCTCACCGCAAGCCCGGCTCTTCGGCCCGCCCCGCACCCTTGCAGGTGATCAGAGGCTACGGCAGCAACGGACCGCGGGGGCGATGCCGCGACCCCGGCGTCATCGGCGGCCGACCGTCAACAACGCTCGTGGACACTGCAGCTAGCGCGCCGAGAGCGCGGCGTCGGTGGCTCGGCGGATCGCCTCGTAGCAGTTGCAGGCGTGGGTCTGCAGGCGTGGCCGGTCGGTGATGGTGATGCGGCCGCGGGTGTAGGTGATGGAGCCGTCCTCGGCCAGGGACTGGGCGACCTCGCTGACCGAGGTGCGGCGCAGGGCGAGCATCTGGGCGAGGAAGTGCTGGGTGAGCTCGAAGCGCGGGCTGTCCATCCGGTCGGCGGTGGTGAGCAGCCAGCGGGCGGCGCGCTGGCGCGCGGTGTGCACCCGGTTGCAGGCGGCGTTGCGGGAGACCTGGGTGAACAACGCCTGCGCCGAGCGCCGGACCATGGCGGTGAGCGGGTCGTCGACGTCGGCGAGGTGCGGGCGGAGGTCCTGGGCCGCCATGCGCAGGGCCCGTCCGGGGACCTGCACGAGGGAGCGTTCGCTGGGAGCGGCGGCGCCGAGGTAGACCGAGATGCCGACCACGCCTTCCCGGCCGATGGTGGCGATCTCCACGGTCTGGTCGTCGCCGAGGTCGGCGAGGACGGAGACAACGCCGGCCAGCGGGAAGTACACCTCACCGACGGCCTGTCCGGGTTCGTGCAGCACCTGCCCGGCGGGCAGCGGGATCTCGGTCAGGTCGGGTAGCAGGGCGGCCAGGGCGCCCTCGTCCAGACCGCCGAGGACGGTGTTGCGGCGGGCCAGGTCCAGGTCGCTCGCCACGGTGGTGTGCCTCCGGTGCTGTTCGAGGGGTGTGCCCGGACCTGCCGGTGGAATCCTGATCCCTGTCCGGGGTCGACGCGCTCGGGCGGAGGCTGCACCCTTGCACAGCGGGCATCACCATCCTGGCGCGGCCGGGTCCCGGGCGCCAGGGCAGGACGCCCCCTGCCCTCCGCGCCAATGTCGGGTACCGTGCACAGTGCCGTCGGTGTGCCGTGGAAGCGGCGTGACCGGCGGCGCACGGCGGCGGTGTGACGCTCCAGCCACGGGTGCTCTCGCCGCCGGCGCTGGGGTGGTCCGGAGTCTCCGCGGCCGACCAGCCGAAGTGGAGAGGACCAGGCGCATGGCCGGTCCCACGGATCGCTCGAGCCCGCGCACGCGGGCGGCGCTGGACGAACTCGGCCGGCTGCTGCTGGCCGACCACACTCCGCCGTCGGTGCTGCAGCGGATCGTCGAGCTGGTGCAGCAGGCGCTGCCGGGGGCCGCCGACGTGTCGATCACGCTGATGCGCGACGGGAGCCCCACCACGGCGGCCTTCACCGGCCCGCTGGCCGAGCAGCTCGACGAGACGCAGTACGAGCGCGGCTACGGTCCGTGCCTGGACGCAGCGATGAGCGGCCAGTTCACCGAGATCCTCGACGCCCGCGCCGAGGACCGGTGGCCGGAGTACGTGCCGGTCTTCCTCGAGCACGGCGCGTTGAGCTCACTCGCCGCGCCGGTGCCCGCGCCGCACCTGGCCGCGGGGCTGAACGTGTATGCGCGCACCGCGCGAGCCTTCAGCGACGACGACCGGTCCGCCCTGGCCGACTTCGCCGCGTACGCCGGTGCGGCGCTGACCAACATGGATGCCCTGCAGGACGCCCGGGAACTGGCCGAGAACATGCAGAAGGCGATGGAGTTCCGCTCGGTCATCGAACAGGCCAAGGGCATCCTCGTCGAGCGGTACGGGCTCACCGCCCAGCAGGCCTTCCGGCTGCTGGCCGAGGCCTCGATGCACACCAACCGCAAGGTGCGCGACATCGCCGAGGACCTGGTGCTCACCGGCGAGCTCCCCGCCGCGCCCGCGATCCGCCGGCCACCACCCGACGGCGGCAGCTGAGCGCCGGGCCGCCGCACGCATCGGCCGTGGCGAGCACAGCCACCCGCCGTCACCCCACGGAGCACGATCTCTGGACGGACCCATGACCGACCCCGCTCAGCACGCCGACGGAGCCGCGCCGCAGCCCTTCGAGGATCCGGTCCTGGCCCCGCCGGTGGACCTCGGCGCGGCGCTGAACCAGATGGCCGGGCTGGTGCTGTCCCGGGAGACCGTCGACACCGCCCTGGCACTGGTCACCAGCCTGGCCGCGACCACCACCGCCGGCACGCTGGGCGCCGCGGTCACCGTCGTCGACGAGCACGGCAAACGCTCCCGCGCCGCGTCCAACACCGCCGCCGAGCAGGCCGACGCCCTGCAGTACGAGTTCGACGAGGGACCCTGCCTGACCGCCTGGCGCACCCGCCAGCTGGTCCGGATCGACGACACCACCACCGACGGCCGCTGGCCCCGCTGGAACGAGGCGGTCAGCGCGCTGGGAGTCCGCTCGGTGCTCAGCGCACCCCTGCTGGTGGGCGAGGAGTCCATCGGCGCGATGAAGGTCTACTGCGAGCGCCCCATGAACTACGGCCCGCACGACGAGCACGTCATGCGCCTGCTCGCCGGACAGGCCGCGATCCTGCTGGCCAACACCCAGAGCCTGGCCGAGGCCCGCCGGCTCAGCCGCCAGCTGACCGAGGCACTCGCCAGCCGGGACACCGTCGCCCGGGCCACCGGCGTGCTCATCGCCACCGGCGCGGCCGGCGAGCAGGAGGCGTTCGCCACCCTCGCCGCTACCGCCCGGCGCACCGGCCGCCCAGTCCACGACGTGGCCTCCGCCCTCGTGGCCGCAGCGGTCGCCCGCAATGCCCGCGGCTGACCGATCGCCGACCATGACCAGCGACGAGCCCCACCGGCGCATGGACGCCGCCCGGGTCCGCGCGGAGCTAACCGTGCAGGACCTGTGGCTGCGCTACGTGGCCCTCGGTGGCACCGGCGACGCCTTCGACCTGGACGGCTACCTGCAGGGACTCGTGCCGTTGGAGACCTTCCAGCAGGACATCCTCGCCCAGGCCCTCAACGAGGCACTCGAGGACAGCTACCGCGCCTACCGCGTCCCGCTGTCCTCGCCCCCGCCCGGCGACGCCGTCGACGAGCCGCTCCGCCGCTTCGTCGACGACCTCCTCGACCGCGGACCGCCCGCGTCCCCACAGCAGTCCGAGCCGCCCGCGCACCACTCCGAGTGACCCTCGTCCGCGCCAGCCCCGACGAGGCCGAGGGCGGTCCGACGGCCACTGCTCGACCGCCGGACCTGGGCCGTCGGCACCGGCGGTGACGACAGCCGTGCTTCCAGAATCTTCCGGATGGGGCCCTCAGGGCAATCGTGGCGTCTAGCAGCGGTCGGGGATTCGACGTGCCGGGCCCGGCGCGACGCGACGGCTCCCACGCCCGCCTGTCCTGATGGAAGTGCCCGACCTCTGTGACGGGCCCCATCCGCGGTCACACCGGCACTGGCACCGGCACCATCGGGTAGGCCGCCCTGCGCCGCAATCGCGCCGTTCTCACACCCCTGGGTGTGCCCGTCAACACGGTGGCCAGCCGCGCCGGCGACGGGAGTGCAGGTTGTCGATCCGTGCGTCAGGGACCGAAAAGGGAAGTGGGGCCGCTGATAGCCCGGTGGGCGGCCATGTCGCCGCCAGGCGGCACGCCAGGGCGGACGGCGGCCAGCGCCTCGGAGGACGGGAGCGGCGACCTCGTGTCCGAGGTCGCGACGAACAGGCAGCGGGCAATCGTCGGGGCTGCCACGGCCAAGGCGCTGACCGGGCTCGATGACCACTCCCGCTACTGCGTCAGTGCGGCGCTGATGTCCGCCGAGCGGACCCGGGCGGTGTGTGACGGGCTGGCCGCGGCGCTGCGCCGGCACGGGCTGCCGCAGCAGATCCTCACCGACGGGAGCTGGGTGGGTCGAACGGTGCTATCAGGGGGTGTTAGCGGGTGATCGAGGACGGGCTAACAGTCACCGACTGATGGACGGAGCAGGGGGACGAGCCATGGAGCTAGAAATCAGCGCCGAGGGCTCAACAGACGCTTCAGTCCGCGGCCTCGCGGCTCCGGGATCTCAGGTTCGGCCGATTCAGTCCCTTGTAGCGCCTCGCGCACCGCTTCCCGCCCTTCGGCCTCAGCTCCGCTGCGCTCATCCTCGTCGCTGAACCCCGAATACGGGTCATGGACCAAATCTGTCAACCGCATGCGGGGAGTCTACGGCCGCTACGACTGTGACGGCGACTACTGCCGCGCCATGCGGGACGCGCCGGTCCTGCAGCGCTTGAGCGACACGGGAGCGGCTTGCTACGAAGACGTTGCAGAAGTAGGGCTTCGGGCTCTGTTCCGTCCTGACGGCTTGACGCAGGCTGCCGGGCATGTCCTTGCCGGCGTCTTCCCCGCCGCCCCGGCTGATCAGTGACGAGTTGTGGGCGCTGTTCGAGCCGCTGATCCCGCCGCAGCCGCCGGCGGTGCACGGGCGCACCGGCCGCCCGCGGGTCTCCGACCGGGACGTACTCGAGGGCATCGCCTTCGTGCTGTCCATCGGGATCGGGTGGACCAAGTTGCCCACCGAGCTGGGCTACGGGTCGGGCTGGACCTGCTGGCGGCGGATGCGCCAGTGGGCCGAGGCGGGCGTCTTCGACCGCGTCCACCAGACCGTGCTCGACCGGCTCGGGGAGCAAGGCGAGCTGGACTGGTCGCGGGCCAGCCTGGACTCGGTCAGCGTCCGGGCGAAAAGGAGGGTGAGCTGACCGGACCCAATCCCACCGACCGGGGCAGGGCCGGCACCAAGTACCACCTGCTCGTCGACGCCGCTGGACTACCGCTCAACGTGCTGGTCTCGGCGGCCAACCGGCACCACAGCATGCTCGTCGAACCAGTGCTGGACTCGATGCCGGCGATCAAGCGCGGCGGCCGCGGCCACTCCCAGACGCCGACCGGCCAAGCTGCACGGCGACAAGGGCTACAACAACCCCCGCGTCCGCCGCTATCTGCGGCGCCGCGGGATCACCGCCCGGATCGCCCGCATCGGCGTGCACTCCAGCCAGCGACTGGGCTGGCATCGCTGGGTGGTCGAGCGCACGCTGGGCTGGCTGCTGTTCTACAAACGCCTGGCACTGCGCTACGACCGCACCACCGTCACCATCACCGCGCTGGCCCGGCTGGCGGTCATCCTCATCTGCGCTCGCCGGCTCCCGAGCAACTAATGCAACGTCTTCTAAGGGCTAGCGGCCCCACCACGCCCCTCACAAGCGGCTGACGCACTCCGTCAACGGCTCGGCCTCCGCTCGCGCCAAGCCGCAGGGGATCCTGACGTGCGTGCGCATCGAGCCATCGGCCGCTATGGGTCGCAGCCGGCCGCGGGCCGCTGCGAGTCGCGCGGCCCGACCGGCAACCGCAGCAGGCCGATCCCCATATACTTCGTATGATCTCATGTGATACCGCTTTCGAGCGAACGCCTATCCGGTTCGGCGCGCACCAAACCGCATGGACGCCACTGCCTCCGCTCATTGACGACTCGGCCACGGCTCAAGCGACCCGCAGAGCTGATCGGCCCACAACTCCTTGGGTCGGCCAAATCGCTAGCCCGCACGACGAGCGCAAACGCTGGAGTACGGCCTGGGCCCGGTGGGGAACTGGGCGAATCTATGTCCTAGATTGGCGATAGGCCACGTCGAGCGAGCCCCGTTCTACCACTCGCGTGCAAGTAGCTGAGGGTTGAGCTCGGACGGGAAGTATTGAGTCCTCCGCACCCAGACAACGCCTTCCGCCCGCGAAACCACGGCGACGTCAATGGGCTTTCCGACGACCTCGACCGCCATGGACATTCGCAATCTGAAAGCAGTGAAGGCCACCATCTGCCGAGCGAACTCAGCAAGGTCTGCCTTTGGCAGGAAGCGCACTGCATCAATTACTTGCCGTCCGTGATCATTAATTCGATCGTCCAACAGTCGATTGAATCGGTCGGTGACCGCCGCCTCTACACCGTGCCTTTCGTTGAGCTCGCCAAGGACGCCGCCGAACCAGCGACGTAGGTCTGGGTGGATCCCTTCCATGAAGAGTCGCACATGGTCATTCACGGCAAAAGGAACGATGATGGCAGGTCGATCTGTTGTGACAGAAACCGCATCGGCCGAGGCTTGCCTTACATGCTCTCCGACGGGCACGCCAATAAGGTGATGGCACATGCTCGGTAAGCGCTGCTTGCACCCATACCCCGCAATCACAACTCCGGTGTGGTACGGCTCGTGTGGAGATAAGTGCGTCCAAGCCGATAGAGCAGCTCTGCGCAGGACGGCTGCGGCTCCCTCAGGAAGGAGTCCGCTTTCAGCGCGCAAACGGTCGAGCCTTTGGCTCAACCATGCTTCCAGGGGGCTGTAGCTTTCTACAACTTCATCTTCCAGCACGCGCTTTCGCGGACGAAGTTTCTTCATATAGCGGTTTATCTCGTCTTGGACCGCCTCAACCGGGTCGGCGGGCTTGATGCGCAGCGCCCTTGTTGCCCGAGTGAAGATTGGCTCGCCAAGGCGGCAGCTGCCGGCGCACGAGCTGGCGATGGTGCCGACTTTGCCATCTCGGCGTCGATGAACTGGAGGAGTTCAGTGGCGTAGTCGCCAACCGTATCCCTCGTTGCAGACTCCACCAACCGGAAATCCTTGAATAGGACCTCCCACGGACTCCCGAGATATTCGGGACTGCCGTACCAGAAGACTACGACGGGATCCTTGGAGTGAAGCGCCAGTAGCTTCGACGCACCTCTGTAGTGTTTGGACCCGTCTCGATAGGGGATCGTGACCGTGCTATCGGCCGCCAAGGCAACGGCGCTGGCATTCATAACCACCACGCCAGCAGTCATGTCGCCACGAGCCCTTCATAAACCGGGATGTCCTGGAACACGTCGTCGTCCGGGTCGAACAGGTCCTCGTCCTCATCGACGATCCGCTCGAAATCGTCGCTGTACGAGCCCTTCAGTTGAATATCGGGGGAGAACCAGCGACGCCGAACGCGCTTTGCTCGGAATAGTGGCGTCAAGTGCCCGCTTGAGATAATCGCAATCTGCATACTTCGACTTGCGACGATCCGGGCCTCAGTGTCGAGGGTAAGTAGTTCCAAACCGCCAGCCTTGATATTGGCGGATACGGCGACTTCGACACCCGCACCGGCGGACTGTGATACCAGGGCCGCGGTTGCTTGCGCCGTGATGACATCCGTGACCACGTGCCAGTCCCGATCCCAACGTCCGGCTCGGATCAATGAGCGTATCTCGGTCTTCAGCTCCGCCTCATCCGCAAATCTGCGATGAGACCCGCCTGAGGCTCTGAAGACCGTTGCATTCTGCCGGGTGAAATTGATGCCCAGGCCCGCCTGGTCAATTGGGAGGTGAGGTACGAGGGGGTTGACCTCCCCCTTCGCCTTGAACCCAAGCTCCACCGCCCCGGTGCTCGCGTACTCAAAATCCATATTCGAATCGACGGGAGCGGTTTCTTCAGGCTTTACTCCGAATTGTCGGAGTGACGTTAATGGCATGAAGACTCCACCGTCGAGCACGCCAATATCCCCCATCGCCACTCTTATGCCGGGCGGCCAGGCCGCCAAGAAGCGCAGGTTTCGGGCCAGTTCGGAACAGTACTGCTCGCCAGCGGACGCCATTTCCCCCACCTCGCATGCCGCGTGTCTGTGATGGGCGTACCGGAACTGCTGGGAGGCGGAGTCTAGCCATCCAAGCACCGATGTGGGAGCGCACTCGGCGCCAGCCATGTAGGAGCTGCCCGGTCGACATAGGCGGCAATCCGCGGAGCGAGAGCCGGGATGCGATCCGTGTCTCATCCACGCGGGACGCTGAGCCATGCGAGGTGCCCCGCTGACCAGCGATGGGGCTCTGTATCCCTGGGGCCGTGGACTCGAGCTCGGCTCCCCGCTTAGAAGGCGTTGCATTAGTCGCTCGGGAGGCGTCGGGCCCAGATGAGGGTGACGGCGAGACGGACCAGCGCGGTGATCGTCTTTGCGGTGCGGTCGTAGCGCAGCGCGAGGCGTTTGTAGGAGAGCAGCCTAAGGTGCGTTCGGCGACACAGCGGTGCCGGCCGAGGGGGGCGCTGGAGTCACGGCCGATCCGGGCGATCCGCGCGATCCGCGCGGTGCTCCCGCGGCGACGCAGGTAGCGGCGCACCCGCGGGACGTCGTAGCCCTTTGTCGGCGTGCAGCTCGATCGGTCGCCGACGCAGATGGGTCGCGGCCGCCGCGCCTAATCGCCGGCATGGAGTCCAAAATCGACTCGACCAGCATGCTGTCGTTGCGGTTGGCGCCGGAGACGGCGACGTTGAGCGGGAGCCCGCAGGCATCGACGAGCAGGTGGTACTTGGTGCCGCGCTTGGCCCGATAGGTGGGGTTCGGGCCGGTCAGCTCACCCCCTTGTCGCCCGAACGCGACGCTGTCGAGGCTGGCCCGCGACCAGTGTAGGTCGCCCGAATGCCGAGCTTGTCGAGCACGGCCCGGTGCAGCCGGTCGAACACACCGGCGTCGTTCCACTCGTGCAGCCGGCGCCAGCACGTCCAGCCCGACCCGTAGCCGAGCTCGCGCGGGAGCGTGGTCCAGCCGATGCCGGTGGCCAGCACGAACGCGATGCCTTCGAGCACGTCCCGATCGGAGGTGCGGGGCCGGCCGGTGCGGCCGTGCACGGCCGGCTTGGGCGGTGGGATCAGCGGCTCGACCAGCGCCCACAGCTCGTCACTGATCAGCCGCGGCGGCGGGCAAGACGCCGACGATGACATGCTTGGCACCCTGGCCATCGGCTCAGCGGCTGACGGAGCCAGACGACCTACGTCCGCAACGTCTTCTCAGTGGCGGGTTGAGGTTGTGACGCCAATCGCGTCCGGTCGCCGGGACGGGCCGCGCATCCTCAGCGACCTTGCTCGTCAACTGAACGATGGCCAGATGTACGAATGCGCCCTGCCGCAGGTCCGCCTGGGCCCAAGGAGTCACCGGGCGTACGACCGCCGCGCCAAGCACAGGCGACCGTCATCCGCGAGCGCCAACGGTTGCTGGTTCGTGCCCGGAGCTGACCTGGTCGCCCGCCCGTCGTTCCCTGTCGACCCGATCTCCCTGGTCATCGCGCGGCGACCGCCCCCGGCAGGCCGCCCGATGAGGCCATGACCGGCACCGCATCGTCACCTGGATGCTGGGGCCGTCAGCAGTCAGACCCGAGGAAGCAGTGCAGTCACCTGCAAGCCTTTGTCGGCAGTCCGGGTGACGTATGCGTGGCAACCGGGCTGTTGGCCGACGGCCAGATCGACCTCCACCATGGGCAGATACTTGTCGGCCTGGGCCTTGGTCAGCTGTCCAACCCGCTGTCCATTGATGCGGACTTCGACGGTCGACTGACCGGCGTACTTCCCAGTGGCGATCTGACAGACGCCAAGACTGGCGAAGACCGGGAACATTCCGTCGGCCGTGTGGTGTGGTGTCAGTGCACTCAGCACGTCCTGATGCCGCTCCTCGCCGGTGACCGTGACGTGGCGTGCCGCCTCCCATAGCGTCAGCCCAGCAGGCTGGTTAGCTGGCTGCAGCAGCCCCGGTGCGCTGAGGTGTAGGTGGATGCCGTAGGACCGTCCGCCACCGCCCATGATCCGTGCGGAACAGCTGCCCACCTGACCGCGGCGGCGCAACTCCAAGAGCACTGGCTGGTAGGTCCGGGCAAGAGCGCGGCTGAGGTAGCCGACGGTCCGGCCGTCAACGTCGACGCGGACAGCGTGGCTGTCATGGACGTTCTCCGGCTCTGGCACCAGTGTGGCCTGGACGCGGATGGCGTTCTCGAGAGTGGCTGCTGCTCTGCCGCTGGCGGCATGGCGCAGTGCATCCTGGTAATGCGACTCGCCGACCACCTCCACCCGGCCGTCGCCACCGAGCACCAAGGGAGTGAGCGCCGCCGGCGCTCGCGGTGTCATTGGCGGCTGCGGCGGCACAGGCCGCGGCGATGGGAGCGGAAGCGACCGAGTGATCGGCTCGGCGGCCGCTCGCAGAGAGGCTGAAGAGTTTGTACTGCTCGTCCCGAACGCTGAGGTTGCATCCGTGGGAACCGAGGGTGCCGGGGCGGACGCGGGACCAGGACCGGGCTTAGCCGTCAGCCGCAGTGACTCGCGCGGAACGGCTGCGAGGATGGCAGCGAGGTTCAGGGTGTTGGACAGGTGCGAGACCTTGAGGTCCCACTGCAGCCTCGAACTGCTGGTGAAGCGCAGGTCACCGTAGAGCAGCACTGGCAGCTGTCGGTTGTTCTTGTAGCGGCGGTCCGGCCCGCCCTTGACGTTGACGTAGCGCCAGGTGGTGTCGACCTGCTGCGCATCCGCCGGTACGGCACTGTCCTCAATGAAGCGCGTCGGTGCCGCGCTGACTTGCAGACTGTCGTAGCCCACATCACTGAACCGGCGGCCGTCGCGCACCAGGATCCGGTCAGGCAGGAAGGACAGCGATGCTCCGCCAACGGTGATTGTTGGAACGCTGACGTTGGTCGTCAGGCGGGGCGGCCGACTGAGATCCATCTTGGCCGTCCGGCGTGCCACCACCCGAGAGGCGCCGGCGTTGACCTTGTGCTGGTGCGTGTTGCTGACCGCGCCCGCCGCAGTGATACGCCACATGCCCTTGCTGCGGGACAGCTCGGTTGCGGCGGCTACCAGTTGCTCATACCAGGCCGCCGGAGCGTCCTGCACGTCGTAGAAGGCGACGACGGTCCGCCGGGCGCGGTCACGCAGCCCCAGCCAGATCACCAGCGGTAGGGCCAGCAGGAGGACCACCAAGCCGACAGCGCCCAGGGTGATCGCGATGATGAGCGCTGTGAGGCCCACCCACACTGCCAGCGGCTGCCTTGAGGCTGAAGCGTTCAGCTGGTCGACCAGGTCATCAGAACCTGTCGCCACCAGCTGCTGCACGCTGGTCCCGGTGGTGTCCTCCAGTAACACGGCCGTGGCCGCACCGCCGGCTGGCGACGTCGACCCAGCGTTCGGCGATCGGCTTCCCGTCTGGCGCCGCGTCGCCGAACCACCAAGCGTGGCTTGATAGCTGATGCCGTTGCCACCAACGCGCACGTAATTGCCGCGCGGACCAGTGCCGACGCGAAAGCCCGGTACACCGGCGCTGACGCCCAGGCCGCTTGAGCTGATGTTGAAGCGGAACGGACCCGCGCGCAGGCTTGTCCCGACTCGAAGACCCATCGGCTGCACTTCCCCCGTGACGGTCCTGCTTCCAGCCGCTACCGGCCTTTGGCAGCGACGTTGGCTATCGATGACACCATCTCGGTGCCGTTGAACCAGCGCGCAGCGCTGAAGCGCTGGAACTCGTGTGGCCGATGCTGCCGATGTGTGGCGTGAGCCGGGGACGAGTGGCCAGCGCGGGCGGATCGCGATGCTGTGCGGCCAGGGATGGCCGAGAAGCGTGGGGCATTTCAGGACTAGCAGGCGAGCCGGTGCGGTCAGGGTTTGACTCAGGCAGGTCGCTGTGATCATTTCTGGGGAAGACCGGGGAGTTGCTGGAGAACGGTGGCAATAGTCGGCTGCATGACGTCCCGATCCGCGCATCGGCGCGACCCCGACGGCCCTCCTCGCGATGTCCTGATGTCCGTCGAGCAGGCCGGCGAATACCTAGGCACGGGCGAGAGGTTCATCCGCCGGCTGATCACCGAGCGCCGGATCAGCCACGTGAAAGTTGGCAAGTATGTGTGCCTGGAGCGCGCGACGCTAGACGCGTTTGTGGACGCCGGCCGCGTCCCCAGCCAGCGGTGACGACGGCAGACTCCGGCTAACCCACCCGCCAGGGTCGCGCCGTGGCCAAGCGGACGTTCGGCACGGTCGACCGGCTCCCGAGCGGTCGCTTCCGCGCCCGGTATCGCGGCCCTGACGGTAGGCACGCCAAGGCCTTCGGCACGAGGGCCGACGCCTGGGCCTGGCTGGCCACACAGCAGACCGACCTCCTCCGCAAGAGCTGGCGGGCCCCGACCTCCAAGCGCCCGACGGTCGGCGAGTACGCCGAGGACTACCTCGCGCGCACCGACCTCCGAGAGAGCACCCGTCTCCTCTACGCGGGCCTGTGGCGCCACCACCTCGCCGAGCCATGGGCCGACGTTCCCGTCGACGAGGTCACGCCGGCCGCCGTCCGTTCCTGGCACGCCGGGGCCGGCCGGACGACGCGTCCCGACGGCACTGGCCCAGTCGTACCGGCTCCTGCGCGCCATCCTCAACATCGCGGTCGCCGACGAGGCCATCGCATCCAACCCGTGCCGGCTGCGCGGGGCCGGCACACCGAAGGCCTCCCGGCCGTCGCGGGCACTCACCGCGGCGGAGGCCCTGCAGCTGGCAGAGCAACTGGGGGGATACCGGAGGACCGAGCGCTACCGCGCTCTGGTGCTCGTCCTGGCCTTCGGCGGGCTCCGATTCGGTGAGGCCACTGCGCTGCGCCGGGCCGACGTCCTGCCCGGCGGCCGGCTGCGCGTCGAGCGCTCCGTCCGACGCGTCGGCGGCCGGTGGGTGGTCGGCGAACCCAAGACCGACGCAGGCCACCGGACCGTAACCCTCCCCGCCGCCATCGCGGCGGTCTTGGAGTACCACCTGGAGAAGCACGTTGGCCCTTCTCCGGACGCCCTCCTGTTCTCCACCAGTTCCGGCGGCTACCTCGCCCGCAGCAACTGGAACTCGACCTTCCGCCGCGCCGCCGACGCCATGGGCTTGCCGGCGGTCCGTCCGCACGAACTCCGCCACACCGGTGCCACGCTCGCCGCGGCCACCGGTGCCACCACCAAGGAGCTGATGCGCCGGCTCGGCCACTCCTCCCCCGCCGCCGCGCTGCTCTACCAGCACGCCGCCGATGACCGCGACGCAGACATCGCTCGTGCCCTCGACGCCATGCTGGGCGCAGCCGGCAAATCATCGGACGACTTTCCGGGACGGAACGAGTAGCACCCCGGCCGCCAGCCTGCGCCCTGCTGATGTGGTGCGGGCATCGGCCTTGAGTGTCCTTGAGCGGCCCACTCTGGGACAGGCTGCGGTGACGCCTACCCGCAGGCAATGCCGGTGCTTGCTCGGCGAAAGCCGGTGGTCAGCTCGCCCGTTGGAGGATGGGCCACCGGCATAGGGTGGGCGCCCGTCCCGGGCCAAGGAGTACGCATGACACAGGTGGAAGACCGGCTCACGTCTCCGGAGTCGGTGGGGATGAGCGCCAACCGCCTTGAGCGCATTGCGCCCGCGCTGCAGAAGTACGTCGACGAGCGCGGCTACCCAGGCTTCACGACGCTCGTGTCGCGCCGCGGCCAGCTCGTCCATGCAGGGCGGATCGGCTGGCAGGACCGTGAAGCCGAGGTGCCCTTGGCGGAGGACACGATCTACCGCCTCTACTCGATGACCAAGCCGATCATCTGCACCGCGCTGATGACGCTCTTCGAAGAGGGGAAGTTCCAGCTCGTCGACCCGGTCGCCAAGTGGATCCCGGCGTTCGGGGCGACCAAGATCGCCGGGCCGGGCGGGACGCTCGAGGATCAGTCGCCGCTGCGCCCGATGCAGATCCGCGACGTGATGAGCCATACGAGCGGGCTCACCTACGACTTCCTCGAGGACTTCCCGGTCGCGGAGCAGTACCGCGCGAAGCAGCTCATGCACGACCCGACGCGCACGCTAGAGCAGCTCATCGACGAGCTTGCGACGATCCCGCTGGCCTTCGCGCCCGGGACGATGTGGCACTACAGCCTGGGCACCGACGTCACGGCGCGCCTGATCGAAGTCATCTCGGGCCAGAAGCTCGGGGACTTCCTCCAGGAGCGCCTCTTCGGGCCGCTCGGGATGACCGACACGGCCTACGGCGTGCCGGAGTCCGCGCGCCGCCGCATCTCCGCCATGTACGGCCTGCCGGACATCCTCGCCGAGGACATGACGTTCAGCACCCTGGCCGGCGCGTTCGCCGCCGGCGACTCAGGCCGCCGCGACGTGGAGTCGACCTATCCGAGCGACGCGGCGGAGGTCTTCCAGCGTGGCGGCCTCGGCCTCTTCGGGACGGGCTCCGACTACATGCGCTTCGCGAACATGCTGCTCACGGGCAAAGCGGAGGACGGCACCCGCATACTCGGCCGCAAGACGCTCGAGCTGATGCACACGAACCATCTCGCACCGGCGCTGCGCCCGTACGTCCTCGCCGGCATACCGGCGCTCGGCTACGGGTTCGGCCTGGGCTCTCGCGTCGCCATGGACATCGGCCAGAGCGCGCTGGCCGGCTCCCCCGGCGAGTTCGGCTGGGCCGGTGCCGCGAAGACCTATTACTGGGTCGACCCGGTCGAGGAGATCGTCGGCGTGCTGCTGACGCAGCACATGGTCGGCTTCGACCTGCCCGAGGCCGACTTCCGGGCGGTCGTGTACCAGTCGATCGAGGACTGACCGGCGGTCCCCGGGCGGCGGCGGGTTCTCCGCCGCCGCCTGCAGGTCATCATCGCGCGTCACTGCACGCCCATTGCCTGCTCGACCCCTGCGCTAGCCAGCCGTGAGTTGTACGCCTGGCACGCGGCGCGCATTGCTGACCCGCGCTCGGGTGTCTCAGAAGCCGCCGCCTTCAGGGCGACCCTCGCCGAGCGAGGCAGTAGCGAACCACCTGCCGCGGTGGGTCACGCGTGGGTCACGCCGACCGCGTGGGTCATGGGTGGGTCACGAGCCGGATCCATAGACCGTAACCAGCGACTGACCAGCACAAACACGTCGGCGGGTCCCGCCTTCCAAGCTGGCCATGCGGGTTCGATTCCCGTCACCCGCTCCACGCACTACCACCTCGTATGCGCGTGTGTCCGAGTCAGCAGGCTTCAGAGCTGCTTTCGCGCCTCAGTGGCTCTGACCCCTATGCACCACTGACCACCGGACTTGACCGGTGCTCAAGGCACGGATGAGGCACAACCTCAAGGGGTCTACGGCCTGTCCCGGCGATCACTTGCGCCAGATGCGGATGGTGGCGATTCCGACCATGGCGCTGGGGGCGTCCTCAGTCGCTGAGCCGCGATCTCTGCCCGCTGCGCTACCTCGGCCGCGGCGACCCGGCGTGACCACCGCGGAGCTGATGCGCCGGCTGGCCACGCCTCTGTCCGATCGTCGTGGCGCCGGCATGCGCGCCCCCACAGAGCTCATCCACCAACTTCAAGGTCACGACGGCAAACCGCAGCGATGCGCAGCGCTGGCCATGGAGCCGGTACGACGGCGTGTCCTTAGTCGCCTACACACCGGTAGGCGTGAGTAGCGGCGTCCCACCCGCGGGACGTGCGATATCGCTTCCCGGGCCGGCGTTCCGGTGTCGCGGAGGATGAGACGCTGCTGAGGACGGACGGCATGCGTCGCCCGACACCATAGGCATCACCGTCGCCGATCCCGACGTCCCAACCGACGGCCTTCCGGCGAGGACCGGTTGCCAACCGGCCGCCGAGGCCCGTGGTGCGTCCCCAGCACCCAACGGCGGAGCGCCTCTCGTCGGCGCACACCCGGCTCCTCGCCTCGCAGGCCGTCGTCCTAGGCCGGGTGGATGCCTGCTCACGCAGATACTGCTTGCCTCGTCGGCGTGTCGCCGACGAGGCAAGCGGATCGCGTCAGCGCCCGAGGCGCTTTTCGCGACACCCGAGCCGGGGACCTCCGAGCGCAGTGATGGGTCTGTGCCGCCCGATTCGCCGCCGTTCGGACCGAGTTGCTGCACCGGCTGCCAGGCCTCTCCCCGCGCTCCGTCGCGTCATGAGGGTCATGACGAACGGGCCGCATTGACTTCATCAGGAACCGTGAAGAGTCGGTATGGTCCTGCGCTCACCGACGACAACAGGGCCGTCATGAGCCATCGGTCGTACTGGAGGATCAAGGACCAGTGAGCACCCCCGTTCTGCACCTACGCGGCGACGTCCCCTCCGGTTTGCTGGACAACGCCTTCCTCGGCCAGGGGGACCGGTTGGACATTCACGTCCGCCACGACGACGGCAGTACCGAGATCTACAGCTACAGCAGGAACCACCGCACCGGCCTGACGTCGGTCCGGCGGAGCACCAACGATGTGCCGTTCGGCTGCGGATGCTCTTGAAGGAGCGCTTGGAGGCGACGAGCGAGGTCTGGCACACCGCTACGGCGCACGAGCAGGAACGGGGCCAGGACCACCGGTGAGATCCAGGTTGGCGACACCCGCTTCCAGCGCCAGCCAGCCATTCGTCCCCTGAAGGATTCACGATCGCGGGCCCTCCCATCCATCACAGGCCGGAGCGCGGAGGACGGCTGCCCTCACGCCCTCTGACGCCTCGTACTGATCGCTCCGGCGGCTCTTGGAAGGCAGCAGCACGTCGTGGCCGGCTCACGAGCAGGACCGCAGATGCGGCGCGTCACTGAGCCGCCGCGAAGATCGCCAGCTCAGTCAGGTCTCCAGTGCGGGTCCATGCTCTTGCCGTGACCCTGCGGGCAATGACCGAATCCCGATCCGCTGATGTTCCAATGCGCGTAGCAGTACGCGAGGTCGCATTGCCCGCAGAAGCCGGCGTCGTCATAGAAGCCCGCCGTGTGGATCCGGGCGTACGTGTGCGGCTCCTGGAATGCGCCACGAACCAGCTCGGCCTTCGCCGCGTCAATGGCATCCCCCACCCAGCCGTTTCCCGCGTCGATGCCCTCGAACAGAAGGCGCCACCGATCGGGATCGCGGTGCTGCAGAAACAGCTGCTTGCGTTCGTCGTCCCATTGATCCCACTCCGCCGGCAGATGACCGGGGGCGACGGTTTCCACCCGGCTCACCCGGGAATTGCATATGCCACAACGGAGAACGGACACCATGCCTGTGCTCATGGCCAGATGGTGCCACCGATTGCCGCCCGACCTCTCCCGTTCTTCAGCAGGCATCGGTCTGGGCAGGTCCACTGAGCCACTTCGGCCGAATCCGTCCCAGTCATCTGATTCGCCGCAGGTCCGGACCGCCGGGGCGGACAGCTCGACCGGCGATGGAGACCAGCACGTTGAGCGGCAGCCCGCTGGCGTCGACCAGCAGGCGGTACTTGCTGCCGGCCTTGCCCCGGTCGGTCGGGTTCCGTCCGGTCAGCTCACCCCCCTTCTTGCGCGAACGCTGACGCTGTCCAGGCTGGCCGGCGACCAGTCCAGCTGCCTTGCTCCCCGAGGCGGTCGAGCAGGGTCTGTTGAACGCGGTCGAAGACGCCGGCCTCGGCCCATGCGCGCATCCGCCGCCAGCAAGTCCAGCCCGAGCCGTAGCCGAGCCGGCGGGGCAGCTTGGTCCAGCCGATGCCGGCGGGGAGCAAGAAGGCGATGCCCTCGAGCCCGTCCCGGTCCGAGGTATGCGGCCGGCCGGTGCGACGGTGCACCGCAGGAGGTTGAGCCGGGATCAGTGGCTCGGCTGGGTCCCAGGGCTCGTCACGGATCAGCCCCGGCAGCGGGGAAGACGCCGACAAAGACCATGCGCCGCACTCCGCGACAGCCAGCCGCCATAGGCGGTCGCTTCTGGAGCGCTGTTGGATTCGGCCCGCTGGCCGCTTCTCGACCGGCGGGGCCTAGATCACCGCGGCTCCCCTTGTCGCCCACCGCAGCGGCCTACGAGTCACCGTGAGCGCGCTTGCTCGCGGCGGATACGTGATCGGCTCTCTTGTTGAGGACTGACTAGCACCCCGCCCCGCCCTCCACGGAGGGAAGGGCCGAGCCTGCGGAATCGCCCTAGATGGCTACCTGTCCTCGGCTTCGCAGACCCGCGGTCACGGGCACCGCTCCTCGAGCTTGACCACTCCGAAGTCGATCTGGCCTTCCACGTTGCCCACGACCTGTTGGCCAGCAGGGATGTTCTGATTGCAGACCTGCCAATTTCCGTCCAACACCTGATTACGAATACCCAGCAGGTCGTGCGAGACGGAGTACATGACACCGTTCGCCTGCATGGTGTTCTGGGCAACCTGCAAGTTCATTCCCACCATGTTGGGCATGGGGAAGTTGACGGTCGGCGCCGCTGCGCCTGTTGTCTGAGTGGCGGGCGCGGCCGCCGGTGTCGGTGCCGGTGCCGGTGCCGGTGCCGGCGCCGGCACCTCGACGGTCTCCGTGACCGTCGTCGGCGCGGCGCTGGCGTCGGGCTCGCCTCCTCCGCAGCCGGCCATGACCAGGCCAGCGCTGAGGATCAAGCCAAGGGTTGCGGTGCGCTTCATGCGAGTCCCCCATGTGTTGTGGTGACCGCCACCATAAGCACACGCAACTGCCCCAGATCGACCCTTGAGTCAGCGGGTTTGCACCACTGGCCCCAGTCGTGACTTCACAACCCAACCGCCTCTCGGGCAGGGCGCTCACCGTGGCCGACGACACTGCTGAGCGACCGAAGTTGTCCTCCGCCATACCGGGAAACCGACCCGCCTTGTGTGGCCGGGCGTGACAAGTGCGCCAACGAATCAACATAGAAGGAGGCTCAAGAAATCTGACCATGAAATGACAAGAAATGAGGGACCCCGCGGAAGTGCCGCGTGCTTCAGAGGCCCCTTCGAGTGGCCATCTGCAACCGCTCCATCTGCGGCGTGGGGGCAGCGCGCGAGACGTCTCAGCGCGACTGCGCGCCTCGTCGGTAGGCCCCGACGCCACTTTGCGCGACACCGGTTCACCTCTACTTGCCATGGCTCATCCGCACCCAGCCAGTTGCCACCGCAGACCACAGCGTCCCGATTGCGACCGTCGGCTATTCGGCGGCAGCACGTCGGGCGACGGTCCCCGCCGCACTCGTAGGCGCCGATCCACTCAGGGTGGTCGCGTGCTACTCGTGCCTGGTCGATGCCGACCCGGTCGCCGGCACGTCGGGCACCGTCGGTAGCGGCAATGTCCCCCGCCGATCCGGACCCGAGAACGGTCGTACGTCATCGGTCACGTCCCCGCACACCCGGCCCGCGTTCAGACACCCCTCCACCAACGTCTGCATCTCCCCCGGGTCCCACGCAAGGATCGCGTCCGCGTGCAGCCCGTACGGCGACAGCCCACCCTCGAACCGCATCCCCTCGTACGTCGACCCCTCCGCGTAGGAGGACTCCAGCGACAGCTGCGGGATCGCCACCGGGTGCGACGCCGGGCACTCACCGCCCCGCGGATACGCCAGGTGCGCCACCCCGTCCAGCCACAGGTCCACCCCGTTCCAGCACTGCGGGAACTGGACGTCCGACCGCAGGAACTGCCCCGGCCCACAGTCCACCGCGGTGTCGTGGACGGAGTCCACCAGCCCGTACGACGCCCCCACGCACAGGTAGTCGATGTCCAGCGGTTGCCGCGACGTCGCCATCGGATCCCCCGCCACCAGACGCAGACCGAACGGCGCCGGCTCGATCAGCTGTGGGTCCACCTCACCCGCCCGGTAGTAGGCGCGGAACGACTCGGGCACCACCGGCTGACCGGCCTCGTCCACCAACGTCGGCTGCCAGTACGCCGACCGGTCCGCCGAGTCCTTGCACCCCGAGCCCCCCGCGAACAACTGGCCGGCCGTCGACGACGCGTGCACCGCCGGGTTGCCTCCGAACGTGTGCAGATGGGGCCACGACCCGCCCGGGTTCAGGATCGGGTCGATGTGCGCGGTGCCGACCTGGTCGCACTCCACGATCCAGTGCACGTCCACCGGCACGGCCCGCACGGCGGCCATGTCCGGGGCGGGGGTCATCGCCGCGGCCACCACGAACACCGCCGCGACCGCCGCAGTCACCCGACCCCACATCTCCGAGCGCCCCCGTCACCGGGCCCCGAGCGCACGGGCAGCAGGAACGACTCCCACTCCTGCCACCCGGTCCTCCGCACCCGCACGCTCGGGACGCGCCCGCTTCCCACGCGCCTGCCCCGACGCCATCCGCTCCCACCCACCCGACACCCACACCGCAGCTCCCAGCCGCGCGCCCGCCACCGCCACCAACCGCACCGGTAGTTTCAGCCATGAAGGCACGAACACGGACACGCCCCTACACCTCCGCTCCCCGGCCCAGCGCAGCGCCACGCCGGCAGCCGGACTCGGAACTGAGAGTGCCACCGGCAATCCGCCCGTTGGCTGTGTGCCAACCCCAAACCTGCCTCAATATCTGATCGTGACGAGTGAAGCCATGCTCGGTGCCATCGACGAGACGCCGAACGAGCAGGCGCACGAACGGCCTCAGTAGCCCCCGACGTCGGAACGGCTCGGCGCCCTGCACGAGTAGGGGTCCGCCCGAAGCTGAGCCCGAGGGACGGGCCTTGATCCCTCACTCGCTCGGGGCGGGAGACCCATGACGAACGCGAGCCACCCTGATCACCTCTGTCGTCACCACGCCTGAGCATCGGTCGGCGCTGGAGCTCTCATCAACAGGGCCTCACACGCCGTCTGCGTGTGGGATCAGACCAACTCAAGCGCGACCAGGATGGCAGCCCCTACGACCCCGGCCCCGAGCAACCCGCGCACCTTGCCGAGCTTCTCCCCATCCATGGGTGCCACAGGGACGAGGATCGAAGCGGCCATGACCAGCGTGGCCACGGCGACCGACCTGGTCAGCGGTACCTCCGACCAAGCCACCTCAATGAACAGCACCAGGCCGAGGAGGGCAAGGAGGACGGGCGCCGCTGAGTGGACCCGCTGCTCGGCGGCAGTAGGCGTCTCCGCCGCAGGGGTCCTCGGCTCGGCCGACGGAGCCACCGCCTGCTCAGGGGACGCAGTCGCCGGCGGCAGCGTGGACCGAGCCGCGACCGGCGCGCCCGCGACAACGGGTAGCGGGGCCCATGGAGTGCCCAGCGCGCCCGTCCCGAGACCGAAGAGCAATCCGGGGCCCCACGTTGTCTGTCGCACCGCTATTCCGAGGCGCCGAGCAATGAGCGTCCGGCTGTGCATCGCAGCGGCCGCGACCACCATCACCCCGAGGGCGAAGGCAACGACACCGGTGAGGCTTTCGGCCGGATGGCGCAGCACCGGAAGGAGAAGGGCGACGACCGTGGCGGCGAGAGCCCATCCCCGCCACTGGACCCGACGGATCAGGGGTAGTCGCTCTACGTGAGCCGTGACCGGCTCCAACCAGCGATCGGCCAGGTCGCGTCCCCCTTCCTTCGTCGCGGCCTTCGCTGTGGCGACGACGAGCAGGAGCACGGCCAGCAACCCCGCGGCCGCCACCGGCTCTCGACGCTGGATGTCGGCGAGCGTCCACCGCGGAGGCAGCGGGCGGGCCAGGTCCAGCCCTGTGTGGTACACAGCGGCGTCGATCACCAAGTCCCGTTCCCGGTCCCGCAGAGACGCATCGAGGTGGAAGGCGCGCGCGAAGGCGCCCTGGGACTGCAACAAGTGCAGCGGCCCCATCCGCGCGTGGACCCCGCCCAGGTTGAACCATCCCAGCGCGTAGTCGGGTCGCGCCCCGACGGCCCTGCGCAGGGCGACGAGCGCTGCACCCTCCTCACCGCGACGGGCGAGGAGCACGCCGAGGTCGTTCGCCGCAGGAAAGGCACCGGCGTCGCTCTGCAGGGCCGCTCGGTCGTAGCGAATGGCCAGGTCGCTCTGGCCGGCGCGCTCCGCGACGAAGCCGGCGGTCATGAGGAACACCGGGTTCCGGGGGTCCTCCGCCAGCGCCAACGCGATGTCATTCGCGGCCGCCTCCGTCCGGCCCAGCTTGAGGTCGACGAGCGCCTGGTTGGCGTAGACCCGTTCCACTCTCAGGTTCGCGCGCTCGCGATCCCTGAGCCGATCGAGGCGCTCGCGGGCAGCGTCGTAGTACTCCGACGCCGACAGCGCGTCACCGGCCTCCCGAGCTCCGTCGGCCAGCTCTGCGCGGACCCAGAACGAGAGGACGTCGTAACGGACGTCGCTGAACCCCGAAGAGCTTCGGTAGGACGAGGCCACCAGCGCGGTGTCCTCGTCCACCGAGCGCAGGAGCGCCGTCGCCTCCTCCTGCCGACCGGCCGCCATGAGCGTGGCCCCGCGGGCATAGAGGGCGTGGTACATCTCCACGGTGTGCGGCGCCGACCCGTCGACGGTTCGCCGCGCCGCGGCGCCGAAGGAGGCCGCAGCGTCGTTCAACTGCCCCCGCAGATACTGGATCTCTCCGAGACGCAGCATGGGCAGCGGATCGGTGGAGCCAGCGGCGCGGAGCCAATCCCGCACGACCGCATCGGCGCGCTCCAGCTCGCCGGCCCAGCGCAAGAGATTCTGCCGTCGATCGGGCAAGGCATCCTTCGCGCCCGTACCGGACGGGGTGGTCCCCTCCGCGCCCGGAGTGGCGACATTCGTGGCCTGGCCCGCCTCGAGCGCAGACAGTTGACGGAGAAGGGTGTCCGAGCCGAGGAGCCCACACCACGAGCCGCGGCTCTCGGGGCGGACGTCGGTGAAGGTCTCGTGTGGAGCGGCCAGGACGGCTCTGGCGTGCCCCGCCAGTAGAGCATCCCGGCGCCAGGTCCACCCGGGGCAGGACGCGTTGGTCCCTGTGAGCGCGAAGTCCGGCCGGAACGAAGGGGCGAACGCCGCGTCCTCAACCGCCCCAGAGGCCCCGAAGTCCTCGCTGACGTCGATCAGTCGCACGTTGAAGGGGGTGTACCGGTCGACCCCCAGCGACAGCGGGCCATCAGCCTCCGGTCCCGATCCACGGCCAGCCACCGGGAAGAGCGGTCCTCCTGCGGGGTAGGCGTCGCTGCCGAGTTCGGCCAGACGACGAGCAGCCTTTTCGGCCGTGTCGAAGTCCCTGTCCGCCTCGGCAGCCGTGACGACGAGCTCCAGCAGTCGGCCCGACTCACCGCGCTCCGAGACCAGCCGCTGAGCGATCCTCAGCGCCTCCTCTCCCTCGCCCAGTGCGGCAAGGGCGCGTGCGAGACCCGGACGGGTGTCGTCGTCGTGGGACCCCAGGTCCTGCGCCCGGCGGTACTGGGCGACCGCCACCCGGAGCTGTTCCCGGGCGGTGAACGGCTGCGCGCCAATCAGGGCCAGTCCGGCCCGGACGTGCGCATCGCCCAGGCTGGACACGGCCGCGGCCGAGGCCGGGAAGCGGGCCGCGAGGTCGAGCGACGCGGCAGGCACGGCGTCCTCGGGCTTGAGGGCGAGGGGGCCGACCGGTTCTTCGCCAGAGGCCGGCAGCCTCTGACTCTGCGACTCGTGCTGCGCGAGCAGCCATCGAGGCGTCGGATCGCCTGGGCACGTGGCAGCCGCCCGCTCGGCCTCGGCACGGACAACGTCGGGACCGCCCTCCTGGTCGGCGGCCACCAGCAGCAGCAGGTTGAGTTGAGCCGCACAGGCGCCGCCCTCGCGCGCCCGATCGAGCACGGCGAAGGCAACCGGTCCAGCGTTCGGATAGGCCGGCTTCCGGTCCTCCCCCGGAAGTGAAGCGAGCTGTACCAGCGCGGCTCCGAGAGCGATGACCTCCGGTGTCCGCCCCTCTTCCGGGAGTGCAGCCAGCAGCCCCTCAAGAGACGTGTATTCGTAGGGGTAAACAGGCGCGTCATCCTCGGTGACCGCTGTCGCCGTCAGGGGACGGGCCACGGGAGCCAGCACGGCGAGGAGCGCTTCGCCGGCCAACTCCCCGAGCGCCTGCGCCGCCAGCGGGCGCACGTCGGCAGGGGTCCGCACGATGAGGTCGCCCGGCAGGCCGGCAGGCAGGTCCTGTACGGCGCCGCCAGCTGAGCCTGCAGGCACTTCTGGCAGCACGACCTCGTCGGACGGTGCTGCAGGGCGCCCCACACTGATCCAGGCGATCGGCGCGAAAGCGACCACGGCCAGGAGGCCGACGACAACGACGACGGTGGCGTAGGCACCCTGCCCGCTTGCCCCGGCGTCCTCCAGCGGACGCTCGGAGGGCTCACGATGGACGGTCGCCATGCCACTCCCCCATCGACCAGTGAGGATGTGCGCGCCGCGAGGACCGCCCTACTGACCGGAGGGTCCTGGTCAGGCGTCACCGACGCGTCACGGCCGAGGCCCATCACCGCGGCCTGGTCCCGCGCGCTGAGACGCACTGATCAACCGACGCGCAACCGACGACGGTCGGGGCGGCTCCAGGAGCAGTCGATCCGACACATGGGTCACATCTGGGGTCCGCGAGCCTGCCCGCAGGCCAGAACAAGCGCCTGACCGGCGAAGGCCGCCCTGCAGTGCCCGCCTCTCAAGCTGGCCATGCGGGTCCGATTCCCGTGACCCGCATGACGCGCAACCGTCCAGGGACGCGCTCGCCACCGCCCCACTACCGAGGCCGAAGCCATCCACAAGCACCCCGCACTGGCCCGTCTCCACGCACGTTGTCCCCCGCCATCGGATGTGCTCTACTACGCGCATACGTATATGGTAGTCAGGCCGATCGAGCGACGGGAGACGGCGGGTGCCCAACAAGACGATCTACGTGTCGGATGACGACCTCGCGCTGTACGAGCGGGCCCAGGCGCTGGCCGGCGGCAACCTCTCCGCGGCCGTGTCCCGCGCCCTGCGCCAGTTCGTGGACGCCGAGGAGACGCGGCAGGGCGGCTACGAACAGGTGACCGTGCGGGTCGGCAGCGGCCGCGATCGTCGCGAACAGCGGTTCTCGGGCGTGCTGCTCGGCGAGTGGCGGCACCCCACCGCCGAACGGCGCATCGAGCGCTTCCGCGTCTACCGGACGCCCAAGGGGAAGTTCGCGCTGCAGATCAGCCGGATGCCCGACTGGGCGGCGTGGTCGGACCCGGAGACGTGGCGTGGCGGCTGGCACTGGGACTGGAACCGCTGGGACCGGGAGGGCATGGGCAACCCGGCCGACAACTGGCGCGACTTCAAGCAGGGGCTCAAGGAGACGCTCCGCCGCGAGGCCTCCCGCGGCTGGTCGTGGGGCCCGACGGAGGAGACCCTGGAGATCGCCGACAGCCTCGAGGACCTGCGGGACGAGATGCCCGCCGAGTTCTACGACACCCTCACCGCAGAGGGCGGCCGGCCCGACGTCGAGGACCTCGACATCTGACCCGGCTCGAGCGGAGCCCCACGGCGACCGCCCGCTGAACAGCACGACCGAGCGACGCCGGCCCGCGCAACCACCACTGAGAGTCAGCGCGCGGGCCGGTCAGCCCCCGACCTCCGGTCAGCCCCGGTCGGTCACCTTGTAGGGCGCGCCCGACCTGTCGTAGGTCGTCCACTCGCCGACCTCGCGGCCCCGGTCGAAGGAGCCCGAGCGCAGTGTGGTGCCGTCGAGCCGGAACCACTCCCAGTAGCCGTGCGGCCGGCCGTCGACGACCGGCCCGCGGGCACGCAGCGAGCCGTCGCGGTGGAGCTCCTCGTGGAACCCCTCGGTGAACTCGGTTCGCGGCACGTCAGGGCACCCGGGCGTCAGCCGGGTCGACGGGCAGGCCCAGCCGGCGGAACAGGTCGTTGTCGAGGTCGAGGAAGCTCGAGATGTGGGCGATGCGGCCCTCGCGCACCTCGAGCACGTGCAGCGCCCACGGCTCGTGACCACCCCCCGGCCGCGGCCGGTACTGCGCGAACGCCGGCGCACCGTTGGCCCGCGTCGGCAGCACCCGCGACCCCTGGCACTCCGAGCCCGGCCCGAGCATCCAGGTGCCGATGTCGGCCGGCCCCTTCAGCCACATCTCGAACGGCGGCATGTGCTGGGTGGCGTCCTCGTGCAGCAGCGCGACGAAGGCGTCGATGTCGTACCGCTCGAAGGCGTCGACGTAGCGGTCGAGCAGGTCGCGCTCGTCGTCGTCCAGCGGCTGGGGGTCGATCTCCCCGCCGACCTCGGCCAGCGTCGCCCGGGCACGCTGCAGCGCGCTGTTGACCGAGGCGACCGTGGTGTCCAGCAGCGTGGCCACCTCGTCGGCCTTCCAGCGCAGCACCTCGCGCAGCAGCAGGACGGCGCGCTGCCGCGGCGGCAGGTGCTGCAGCGCGGCGACGAAGGCCAGCCGGATCGACTCGCGCTGCACCGCCTGCTCGGCGGGGTCGGCGTCCTCGGCGACCACCTGGCGGTCGAGCATCGGCTCCACCCACGCCGTCGCCGGCTTCCGCGCGGCGAGGGACGCCTCGACCGGCTGCCACGGCGAGCCGGAGAGGTCCATGGGCAGGGCGCGGCGCTGCCGACCGGAGAGCTGGTCGAGGCAGACGTTCGTGGCGATGCGGTACAGCCACGACCGCAGCGCCGACCGCCCCTCGAAGTCCGCCAGGCCCCGCCAGGCGCGGACCATCGTCTCCTGGACGGCGTCGTCGGCGTCGAACGCCGAGCCCAGCATCCGGTAGCAGTAGCCGGTGAGCTCCCGCCGGTGCTCCAGCAGGCGGGGGTCGAGCTCCTCGCTGACGACGGTCACGTCTCCTCCTCGTCTCGACGGCCGCGACAGCAGACCACAGGGCACCGACGGAACGGGAGGGGTCGGGCCCTACTGGTAGCTGATGAGCTGAGGCCGGGGGCTGACCTGCGCGATCGTCTCCTCGGGGCTGAGCATCGGGGCGTCCTCGTCGTAGAAGTTCTTCCAGCCCCAGTACACGGCGTCCGGGTTCGTCTGCCGGAGCGTGCGCCAGGTCGCCTGCTTGTCCCCCTGGCCGCCCTGGCCGTCGGCGTGCACCATCACCGCCAGCTCGTCGCGGGAGGTGTCCAGCCGGTCCCGGTCGGGGATCATCCGCACCTGGAACTGGTGCAGCACCAGCAGCTTCTGCGGCAGCGCGTTCTCACGGGTGAGGTCGGCGAGCCAGGTCACCACCCGGTTCACCTCGTCGATCGACACCGACCCGATCTGCGTGAGGTGCACCTGTCCCGGCGCCAGCCGCCACTCCGGGTCCAGCGCCAGCCCGACGTGGGGCAGCTCCAGCAGGGTGCGGTACTGCTCGGCCTGGGCGACGAAGTCGGTGCGGCCGGGCTGCAGGTCGATGACGACGTAGAGCCCCGCCTCCCCCGCCGCCTCCACCCACGGCCGCAGGTCCTCGGCGGGCACCTCGGTGGAGTAGTTGCCGTCGGGGCCGGCGAACTCCGAGGCCACCGTCGCGATGATCTCGAAGGCCGGGACGACGGTCGCGTCGGTCACCAGCGCCTCGTACGGCGCCGCGTGCTCCCGGGCCCGCTCGACCGAGGCCGCGGCGTCCTGCTCACCGAGCACGCCCAGCGCGCCGCTGCCCGGGTGCCCGTAGAGGGCGACGAGGAAGTGCTCCGGGAACAGCACCTGGCCACCGCCGGGCAGCTGGGTGCCGGTGGCCGCCGTGTCGAGCTTCCACTCCAGGCCGTCCTCGCCGGCGAAGCCCGCGCCCAGGGCCACGACCGCGTCCGGCGGCGAGTCGGCCATCAGGTCGACCAGCTCCTCCGAGGCCCGCGGGTCGGTCGCGCCGCCGGTGAGCTGCACCCGCGCGCCGGCGGCCCGGGCGGTGGCGATCCCGGCCACCGACTCCGGCGTCCCGGTGGCCAGCACCAGGGTGCCCTCGAGCGGGTCGGCGCGCTCGACGCCGGGCAGGGCCTCGACCTCGCCGTCCGCGGCCGGGGTGTCCCCTGGCGGCTGCAGCGCGACCGGCGCGTCCGGGTCCAGCCCGGCGACCGCCTCGGCCGCGGCATCGGCGTCCACCTCCTGCGTCTCGCCGAGGCCGAGCCCCGTGGCCTCGGCGACCGACTCCGCGGCGGCCGGGACGGCGACGACCTCCGGACCACCCTCGCCGAGGCTGTCCGCCTCGCCCACGGCCAGCACGGTCGCCGCCCCCAGGCGGTCCAGCTCGGCGGTGAGGGCGTCGGCCGCCCCGCCGTCGGCCGGCTGCAGCAGCAGCGGGACGCCGAGGCCCGCGGCGGCCGAGGCGCCCAGCAGCGTGCCCGCGTCGTCGCCGTCCCGGGCCACGACGACCACCTCGGCGGAGTCGAAGAGCGCGCGGCTGGCCGACGCGGCCGAGGCGACCGGGTCCTCGTCGGCGACCAGGGTGAGCCGGGCGTCGGGGACCGACGTCGTCGCCCCCAGAGACTCCTCCGCATCGGCCTCCGTGTCGTCGGTGAACGAGCTGCAGCCGCCGGCGAGCAGCGCTGCGGCCAGGACGATCGGCACTGCCTTGGAGCGCACGGCTCCCTCCCCCGCCGGGCGTGCGGTCGCGCGGGGACGCGACGTCGACGGCGCGCTCGGCTGTCGGGGACCCTAACGGGGCGTGGGTGCTGGACACCGGCGCCGCCCCGCCACGAGCATCGGCCCCGACATGACCAGCGCATCCCTGTCGGGCCAGCCCGACACTCGATCGACCGGCTGGCGGGATGGGTCCGGACCCCTCCCACGGCCAGGCTCGACGGCATGACCACCGACACCGCCGTCCTGCCGACCGTGTCCCCGACCTCGAGCGCCCCGGCCCGCCCGTCCGGCCGGCTGCGCCAACTGGGCGTCGACACCGGCTACTCGCTGCTCGCCCTCCCCCTCGGCATCGCCGCCTTCGTCCTGGTCGTCACCGGGCTGGCCGCCGGCACCGGGCTGCTGGTCGTGTGGATCGGCGTCGCCGTCCTCGCCGGCACCCTGGTCGCCGCCCGCGGGCTCGCCGCCGCCGAGCGGTCCTGGTTGCCCGCGGTGCTCGGCTCGCCCCTGCCCCGCCCGGCCTACCGTCGCGCCGAGGGACGGGCGGTGCGCCGGCTGACCACGCCGCTGCGCGACCCGCAGTGCTGGCTGGACGCGCTGCACGCGCTCGTCCGGTTCCCGTTCGCCATCCTGGGCTTCGTCGTCACGGTGACGTTCTGGGCGGGGGCGCTGGGCGGCCTCACCTACGGCCTCTGGGACTGGTCGCTGCCCGAGGCCGCCGCCGACCCCGACCAGAACGACCTGCTCGAGGTCCTCGGCTTCGAGACCTCGCCCGCGCGCCGGATCCTCCTGTACACGCTCATCGGCGTCGTGTTCGCGCTGCTCCTGCCCGTGGCCGTCCGCGCCGTCGCGCTGCTCCAGGCGCAGCTGGGACGGGCGCTGCTGACCTCCCGCGCCGCCACCCAGGCCGAGATGGGCCGGCTGGCCGAGGGCCGGGACGCCGCCGTCGCCGCGGAGGCGGTGTCGCTGCGCCGGCTCGAGCGGGACATCCACGACGGCCCGCAGCAGTACCTGGTCCGCCTCGGCATGGACCTCTCCCGCGCACAGCGGCAGCTCGACCGCGACCCGGCCGCGGCCCGCGCGACCCTGGGCGAGGCCGCCGGCCTGGCCAAGGAGGCGCTGGAGGAGCTGCGCGCCCTCTCCCGCGGCATCGCGCCGCCGGTGCTGGCCGACCGCGGCCTGGCCGCCGCGCTCGCCGCGATCGCGGCCCGCTCGCCGGTGCCGGTCGAGCTCTCCGTCGACCTGCCCCAGCAGCGACTGGCGCCCGCCGTCGAGAACACCGCCTACTTCGTGGTGAGCGAGGCCCTGGCCAACGTGGCCAAGCACAGCGGCGCCACCACCTGCCAGGTCGTCGTCGTGGCGGCCGGGCCGGCGCTGCGGGTCACCGTCGAGGACGACGGCACCGGTGGCGCGGTGCTCGCGCCGGGGCACGGCCTGTCCGGGCTGGCCGACCGGCTGCGCGCGGTGGACGGCGTCCTGGCCGTGGACAGCCCGCGCGGCGGACCCACCCGGCTGGTGGCGGAGCTGCCGTGCGGGTCGTGATCGCCGACGACTCGGTGCTCCTCCGGGAGGGCCTCGTGCGGCTGCTCGAGGACGAGGGCTGCGAGGTGGTCGCCGCCGTGGGCGACGGCCCCTCGCTGGTCCGGGCGGTGGCCGAGCACCGCCCGGACGTCGCCGTGGTCGACGTCCGGATGCCGCCCACGCACACCGACGAGGGGCTGCGGGCCGCGGTGGAGGCCCGCGCCACCGTCCCCGGGACGGCGGTCCTCGTGCTCTCGCAGTACGTCGAGGTGGCCTACGCCGACGAGCTGCTCGCCGACGGCCGCGGCGGCGTGGGCTACCTGCTCAAGGACCGGGTCACCGACCTCGACTCGTTCCTGGGCGCCCTGACCGACGTCGTCGCCGGGGGCACCGTGCTCGACCCCCAGGTGGTGGCCCAGCTGTTCGCCCGCCGCCGGGCCGACGACCCGGTGCGCCGGTTGACCCCGCGGGAGCGGGAGGTCCTCGGCCTGATCGCGGAGGGCTCCTCGAACAGCGCGATCGCCCGGCGGCTGGTGGTGACCGAGGGCGCCGTGGAGAAGCACACCCAGCGGATCTTCGCCAAGCTCGGCCTCAGCCAGGACGAGGACCAGCACCGCCGGGTGATGGCGACCCTGGCCTACCTGCGCTCCTGAACCGAGTCGAACTCCGCGCGCAGGCGGGCCGGCGCCCGCAGCCGCCACGCCTCGGTGAGCAGCTCGGCGAGCTCCTCGCGGTCGGCCGCGGCCAGGTCGACGACGACCATCGTGGAGTTGCGGTAGTGGTGCGGCACGGAGAAGACCGCGGGCCGCTCGGCCGCCAGCGTGCGGTTCTCCCCCTCGGCCAGCCGGACGGCCACCCACGTCTCCTCCGGCGGCATCGAGGCGAAGATCCTGTCCCGCACGCGCAGGCACGCCATGTCCCAGGCCGGGCGCTCGGTGGTCTCGGGCAGGGCGAGGGCGACGGCGCGGACGTCGTCCGGGGTGGCGGCCATGGCGCATGGTGGCACCGGGGACCGACAACCGGTTCGCGCAGCGTCGGAGGGTGCCGGTAGACAGACCCGGGTGACCGATCTCGTCGACTCCCTGCGCCCCGCCACCGCCGAGGAGTGGCCGGCGTTCAGCCGCGCCCTCTTCGACGTCTTCGCCGAGCCGGCGCCGCGGTCCTTCCTCGAGACGGTCCCCGCGCACGCCGAGCTGGACCGGACCCTGGGCCTGTGGGAGGGCGACCGGGTGGTCGCGACGTCGGGGATCTACAGCCGCGAGCTGACCGTGCCCGGCGCGGTCGTGCCGTGCGCCGGCGTGACCTGGGTGACCGTCTCCCCCACCCACCGGCGGCGCGGAGTGCTGACGGCGATCATGCGGCGCCAGCTGACCGAGGTGCGCGAGCAGGGCCGGGAGCCGGTGGCCGCGCTGTGGGCGTCGGAGGGCTCGATCTACGGCCGGTTCGGGTACGCGCCGGCCACCTGGCGGGGCAACCTCTCCGGCACGGTCGACCGGCTGCGGCTGCGGCCCGGCCTGGACGCCGGCGAGGGCCGGGTCGACCTGGTGCCCGTCGCGGAGTACCGGGCCGAAGCGGTGGGGCTGCACGACCGGGTGCGCCGGCTCGTCCCCGGCGACCTGGCGCGCGACGACCGGTGGTGGGACCGCGCGCTGCGCGACGACCCCGACGAGCGCCGGGGCGCGACCGAGCGGCGGTACGCGCTGCACACCGAGCCCGACGGCACGGTCACCGGCTACGCGGCCTACCGGGTGAAGGCGGCCTGGACCGACGACAGCGAGGCCGACGGCACGCTCACCGTGGAGGAGATCCGCAGCACGAGCACGCCGGCCCACGCCGCGCTCTGGCGCTTCCTGACGTCGATCGACCTCGTCCGCACGGTGAAGGCGCCGTCCCAGCCGGACGACGACCCGCTGCGGCACCTGCTCGCCGACCCGCGGGCGCTGCACGCCCGGCCGGCCGACGCCCTGTGGGTGCGCCTGGTCGACGTCGGCCGCGCCCTCGCCGCCCGCCGCTACCCGACGCCGATCAACCTGGTGTTCGAGGTCCGGGACGCCTTCTGCCCGTGGAACGACGGGCGCTGGGCGCTGACAGCCGGCCCCTCCGGTGGCTTCTGCGCGCCGACCGACAGCGACCCCGACCTGGTCGTGGACGTGGAGGCGCTGGCCGCCGCCTACCTGGGCGGGACCTCGCTGGCGACGTTGCAGGCGGCCGGCCGGGTCACCGAGGTCAGCCCGGGGGCGGTCACGCTGGCCGCGACCGCGTTCCGCTGGCCGGTCAGCCCGTGGTGCCCGGACGAGTTCTAGCAGGCCCCCGCTGCTCCCCCGGTCCGGCGACACGTGGGCGGGGATGTCCCGCACCTGGGCCGGCTGGATCGGGCGTCGGCGCCGGTGGGTGGTCCGGCCTGCCGGGTCGGCTCCGGAACCGGTAGTGATCGGGGCGCTCCGGCCGGCCCCCGGTCAACGACGGCGGAGAGCGAACACGCCCCAGCCGAGGAACCGCCGCTGGTACCGGACGTGCCGCAACGGGGCGGCGTCCAGCTGGGCTCGCATCGCCGGAGCGAGCTCGTCGTCCGGGTGGGCGTCCAGCCACCGACGGACGTTCCACCACTGGGCGCCCGCGTAGCGGTCCCAGCCGGCCTCGTCGGCGAGCACCATCTCCACCAGGTCCCAGCCGCCGCCCGGGAACGATGCCACGAGCCCGGGGAGATCGAGGAAGTCCTCGGCGGTGGAGGCGCCGCACGCCTCCACCGTCTCCTGGTCGGCGGGCTGCTCCCGCCAGTAGGGCTCCCCCACGAGGACCGTGCCGCCCGGCAGGAGGCTGCGGGCCAACAGCTCGACGGTGCCCGCCACACCCCCACCGATCCAGGTCGCGCCGAGGCACGCGGCCACATCGACCGGCTGCTCGCTGACGTACCCGGCAGCGTCCGCGTGCTCAAACGTGACCCGGTCCTCGACGGCCAGCTCGGCGGCCCGCGCTCGGGCCGCCGAGAGGAAGGCTGCACTGAGGTCCACGCCGTGACCGGTGATGGCGTGGTCTCGTGCCCAGGTGCACAGCATCTCGCCGCTGCCGCAGCCGAGGTCGAGCAGGCGTTGCCCAGGACGCAGCCAGATCGCCCGCCCCAGCGTCGCGAGGTCCTCCTCCCGGAACGGGTTGTGGATGCGATGAGTGCTCTCGCGGATCACGAACTCACGAGGGATGTCCATGCCGGAGCACCGTCCCAGTGCCGCGGCCTCCGGGCCAAGCGGGATCCGGGCACCGTGCGGTCGTCGCTGCCGTGATCGGATCCGTGCGACGACGTCGTGTGACATCTCCGCCCCCGTGTCGCCCGTACTGGCCGCCCACGCCTCGCCGGCTCGGCGCGGGACCCTGCAGCGGGGCCGACCCAGGGCGGGTGGGTCTCAGACCGGTTCCTCGCGGGTGGGCAGGCCGCCGGCCGGGCGGCGCCGGTTCTGCTCGTAGTCGGTCACCAGGCCGATGCGGCGGGCGTGCCGCTCGTCCCCGCTGAACGGCGTGGCGAGGAAGGTCAGCACGAGCTCGGTGGCCTCCTCGACGCTGTGCTGGCGGGCGCCGATGGAGACCACGTTGGCGTCGTTGTGCTGGCGGGCCAGCTCGGCGGTCTCCCGGTTCCACACCAGCGCCGCCCGCACGCCGGGCACCTTGTTGGCCGCGATCTGCTCGCCGTTGCCCGAGCCGCCGATCACCACGCCGAGGCTGCCCGGCTCGACGACCGTCCGCTCGCCCACCTCGAAGCAGTACGGCGGGTAGTCGTCCTGGGCGTCGTACTCGTAGGCCCCGCAGTCGACCGGCTCGTACCCGGCGTCGGCGAGCGCCTGCTTGAGGTGCTCCTTGAACTCCAGCCCGGCGTGGTCGGTCCCGACGAAGACGCGCATGGCGGGGAGTCTGTCAGGCTGCCGGGGTGGCGGTGCTGGGGGTCGACGGCTGGCGCGGGCAGTGGGTCGGCGCGCGGCTCGACGGGCGCCGCGTGGAGCTCACCGTCCTCCCCGACGCCGCTGCCGTCCTCGCCGTGCCCGACGTCGCGGTGGTCGGCATCGACATGCCGATCGGCCTGTCGGACGACGGTGTCCGCGCCTGCGACGTGGCCGCCCGGTCCGCGCTGCGCGGGCGCGGCGGGGCCGGCTCGGTGTTCCCCGCCCCGGTGCGCGCGGTGCTCGCCGCCCGGGACCATGCCGACGCGCGGCGGATCTCCGTCGAGGCGACCGGCGGCCGGTCGCTGTCGGCGCAGTCCTTCCAGCTCGTCCGCTCCATCGCCGCCCTCGACGAGGCGCTGGGCGACCCTCCTCCCGACCGCGTCGTCGAGGTGCATCCCGAAGTGGCGTTCCGCGCACTGGATGAGCGGGTGCACGACCCCAAGTCGAGCGCGCGCGGCCATGCGCAGCGGATCCGCGCCCTGGAACCGGTCATGGACGTGCTGGACGCGCTCGCCGACGCCCCGGACGGCGTCCCCGCCGTCGACGCCCTCGACGCCTGCGTCGCGGCGTGGTCGGCCCGGCGGATCGCCGAGGGGACCGCGGAGTGCGTCGGCGACGGCGCCCGCGACGCCCGCGGCCGGCCGATGCGGATCTGCTGGTGACGTTCGAGGAGGTCGCAGACGGCGTGTTCGTCCGGCGGCACGAGTCCCTGGACCTCAACTGCGGGCTGGTCGTGGGCGAGGGCGCCTGCCTCGTCGTCGACACCCGCTCGGACCTCGGCGAGGCCGCCGACCTGATCGCCGCCGTCCGCCGGGTCACGCCGTCCCCCTGGACGGTGGTGGACACCCACGCCCACTACGACCACTGCTTCGGCAACGCCGCGTTCCGCCCGGCGACGATCTGGGGGGCGCGCGCGTGCGCGGCCGCCCTCCGCGCCACCGGCGAGGCACAGCGCGCCGCGCGGGTGGCCGAGCTGCTGGCCGCCGGGGACCCGGCGTCGGCCGAGCGGGTGCGGCAGGCCCCGCTCGACCCGCCCGACGCCCTGGTCGACGACGTCGCGGTCCTGGACGTCGGCGGCCGCGAGGTGGTGCTGCGGTTCCTCGGCCGCGGGCACACCGACTCCGACCTGGTCGTGGAGGTCGAGGACGGGATCGTGTTCGCCGGCGACCTCGTCGAGGAGGGCGCGCCCCCGGCGTTCGAGGACGCCTTCCCCGCCGAGTGGCCGGCCACCCTCGGCCGGCTGCACGCACTGGCGCGGGGCCCGGTCGTCCCGGGGCACGGGGCGGTCGTCGACGCGGCGTTCGTGGGCGCGCAGCGGGAGGAGCTGCTGGCGGTGCTGGCCGCCGTCCGGGCCGGCCGACTGGCCGCCGGGCCCTACGACGAGGCGACGATGCGCACCGCGGCCGGTCGGATCGGTCCCGAGCGTGCGAGGAGCGGCTGAGACACGGGCCCTCCGCAGGGTCCCGCCGCGAACCTGGGAGCGGAGGCGCCCTCCGTCAGGTGAGCCGGCGGACGACGGGCAGCGGCAGCACCCGCAGCGCCGCGGACACCGGCCGCCACGGCCACTCGGGGACGTAGGCCCGCGCCGGCTCCCGCTCGATCGCCGCGGTGAGGGCGTCGACGCCGCGGTCGGGACCGACGGTGAACGGGCCGCGGCGGCCGACGTTGATGTCGGTGGCGATGTAGCCGGGCAGGACCGTGGTGACGCGGATGCCGGTGCCGAGCAGGTCGGCGCGGATCCCCTCGGCCAGGGAGTTGAGCGCGGCCTTGCTCGCGCCGTACGAGGTACGGGTGCCGTGCATGCCGCGGATCGAGGCGACCGAGGAGATGACGACGAGGTGGCCCGCGCCCTGCGCGCGGAACAGCTCCACCGCCGCCTCGCACTGGGCGTGGGTGCCGAGCACGTTGGTGAACAGCGTGGCCCTGTTCGCCCAGGCCCGGCCGGTGCCCACCGAGGCGCCCTTGCCGATGCCGGCGTTGGCGATGAACCGGTCGATCCCGCCGAGCCGGCCGGCCAGCTCGGGGACCACCTTCTCGACCGCCGTGGCGTCGTCGACGTCCAGCTCGGCGGTGACCACCCGGATGCCGGGGTGGGCCGCGAGCAGCTCGTCGCGGAGGGCCTCGAGCCGGTCGGTGCGGCGGGCGGCGAGCGCGAGGTCGCGGCCCTTCGCGGCGAACCGGCGGGCCATGCCCTCGCCGAGGCCGGAGCTGGCGCCGGTGATCAGGATGCGCTGGCGAACGGGACGCGACACGCGCTCAGCATGCCGCAGGGCCCGGACAGCGGAGTGCGGGCGGCGAGGAGACCTCGCCGCCCGCACTCCGGTGCGGCCTCAGCGGCGGCCGGTCAGCTCCAGGGCGTCGGCGGGGACCGAGTCCATGTCGGGGCCGGAGAGCCGGGTGCGCTTGAGCTCCCAGAAGTCGGGCAGGTTGGCCAGCAGGACGGCGCCGTCGAAGGCCTTGCCGGCGTCCTCCCCGGTGGGCACCTTGCTGATCACCGGGCCGAAGAACGCCACGCCGTCGATGTGCATGACCGGCGTGCCGACGTCGTCGCCGACGGGGTCCATGCCCTCGTGGTGGCTCTTCTCGAGCGCCTCGTCGTACTCGGTGGAGGTGGCGGCCTCGGCCAGCGACGCGGGCAGGCCGACCCGCTCCAGCGCGGGGGCGACCAGCTCGTCGAGCTCGACGCCCTCGTGGTGGCGCAGCGTGCCCATGGCCGTGTAGAGGTCGCCGAGGACCTCGTCGCCGTGCTGCTGGGCGGCGGCGATGGCCACGCGGACCGGACCGATCGCCTTGGTCATCATCTCCTGGTACTCCGGCGGCAGGTCCCGGCCGCGGTTGAGGACGGCCAGCGACATGACGTGCCAGTGCAGGTCGATCTCGCGGACCTTGGCCGCCTCCAGGACCCAGCGGCTGGTCAGCCACGCCCACGGGCACAGCGGGTCGAACCAGAAGTCGACGCGGGCCTTCACGGGGGCGCTCTGCACTGCCTCGGTCATGGTGGGTTCTCCTCGCTGCTGGACGTCTCTCGCCGGTCTCAAGCCCGACCGGAGGGTGGTTGTTCCCTCAACCGGATGCCGACCTCCGCGCACCGGGGAGTGGTGTCGGGCCTCCGTGGGAAGCTGCCGTCCGTGGCCGTACCCAACCTGACCCGGAATGACGCCGCCCGCCGCGCCGAGCTGCTGGCGGTCGACAGCTACGACGTCCAGTTCGACCTGACCGACGGTGCCGGCCGCCCCGGCGAGCACACCTTCGGGTCGACGACGACGGTGCGGTTCACCTGCCGCGAGCCCGGCGCGAGCACGTTCATCGACCTGGTCGCCGAGACCGTCCACGCGGCCACGCTCAACGGCACGCCCCTCGACGTCGGCACCTACACCGAGGAGGGCGGCCTGCCGCTGCCCGAGCTCGCCGCGGACAACACGCTGGTCGTCGTCGCCGACTGCCGGTACTCCAACTCCGGCGAGGGGCTGCACCGCTTCGTCGACCCCGAGGACGGCCGGGTCTACCTGTACACGCACTTCGAGCCGGCCGAGGCCAAGCGCGTGTTCACCTGTTTCGACCAGCCCGACCTCAAGGCCACCTACACCGTCCACGTGACCGCGCCGTTCGACTGGGAGGTGGTCTCCAACACCGGCGGCCGCACGGTCGAGGCCGGGCCCGCGGGCTCCCAGCTGGTGCACTTCGAGCCGACGAAGCGGCTGTCGACCTACCTGCTGGCGCTGATCGCCGGCCCCTACGCGCGGGTCACCGACTCCCACGAGGGCATCCCGCTGGGGCTCTACTGCCGCGCGTCGCTGGCCCAGCACCTCGACCCGGAGGAGCTGTTCCGGGTCACCAAGCAGGGCTTCGACTTCTACCACCGGGTGTTCGACTACCCGTACCCGTTCGACAAGTACGACCAGCTGTTCGTGCCCGAGTTCAACGCCGGGGCGATGGAGAACGCCGGCGCGGTCACGTTCCTCGAGGACTACGTCTTCCGCTCCAAGGCCACCCGCGCCCGCTACGAGCGGCGCGCCGAGACGGTGCTGCACGAGCTGGCCCACATGTGGTTCGGCGACCTGGTGACCATGCGCTGGTGGGACGACCTGTGGCTCAACGAGTCCTTCGCCACCTACATCTCCACCCTCTGCCAGGCGGAGGCCACCGACTACTCGACGGCCTGGACGACGTTCGCCAACACCGAGAAGGCGTGGGCCTACGCGCAGGACCAGCTGCCCTCCACCCACCCGATCGCCGCCGACATGGTCGACGTCGCCGCGGTCGAGGTGAACTTCGACGGGATCACCTACGCCAAGGGCGCCTCGGTGCTCAAGCAGCTGGTCGCCTACGTCGGCCGCGACGAGTTCCTGTCCGGGGTCCGCCGGTACTTCCGCAAGCACGAGTACGGCAACACGACCCTCGCCGACCTGCTCGACCCGCTGTCGGAGGCCACCGGCCGCGACCTCTCGGCGTGGGCCGAGCAGTGGCTGCAGACCAGCCAGGTCAACACCCTGCGCCCGGTCGTCGAGCTGACCGACGACGGCCGCTACGCCCGCTTCGCCATCGAGCAGACCGCCGTGGCCGAGCACCCGGTGCTGCGCCGCCACCGGCTGGCCGTCGGCCTCTACGACCGCGGCCCCGGCGGGCTGACCCGGACCACCCGCGTGGAGCTCGACGTCGACGGGGAGCGCACCGAGGTGCCCGACCTGGTCGGCCACCCGGCCGCGGACCTCGTCCTGGTCAACGACGACGACCTGACCTACGCCAAGCTGCGGCTCGACGAGCGCTCACTGGCCACGCTCAAGGAGAGCATCGGCACCCTGCCGGACTCCCTGCCGCGCGCGCTGTGCTGGTCGGCGGCCTGGGACATGACCCGCGACGCGGAGCTGCCCGCCCGTGACTGGGTGGCGCTGGTCCTGGCCGGGGTGGACGCCGAGACCGAGATCAGCGTCGTCCAGTCGCTGCTGGCCCGCGTGCAGACGGCGCTGGCGAACTACGCCGACCCGCGGTGGGCCGAGACCGGCTGGCGCGCCCTGGCGGACAAGGCGCTGTCGGCGCTGGAGGCGTCCGAGCCGGGCAGTGACACCCAGCTGCAGTGGTCGCGCACCTTCGCCACCGCGGCGCGCACCGGGGAGCACGCCGCCGTCCTCCGCGGCCTGCTCGACGGTTCCCGCGTCGTCGAGGGACTGCCGGTCGACGCCGACGCGCGCTGGGCGTTCCTGAACGGTCTGGTCGCCATCGGCGCCGCCGGGGACGCCGAGATCGCGGCCGAGGAGGCCCGCGACGCGACCGCCACCGGCCAGCGGCGGGCCGCGACGGCGCGGGCGCTGCGCCCGACGGCGGAGTCCAAGGAGGAGACCTGGCGGCGGGCCCTGACCGACGACAGCATCCCGAACGCCGTCCACGAGGCGATGCTGCAGGGCTTCTGGCACCCGGCCCAGCGGGAGCTGACCGCCGGGTACGTCGAGCGCTACTTCGCCGACATCCGCCCGCTGTGGGACCGCCGTCCCGGGGAGATCGCGAAGAACGCGGTGCAGTACCTGTTCCCGCCGGTGGTGGAGCTGCGCACCGTGCAGGCCGCCGACGCGTGGCTGGCCGGGGAGGACCACCCCGCCCCGCTGCGACGGCTGGTCGCCGAGGGCCGGGACGGGATCGCCCGGTCGCTGCGGGCCCGGGAGCGGGACGCCGCCGAGAACAGCTGAGCGGACGAGAGAGGCCCAGGACCCGGTGGGTCCTGGGCCTCTCTCGTGTCCGGCGCGGGGAGGACGGGCGGCCCCGGTGCAGGGCCCCGCACCGAGCGTGCGAGGCGTGGGGGCACCGGGGTCCTCTCAGTGGGTGCGCAGGCTCCGCGGGTGGCCGGCCTGGTCCGACAGCTGGCGCAGGCCGTTGACGATGCCGCCCACCAGGTCACCGGAGGCGAAGGAGTTGGTCATCGACAGCACCGCGAGGGCGCAGGCGCGGTCGGGCAGCCGGCGGGACGCCGCCGCACCGGCGACGACCTCGATCACCCGCTGCCCGGGCGAGACGGCCAGCAGCACCGACTCGGCCAGGTGGCCGCCGGAGCGCTCGAACAGCTCCTCGGCGCGCTGGCGGGTCTGGGCACCGAGGTCGCCGATGTACAGCGTGAACCGCAGCCCGGTCTCCCGGGAGGACATGGTCAGCGCCTCGTCGATGCGGAGCAGCTCGCGGTAGCTGAAGATCGAGTCGAGCGACTCGGCCTCGTCGGACCGCGCCGCCGCGGTACCCGCCGACGTCGCCGTGTCGTGCGACGTGGCTTCCAGCGCGCGGGTCATCGCAGGCCTCCGGAGACGTTCTCGGTGCGGATCAGGGGGGTCATGCGCTCACCACGTCCCGCGGGCGCCGCCGTAGGGGCGGGCCGAGGCCACCGCGGCCGCGGACGGGAGAGCAGTGGCCCCACGGCCGTGCCCGTGCCCGCCGTCGCGCGCCGGCCCGTCGTGCTGCTCGGGGTACATCGACGAGCCCAGCGCGGTGGTGCCGTCGCCGGGGACGGCGGCCGGGCCGTGCGCCTCGGTGGGGCCGTGCGCGCCGCCCTGCGGGTGCGGCTCGTACCAGACGGGCTCGTGCTCCCACGGCTGACCCGGCTTGTAGCGGACCTTGCGCCGTCGCGCGCCCGGCACGAGCGTCAGGAGCGCGAGGAGCAGGACCACGGCCAGCGGGGCCACCACGTAGACGAGGATGGTCTCGACGACGGTCACCCCCTCAACCTACCGGCAGCGGTCGCACCCCTCCTGCTCAGTCCCATCCGGCGGGGCGCCGGTGCGCCCAGGGCCGGGCCGCCTCCAGCTGGGCGGACAACGCGATGAGGGTCGCCTCGTCGGCCGGGCGACCGACGAGCATGGTGCCGACCGGCAGACCGCCGTCGGTCCAATGCAGCGGGACGCTGACCGCCGGCTGTCCGGTGACGTTGAAGACGGCGGTGAACGCGGCGTAGCGCTTCTGCCGCTCGAAGTCGGCCGCGCCGTCCCCGTCGGCGTCGAACCAGCCCACCGGCCGCGGCGTCAGGGTGGTCACCGGCGCCAGCAGGACGTCGAACTGACGGGTCGCCTCGAGGAAGCGACGGGAGAACAGCCGCAGCGCGGTCAGGGCCTCCATCGCCGCCTGGGCCGACAGCGCGAGGCCGCGGGCGCGCAGCTCGCGGGTGAGCGGCCGCAGCTCCCCCACCCGCCCGGGCGGGACCGGCAGCAGCGTGCCCGACAGCGTCCACGCCCGCTCGAAGGCCGCCAGCACGTCCGCACCCAGCAGGCCGGCGGGGACGTCGTCCACCTCGTGGCCGAGGTCGGTGAGCAGCCGGGTGGCGTCCTCGAACGCGGCCGCCACCTCCGGCTCGAGGACGGCGTCGGGCATCGGGGACTCCAGGTGCCGGCCGATCCGCAGCCGGCCCACCGGGCGGTCGGCGTAGCCGAGGAAGGTCTCGCCGGGCGGGGGCGGCGGGGCCCAGGTGGCGTCCCCGGGCACCGGGCCGGCCATCGCGTCGAGCATGGCGGCGGCGTCGCGCACCGTGCGCGCGATCGGACCGTTGGTGCCCAGGCCGGTCACGTCGGCGCCCAGCGGCCCGTTGCTGACCCGGCCGCGGCTGGGCTTGATCCCGAACAGGCCGTTGATTCCGGCCGGGATCCGGATCGAGCCCCCGCCGTCGCTGCCCTGCGCGAACGGCAGCATCCCGGCGGCCACCGCGACCGCCGCTCCCCCGCTGGACCCCCCGGCCAGCCGGGAGCGGTCCCACGGACAGAGAGCGGGACCGGCGAGGGCGTTGTCGGTGTAGCAGGGGAACCCGAACTCGGGTGTGTTGGTCTTGCCCACGCTGATCGTCCCGGCCGCGGCCAGGGCGGTCACCACGTGGTCGTCGATGCGGGGGACGTTGTCGGCGAAGACCGTGCACCCGTACGTCGTCCGGACCCCGGCGGTGTTGTTGAGGTCCTTGATCGCCGTCGGGACGCCGAGCAGCGGCGGCAGCTGCCCGCCGCGGGCCACCCGGTGCTCGGCCCGCCGCGCCGCGGCCAGCGCCCGCTCCGGGGTGACGGTGAGGAAGGCGCCCAGCCCCGGGCCGACGTCCTCGATGCGCCGCAGCGCGTGCTCGACGAGCTCGACCGGGCTGACCTCCCGCGCGCGGACGGCGGCGGCCTGCCCCAGGGCGGTGAGGTCGTGCAACTGGGTCACGGTGCGGGACGGTAGACCGGTACACAGGACGGCGTGGACCTCTCCCGCGCACACGCCGAGTCCCTCGACGCGGCCGACCCGCTGGCCGCCTCCCGGAGCCGCTTCGCCGGTGCGGGCGAGGACGGCCTGCTGTACCTCGACGGCAACTCGCTCGGGCGGATGCCGCGGGAGACCCCCGCGGCGCTGGCCCGGGTGGTGGAGGACGAGTGGGCCCGCGGGCTGGTCGGCTCGTGGTCGTCGTGGATCGGCGCGGCCACCCGGATCGGCGACCTGCTGGCCGAGGGGGTGCTCGGCGCCCGGGCCGGCGAGGTGCTGGTGAGCGACTCGACGTCGGTGGACCTCTACAAGCTGCTCGTGGCCGGGGCCGACGCCCGGCCGGGCCGCGACGTGCTGGTCTGCTGCGCCGACGACTTCCCCACCGACCGCTACGTCGTGGCCGGTGTGGCGCAGGCGCGGGGCATGACCGTGCGGGAGGTGCCGGCCGACGTCGACGAGGGACTCGACCCCGCGGTGCTGGCCGCGGCACTCGACGAGCGGGTGGCCGTCGTCGTCCTGTCCGCCGTCGCCTACCGGTCCGGCGCGCGGGCAGACGTCGCCGCCGTCACGCGCGCCGCGCGGGAGGTGGGCGCGCTGGTGCTGTGGGACCTCTCCCACGCCGCGGGCGCGGTGCCGCTGGACCTGACCGCCAGTGGCGCCGAGCTCGCCGTGGGCTGCACGTACAAGTACCTCAACGGCGGGCCCGGCGCGCCGGCCTTCCTCTACGTGCGCCGTGAGCTGCAGGAGCAGCTGCGCCAGCCGATCTGGGGGTGGTTCGGTCAGCGGGACCAGTTCGCGATGGGCCCGGTCTACGACCCGGTGCCCGGGATCGAGCGGTTCGGCGTGGGGACGCCGCCGGTCGTGGCGATGGCCGCGGTCGAGGTGGGCGCCCGCCTGGTCGCCGAGGCCGGGATCGGGCGGCTGGCGGCCAAGGGCCGGGCGCTGGGCGAGCTGACCGTCGCCCTGGCCGACGCCTGGCTGGCTCCGCACGGCGTCGCGCTGGCCTCGCCGCGGGACCCGGCGCGCCGGGGCTCGCACGTCACCCTCGCCCACCCGCAGGCCTGGCAGCTGACCCAGGCGCTGGTGGCCCGCGGTGTGGTCCCCGACTTCCGCACGCCCGACCGCGTGCGGCTGGGCCCCGCGCCGCTCTACACCCGCTTCGTCGACGTGTGGGACGCGATGGCCTGCTTCCGGGAGATCCTGTCCACCGGCGCGCACGAGTCCTTCCCCGTGGAGCGCAGCAGGGTGACGTGAGGACGGTCCTCGTGCAGGGGCCCGCCGCGGGCCCCGTCCCGGGTCCCGCCCTGAGCCGGCGAAGGGTGGGGAGGACGGGGTCCTTCGACGGTGGGGGGCACGAGGGTCCGTCCTCAATCCGGGTCGGGGACGCCGATCGGGTTGCGGTCGGGCCACAGCCCCGCGGCGAGGACGGTCCGCCGCAGCGGCACCAGCAGCTCGGCCAGCCGGTCGCAACGCACGGCGCCGAGCTCCTGCCACGGGCCCAGCGCCAGCCGGTCGGTGTCGGCCTCGACCGCGGCCACGATGGCCGCGCCCTCCGCGGTGAGCTCCGCGCCGGCCAGCCAGCCGCGGGCGGCGAGGTCCTCGGCGGCGGCGTCCCACGCGGCGGCGTCCCACCCGCGGGCGCGCAGGAGCCACTCCTTCTCGGTCCGGCCAGCGGCAGCGGCCAGGACGTGGGCACCCACCCCCGAGATCTCCCGCTGCAGCAGCGCGGCGTTGTGCCCGTCGCCCCGGTGCTCCCGCAGCGTGGTGAGCGACTGCCACAGGGCCAGGTGCGCGTCACCGGGGACGGGTAGTCCGGCGTTGGCCGCGGCCAGCGGCCGCCCGGGCGGGTCGACCGCGGCGGCGGCCGGCCCGGCCAGGTCCGCCGCCTCCGTGACAGCGGAGCGCCAGTCCTCCCCCAGCACCCGGCGGACCGCGGCGTCCACCCCGGCCAGCCGGGCGGTGAGCGCCTGCTCCGGCGTCACGGCCCGCCAGACCGCCGGCACCCGGCGGGCCACGAACGCCGGCGCGAAGTTGTAGAAGGTCGCCGTCACGACCTCGGGGCCGACCGGTCCCATCGGGGCGGCGCGCATCGCGAAGTAGGGGGACCAGAAGCCGGTCAGGCCGGCGGCCTCCGCGGCCGACCGGCACTCGTCGGCGAAGTAGGTCAGCGCGTGGAAGGGCTCCGCCAGCGCCCACAGGCGCCGGGCCGTGGCCGGCGAGGTCATGCCGGCCCCCTCCAGGGACCTGCCGCGAGCGGGCGAGTTGCGGGGGGCAGGGGGTCCTCCCTCACGCCGACACGCTCTCCGGCACGCCGAGCCACTCCCGCCAGCGCGGGTCGACGGTGCGGGCGCCGAGCAGCCGCCAGGCGGCGCCGCTCGGGGTGCGCGGCGGGTGCGGGAGCTTCCAGCCGAGCTCCGCCAGCGACCGGTCGGCCTTGGTGTGGTTGCACCGCCGGCAGGCCGCCACCACGTTGTCCCAGGTGTGGGTGCCGCCGCGGCTGCGCGGGACGACGTGGTCGATGCTCGTCGCCGACCCGCCGCAGTAGACGCAGGAGGAGCCGTCCCGGGCGAAGACCGCCCGCCGCGACAGGGGCACCTGCGCCGGGTAGGGGACGCGCACGTACCGGGTCAGCCGCACCACGACGGGCACCGGCAGGGCGACCGTCTCGGCGTGGACGAGCTCCGGTGCGCTGTCCACCGACACGGCCTTCTCGGCGAGGACGAGCACGATCGCGCGGCGGCTGGACACCACGCACAACGGCTCGTACGTGGCGTTGAGCAGCAGGGTCGCGGCCGTGGTCGACCGCGCGGGACTGGGCGCGAGCGGATGAGGGAGTGGGTCGCGCCGCTGACCTGGCTGGCCGGCGGACGACCCGGATGCGGAACGCGGCACAGGGCACCTCCGAGCGCCCGGGGCCGCGCGCCGGGTGCTGTGCGACCCGTGGGCGCCCCCATTCTGACCTGCGACAGCGCATCCGCGCTGCCGGGAGCAGCCGGGCGCCTCGATACCGTGACCCGGGTGCGCTACCCCGACGCCCCCCGGCTCGACCTGGTCGAGCACCTCCACGGCCACCCCGTCGCCGATCCCTACCGCTGGCTCGAGGACCCCGACGACGCCCGCACGGTCGCCTGGACCGGGGCCCAGGACGCCCTGACCGCCGAGGCGCTGGCCGGCCTGCCGCTGCGCGACCGGTTCGCCGCCCGGCTGGAGGAGCTGGTGCACGCCGGCGCCGTCGGCGTCCCGGTCTGGCGCTCCGGGCGCGCCTTCTCCACGCGGCGCGACCCCGGGCAGGAGCACGCCGTCCTCCGCGTGCTCGAGCCCGACGGCAGCACCCGGGTGCTGGTCGACCCGATGGCGATCGACCCGTCGGGCACCACCACGCTCGACGCGTGGTCGCCGTCCTGGGAGGGCGACCGGCTGGCCTACCAGCTGTCCACCGGCGGCGACGAGGAGTCGCGGCTGTACGTCCTCGACGTGGCCACCGGCGAGCAGCTCGACGGGCCGATCGACCGCTGCCGGTACTCCCCGGTCGCCTGGTTGCCCGGCGGCGAGGAGCTGTTCTACGTCCGCCGGCTGGCCCCCGACCTCGTCCCCGCCGGCGAGGAGCAGTTCCACCGGCGGGTGTGGCGCCACCGGGTGGGCACCGACCCGGACGGCGACGCGCTGGTCCACGGCGAGGGCAGCGACCCCGCGACCTACTTCGGTGCCCGCACCAGCCGCGACGGCCGCTGGTTGGTGGTCTCCGCGTCGGTCGGCACCGCTCCGCGGGACGACGTCTGGCTGGCCGACCTGGCCGGGGACGGCGTCCTGCGCGAGCTGCAGGTGGGGGTCGACGCGCAGACCGCGGCGTGGGTGGCCCGCGACGGCCGGCTCTGGCTGATGAGCGACCGCGGCACCCCGCGCTGGCGGCTGGCCGTCGCCGACCCCGCGGACCCGGGCACCTGGGCGCCGGAGGCGTGGCGGGACGTCGTCCCCGAGCAGGAGGACGCCGTGCTGACCGACGTCGCCCTCGTCGACGGTGCGGACGGCGACCTGCAGGTCCTGGCCGTCCACTCGGTGGACGCCACCGACCGGCTGTCGCTGTGGGCCGGGGACGGGTCCGGACGCGTCGCCGAGGTCCCCCGGCCCGGCGCGGGCAGCATCTCCGGGGTCAGCTCCCCGCCCGAGGGCGGGACCACCGCGTGGATCGGCTACACCGACCACGCCACCCCGCCGTCGGTGTACCGGTGGGAGACCGGCGCCCGCGAGGAGCTGACCACCTGGGAGCGGGCACCGGTGGCCGGCGAGGTGCCCGCGGTGCGCGTCGTGGAGACCCACGCGACCTCGGCCGACGGCACGCCGGTGCACCTGTTCGTCGTCTCCGGGACCGGGACGCCGGACCGGCCGCGGCCCACGGTGCTCTACGGCTACGGCGGGTTCAACGTCGCGCTCACCCCGGCCTACTCGGCACAGGCGCTGGCCTGGGTGGCCGCGGGCGGGGTGTGGGCGGTGGCCAACCTGCGCGGCGGCTCCGAGCACGGCGAGCAGTGGCACCGGGCGGGGATGCGCGAGCACAAGCAGAACGTGTTCGACGACTTCGCCGCGGCCGGGGAGCACCTGGTCGCCGAGGGCTGGACGACGCACCCGCAGCTGGCCGTGATGGGCGGCTCCAACGGGGGGCTGCTGGTGGGGGCCACCCTGACCCAGCGGCCCGACCTCGCCGCCGCCGTCGTCTGCAGCGCTCCGCTGCTGGACATGGTCCGCTACGAGCGCTTCGGCCTCGGCCGGACCTGGAACGACGAGTACGGCACCGCCGAGGACCCCACCGAGCTGGGCTGGTTGCTCGGCTACTCCCCCTACCACCGGGTCGTCGAGGGCACCGCCTACCCCGCGGTGCTGTTCACGACCTTCGAGTCCGACACCCGCGTCGACCCGCTGCACGCCCGCAAGCTCGCCGCGGCGCTCCAGCACGCGACCAGCTCATCGGCGCCGGTGCTGCTGCGCCGGGAGACCGAGGTCGGCCACGGCGCCCGGGCCGTGAGCCGCACCGTCGGGCTGGCCGCCGACCAGCTGGCGTTCCTCGCCGCCCACACCGGGCTCGAGGACTGAACGGCAGCGGGCCGCGCCCCCTCCGCGGTGGAGGGGACGCGGCCCGTCGGCGGCCCCCTGCAGGGTCCCGCCGCGAGCTCGCGAGTGGCGGGGGGCAGGGGGTCCTTTCTCAGTTCTCGACGAAGATGTTGTCCAGCTCGACGTCGCCCTCGATGATCCCGTCCTGCTCACCGAGCTCCAGCAGCTTCTCGACCGACTCGCGGTTGATCTCGCTCTGGAAGGTCGGCAGGGTCAGCTGCTGGGCGATCTCGGGACTGATCTGGGTGTAGGTGCCCAGCACCGCGCGCACCTGGTCGGGGTTGGCCTGCGCGTACTCCTGGGCCTCGATCATGGCGTCGGCGAACCGCTGCACCACGTCGGGGTTCTCCGCCGCGTACTGGTCGGAGGTGAAGTACCCGGCCACGGTCAGGTCGTCGTCGGTCTCCGTGTAGGGAGCCGACACCCGCCGCAGGCCCTGGCTCTCCCCGACCGTCGCCGACGGCTCCACGGCGAAGGCCGCGTCGACCTGGCCGGTGCTCACCGCCGCCGGCATGTCCGGGAAGGGGATCTCGACGAACTGGATGCCCTCGGGGTCGCCGCCGGCCTGGCGCACGCTCTCCCGGACGACGGTGTCGCTGATGTTGTTGATCGAGTTGATCGCGACCCGCTTGCCCGCGAGGTCCGCCGCGGACTGGATCGGGCTGTCGGCCGGGACGACGACGGCGGCGAAGTCGTCCTCGGCGTTGCCGGTCGCGCCGGGGCCCGGGGCGACCAGGCCCAGCGGGACACCGCGGGCCTCGGCCTGCAGCAGGCTGGTGATGTTGGAGAAGCCGAACTGGGCCTCCCCGTTGACGACGGCGGGCACGATCGCCGCGCCGCCCTGGGCGAGGAACGGCTCGACCTCGAGGTCGTGCTGCTCGAAGATGCCCTGCTCGATGCCGAGGTAGAGCGCGGCGACGTCCACGATCGGGATCGCGCCGACCCGGATCTGGGTGGGGCCGGTCTCGCCGCCCCCACCGGAACCGCCGGAGTCCTCGTCCCCGCCCCCACAGGCGGCGAGCACCACGGTGCTCGCCAGGGCGAGGGCCATCCACGTACGACGCACAGGTCCTCCACGGTGTTGCTGGGCCGGACACGTGACGGACACGCGCCCGACGCATGGTCGGCGGCGATCGTCAGATCGGCGGCGACCACGCGTCAACACGGCCGTCGGAACCGCTACCGAATCGTGGCCGACGCTCCCGGGCCGGACCGATCCGCCGCGGGTGGTGCCCCTCGGGCCGGGAACCTGAGAGTATTTCCCGTGATGAACGCGTCACCCTCCGTGCTCGCCGCGGCCGACGACGGCCTGACCGGCTCCGTCCCCGACTGCGCCGACTACTGGCTCTGCCAGAAGGTCTACGACTGGTTCGGGATGGACTGGCTGGCCGAGAACGCCCAGGCCCTCATCGCCAAGCCGGCCAAGATCCTGCTGATCGTCGTCCTCGCGACGCTGGTGCGGGCGCTGGCGCACCGCGCCATCCGGCGGCTGACCGACTCCACCGCCAGCGGCGCCGTGCCGGCCATCCTGCGGACCCGGCGCACCCGCGTCTCGGCGCTCGGCGATGCCGTCGAGCAGATCGCCGCCCGGCGCACCCAGCGCGCCGAGGCGATCGGGTCGGTGCTGCGCAGTTTCTCCTCGATCGTCGTGCTCGGCATGGCCGTGGTGCTCGTCCTCGGCGAGCTGGGCATCAACCTGGCGCCCATCCTGGCCAGCGCCGGCGTGGTGGGCGTGGCCCTGGGCTTCGGCGCGCAGAACCTGGTCAAGGACTTCATCGCCGGGATCGGCATCATCCTGGAGGACCAGTACGGCGTCGGGGACGTCGTCGACCTCGGCGAGGTCAACGGCACCGTGGAGGCCGTGGGGCTGCGCATCACGCGGCTGCGGGACGTCAACGGGGTCGTCTGGTACGCCCGCAACGGCGAGATCCTGCGCGTGGGCAACAAGAGCCAGGGCTTCGCCCAGGTGGTCATCGACATGCCGGTCGCCCACGACACCGACCTGGACCGCTGCCGCACCGTCATGCAGGAGGTGGCCGACGAGATGTACGCCGAGGCCGAGTGGGCACCGGCGCTCCTGGCCGCCCCCGAGTCCCTCGGTGCCGAGCAGATCACCGCGGAGGGCGTCGTCATGCGACTGCAGGTGCGCAGCACCAGCGCCGACCAGTGGCGCGTCGGCCGCGAGCTGCGCATGCGGCTCCAGGAGCGCTTCGTGCTCGAGGGCATCAAGACCCCGCTGCCGCTGCTGGGCGCGGTGTCCGGCGCCGGGGCGGGGGCCCCCTGACCGGGGGTGCGCCGGCGGGCGGGGGCCCGGCCGGCGGCAGTCCGTCCCGTCCGGCGACCTTCCGCGAGGTCTTCGCCGTGCCGGAGTACCGGCCGCTGTTCGGCAGCTACCTGCTGTCGACGATCGGCGACGAACTGGCCCGCGTGGCGCTGACCGTCCTGGTCTACCAGCGCACCTCCTCCCCGCTGCTGTCGGCGATCACCTTCGGCATCAGCTATCTGCCGTGGCTGCTCGGCGGCCCGCTCCTGTCCACCCTCGCCGACCGGTTCCCCCGACACCGCGTCCTCATCGCGACCGACGTCGCCCGCGCCCTGCTGGTCGCCGGCATGGCGGTCCCCGGCACCCCGCTGCCCGTGCTGCTGGCGCTGCTGCTCCTGGTGGCCCTGGGCGCACCACCGTTCGAGTCCGCCCGCTCCGCGCTCATGGCCGACGTCCTGGACGGCGACCGCTACGCCGTGGCCACGTCCCTCACCAACGTCGCCGGCCAGGTGTCCCAGGTGGTCGGGTTCGCGCTCGCCGGCGCCCTGGTGGCGGTGCTCTCCCCGTCGACGGTGCTGCTGCTCGACGCCGCGACCTTCGTCGTCTCCGCGGTGTGGCTGTGGGCGCGGCTGGAGCGCCGTCCGGCTCCGGACGCCGGCACGCCCGGGGAGGACCGGCCGCGGTCGGTCTGGCGGGACGCGGCCGAGGGGCTGCGGCTGATCGGCCGGACGCCTCGGCTGCGCGCCATCATCGGGCTGACCTGGATCGGCACCCTGTTCGCCAACGCGGCCGAGGGCGTCGCCGCGCCGCTGGTCGACCAGCTCGGCCAGGGGGCCACCCAGGTCGGTCTGCTGCTCGCGGCCAACCCGCTCGGGGTCACCGTCGGCGGGCTGCTCATCGCCCGCGCGGTCACCCAGGACCGTCGGGAGCGCCTGGTGCCGGGGCTGGTCGTGCTGTCCCTGGCGCCGGTCGCGCTGGCCGGGCTGGTCGCGCTGTGGGCCGACCCGGGACGCGGGGCCTACCTCCTCGTCGTCGCGCTGATGTTCGTGGCCGGCCTCGGCGCGGCCTGGGGGATCCCGCTCAACGTCGCCTTCGTGCAGGCGGTGCCGCAGGCCTTCCGCGGCCGGGCCTTCGGGGTGGCGGTCAGCGGGCTGTACGGCGTGCAGGGGCTGGGCGTGCTCGCCGCCGGCTTCGCCGCCGAGGGCCTGTCGCCGGGCGCGGTCGTGGCGCTCATCGGGGGGGTCGGGCTGGTCGCCGTCGTCCAGCCGCTGGTGGCCTACGGACGTACCCAGGGTCACGTGGCAGCAGCCACCGCGGCTGCGGGACGATCGACGTCATGAGCCGTTCCCTGCCCTCGGCGCGGACCTTCTACGAGGAGGTCGGCGGCGCGCCGACCTTCGAGCGGCTCGTGGCGCGCTTCTACGCCGGGGTCCGCACCGACCCGGTGCTCGCGCCGCTGTACCCCCAGGACGACTGGGAGGGTGCGGAGGCCCGCCTGCGCGGGTTCCTGGAGCAGTACTGGGGCGGCCCCACCACCTACTCGCAGCAGCGCGGCCACCCGCGGCTGCGCATGCGGCACGCCCCCTTCGCCATCGGCCCGGCCGAGCGCGACGCGTGGCTGGCGCACATGCGCGACGCCGTGGACTCCCTGGAGCTGTCCGCCGAGCAGGACGCCACGCTCTGGGGTTACCTGGAGATGGCTGCGCGCAGCATGCAGAACCGCTGGCCCGACGACGCGCCCGGAGACCTGTCGCTCGCCTGAGGCGAGCGGTTCCCGATGTCCACCGGCCTCGGCCCGAGGCCCACCCCGAGCGTGCGAGGGGTGAGGGGGCCGAGGTCCTTCCCCCTGAGGAGCCCGGTGAGCCCTGCTCCCACCTCCCGCCGCACCGACGCCGACTGGTGGCGGGACGCCGTCTTCTACCAGGTCTACATCCGCAGCTTCGCCGACGGGAACGGCGACGGCGTCGGCGACCTGGCCGGCATCCGGTCGCGGCTGCCGCACCTGGTCGAGCTCGGCGTGGACGCGCTGTGGATCACGCCGTTCTACCCCTCCCCCATGGCCGACCACGGCTACGACGTCGCCGACCCGCGCGACGTCGAGCCCGCCTTCGGCGACCTCGCGGAGTTCGACGCCCTGCTGGCCGAGGCGCACTCCGCGGGCATCCGGGTGACCATCGACCTGGTCCCCAACCACAGCTCCCACCAGCACGAGTGGTTCGAGGCGGCGCTGGCCGCCGGCCCCGGGTCGCCGGAGCGGGCCCGCTACGTCTTCCGCGACGGTCGCGGCCCGGACGGCGCCCAGCCGCCGAACAACTGGCCGTCGGTGTTCGGCGGCCCCGCGTGGACGCGGGTGCCCGACGGCCAGTGGTACCTGCACATCTTCGCGCCCGAGCAGCCGGACCTGGACTTCACCAACCCCGAGGTCCTCGCCGACCTCGAGACGACGATGCGGTTCTGGCTCGACCGCGGCGTCGACGGGTTCCGCATCGACGTCGCCCACGGCATGGCCAAGCCCGAGGGCCTGCCGGACATGCAGCCGATGGAGGACACCGGCCTGCTCGACGACCACGGCCCCGGGGACCACCGGTTCGACGACGACGGCGTGCACGACGTGCACCGGCGGATCCGGGCGGTGCTCGACCAGTACCCCGGCACCATGGCCGTGGGAGAGGTGTGGGTCTCCGACGACGACCGGCTGGCGCGGTACCTGCGCCCCGACGAGCTGCAGCTGGCGTTCAACTTCAAGCTGCTCACGGCCGACTGGACCGCCGAGGAGCTCCGGGATGCCGTCGTCCACTCCCTGGCCACGGTCGAGGGCACCCCGGCGCCGGCCTGCTGGGTGCTGTCCAACCACGACCGCCCGCGCCACGTCACCCGCTACGGCGGCGGGGAGCTCGGCACCCGCCGGGCGCGGGCCGCGGCGCTGCTCCAGCTCGCGCTGCCCGGGGCGGCCTACCTCTACAACGGCGACGAGCTGGGCATGCCCGACGTCGACCTGCCCGACGAGGCCCTGCAGGACCCGATCTGGGCGCGCTCGGGCCACGCCGAGCGGGGGCGGGACGCGTGCCGCATCCCGGTGCCGTGGTCGGGCACCGAGCCCTCCTACGGGTTCAGCACCCGCCGGGACACCTGGCTGCCGATGCCCGAGGGGTGGGGCGCGCTGACCGCGGCAGCGCAGGACGCCGACGCCGGTTCGGTGCTGTCGCTGTACCGGACGGCGCTGCGCCTGCGGCGGGAGTCCGACGCGTTCGCGGGCGAGACGCTGGAGTGGCTCCCCGCACCGGGGGGCTGCCTCGCGTTCCGCCGTCCGGGCGGCCTGGTGTGCCTGCTCAACGTCTCCGGGGCCGCCGTCCCGCTGCCCGAGGGCCAGGTGCTGCTGGCCAGCGCCGACGTGGCGGCCGGGACGCTGCCCGACGACGCGGCGGTGTGGCTGCGGGCCTGAGCGGGCAGGACCCTGGGGCGTCTCCCGGCCTCCGGGTTCGGCAGGCGCCACCCCCGTGCGCGGGTAGCATCGGACCGGTGACGAAGCGTCGCGGGGGACGCTGACACGACGATCGACCGACCCCGTGGTCGGGGACCCTGACGGGGAGGCCGCCCGCCCATGCCGCTGCTGCAGGTCGAGGGCTTGAGGAAGTCCTTCGGGGGCCGGCGCGTCCTGCGGGAGGTCTCCTTCGAGATCGCCGAGGGCGAGATCGTCGGGTTGGTCGGCACCAACGGCGCGGGCAAGTCGACCCTCGGCGACATCGTCGCCGGGATCACCCCCGCCGACGCCGGCGTGATGACGCTGCTGGACCACCCCTATGCCCCGCTGTCGGCGGCGGACGCCCGCCACGTCGGCGTCGGGGTCGTCGAGCAGCTGGTCCGCATCGACCCCGGGCTGACCGTGGCCCAGGCCGTGTTCCGCGGCACGGCGCAGGGGGGGCGCCCCCAGGCGGAGCTGCGCCGGCCGGCCCGGGCCCTGCTCACCGAGGTCGACCTCGACGTCGACCCCGACACCCTCGTCGGGGACCTGCCGCACTTCGTGCACCCCCTGGTGGAGACCGCTCGCGTGCTGGCCGAGGACACCCGGCTGGTCGTGCTCGACGAGGTCTCGGCGGTGCTGCTGCCCTCGGAGGTCACCCGGCTGCACGCCGTGGCCGGCCAGTTGAGCAAGCAGGGGCGCGGCGTGCTCTACATCAGCCACCGGCTGCCCGAGATGCTCGAGGTGGTCGACCGGGTGCTGGTGCTCCGGGAGGGGCGGATCGCCCTCGACAGCCCGAGCGCGTCCCTGGACCCGGTCCGGCTGGCCGCGGAGACGGTCGGCGGACCGGTGTCCCTGCCGGTGCGCCGCGAGTCCGCGACTCCTCCCCCGACGCAGCCGGACGACGCCCCGGCCCCCGCACCGGCCCGGCCGGCGCCGTCCGAGGAGGTGGCCCTGCGGGTCCGCAACCTGCGGGTCCCCGGCCGGGTCCAGGGCGTGGACCTCCTGCTGCGCCGGGGCGAGGTGGTCGGGCTGACCGGGCAGCGCACCTCCGGCGTCCGCGAGATCGCCGGGGCCCTGAGCGGAGAGCTGCCGGCGCTCAGCGACGAGGCGGTGCTGCACGGTGAGCCGCGCACGCTGGACCCCTCCGCGGACGTCGCCGCCCTGCGGCTGCCCGCCTACCGGCCCGACGACGACGCCTACGGGGTCGACCCCCGCGAGACGATCGCCCGCACCCTCACCCAGGAGGCCTGGGGCACGCTGACCGACCTGCGCAAGGAGATCGCCACGCTGCGCAGCGTGATCAAGACGGTGCACCAGCTCGACGTCAAGACGATGAGCATCCGCACCGTCTTCGGCGCCCTGTCCGGCGGCGACCAGCACAAGCTCGCGCTGGCCCGGTGGATGGCCTCGGCCCGGGACGTCGTCGTGCTGCACGAGCCCACCCGCGGCCTCGACGTCCGCGCCCGCCAGCAGGTGCGGCAGCTGCTCGACGAGGCGACCGCGCACGGGACCTCGGTGGTCGTGGTGTCGGTGGACCCCGACGAGCTGGCCGACTTCTGCGACCGGGTCGCCATCGTGGCCGACGGCCGCGTCACCCGCTGGATCGACACCGGTGAACTCGCCGTCGAGGCCGTGCGCGAGCGGATCGTCGAGGCCGCCACCGCCGCCGCCTGAGGCCGGCCCCCGCAGGAGAGCTGACGACGACGGCCGGCGGTGCCGCCGTGCCCTCGGGCCCGGCGGCACCGCCCGCCGTCAGACGCTGACGGTGCCCGCGACGGCGCGCAGCTTGTGCCGCGCCAGGGCGAGGTTGGTGGTCATGCGGTTGAGCACGAGGTAGATGAACAGGCCGGCGTTGCCCTGCCCCTTGAGCACGTTGATCAGGTGGTACTGGTTCTGCAGCGTGATCAGGACGTCCTCGATCTCGTCCTTCAGCTCGAGGTCCTGGATGGTGCGCAGCTTCGCACGCACCACGTTCGAGTTCCCGGCGGCCGCGACGTTGAGGTCGAACCCGGGCGTGCCGCCGGCCGCGAGGGCCATGCCGCTGTCGATGTCGACGATGGCGGCGCCGCTGGCGCCCTCGATCGCGAGCAGGTCGGCGATGACGTTGTCGAGCTGTGCCACGGATGGGGCTCCTGTCGTCTCGTGGGGGGGCCGCAACGGGGTGCTGCGGACCGGGTCGGGGGGCGACCCCGGTCGACCGGACGAGCCGGGCGTCTGTCGGCGTGCGGTGTGCCGGGGCGGCTCCGGTGCCACCTCGACGCGTGTCGCACCGGCCGGAGCGCGGTGCGCGGCCTCCTCGTCGACGGCGGGCGGCAGGGACGGCGGCGGTGTCCGCTCCGGCCGGGCCCCGTCGCCGGGATCCCGATCGGGGTGCTGCGGAGGGTCCGCGGCGAGCTCGTGCGGTGCGGGGCGTCCCCACGGCCACAGCGACGCCCACCACCCGCTTGCCATGCCTTGTTCCGCCTTGCCGAGGGGGCTCAGGAACTCCAGACAACACGCCTGGGGCAGGCCCGGCAAACCGGCCCGCGTATCTGCAGGTGAGCGCGCAGACACCGACGGCGACCGGTTCGAGACCCGCCGGACCGGGTCCCGACGACGCCGTGACGTGGGAGCGCGGGCAGGAGACCGGGCGGGGACGGCGGCCGGCCGGCCGGGTACGTTCCGCGGGGACCCGAGCGCCCCACCGATCCGCCGCCGTCAGGAGGAGACCGCCGTGAAGACCAGGGATCTCGCCTACGTCGCCCTGTTCGCGGCGATCACGGCCGTGCTCGGGCTGCTCCCGCCGGTGCCCGTCCCCGGCATCCCGGTCCCGATCACCGCGCAGACCCTCGGCGTGATGCTGGCCGGCTCGGTGCTGGGCGCCAAGCGGGGCGGGCTGGCCCTGCTGGTCTTCCTGGCGGTGGTCGCCGTCGGCGCCCCGGTGCTGTCGGGCGGTCGCGGGGGCCTGGGCGTCTTCGTCGGGCCGACCGCCGGCTACCTGTACAGCTGGCCGGTCGCGGCCTTCGTCGTCGGGCTGCTCACCCAGCTGTTCTGGCGGCGGCTGAACCTCGCCTGGGCGCTGGTCGCCAACCTGGTCGGCGGGGTGGTCGTCATCTACGCCATCGGCATCCCCTTCACCAGCCTCTACGGCGACGTCCCGCTCTCGGTGTCGTTCACCGGCTCCCTGGCGTTCATCCCCGGTGACGTGGTCAAGGCGGTCGCGGCGTCGGTGGTGGCGGTGGCGGTCCGCCGCGCCTACCCGGTGATCGAGCTGCCCGGCCGGCGCGCGACCGCCGGCTGACGCGTGCGCTGGGGACGGCGGAGCGCGCAGACTGCGCCCGCGGCGACCCTCCCGCGCACGGCGATCGAGCTCCGCGAGGTCGGCCACGCCTACGGCGAGCGGACCGTGCTGAGCGACGTCTCGCTGACCCTGACCGAGTCGCGGGTCGGCGTCATCGGCGCCAACGGCTCGGGCAAGAGCACCTTCGCGCGGCTGCTCAACGGACTGGTCGTACCGACGGCCGGCACCGTGCTGGTCGACGGCCTGGACACCAGGACCCGGGTCCGGGACGTGCGCCGCCGGGTGGGCTTCGTCTTCCAGGACCCCGACGCGCAGATCGTGCACCCCACCGTCGCGGAGGACGTCGCGTTCGGGCTGACCAACCAGGGCGTGCCCCCCGACGAGATCGCCCGCCGGGTGGACGACGTCCTCGCGCGCTACGACCTCGACGGCCACCGCGACCACCCGGCGCACCTGCTCTCCGGCGGGCAGAAGCAGCTGCTGGCCATCGCCGGGGTGCTGGTGATGCGCCCGGAACGCGTGGTCTTCGACGAGCCGACGACGCTGCTGGACCTGGCCAACACCCGGCGGGTGGCCCGGGTCATCACCGAGCTCGAGCAGGACGTCGTCGTGGTCACCCACCACCTGGACCTGCTGGCCGGGTTCGACCGGGTGCTGGTGTTCGACGACGGCCGGGTGGTCGCCGACGGGACGCCCGCCGAGACGGTGCCCTGGTACGTGGCCAGGATGGGCTGATGCTGTCGCTGTACCTCCCGGGCACCAGCCCGGTCCACCGGGCGCCGGCGGGCCTGAAGCTGGCGGTCCTGGCCGGCCTCGGCGTCGGGCTGTTCGTGGCCTCCCGGCTCGACGTGCTGGCCGCGGCCCTGGCGGCGGTGCTCGTCGTGGGGCTGCTCGTGGCGCGGCTCCCGGCCGGGGTGCTGTGGGCCCAGGTGCGCCCGGTGTGGATCTGGCTGGCCGCCCTGCTCGCCGTCCACCTGCTGGTGACCGACGCCCTCACCGGGGCCACGGCCGTGCTGCGCCTGCTGACCCTGGTGCTGGCCGCCGCGGTGGTCACGGCGACCACCCGCGTCACCGCCCTCGTGGCCGTCGTCGAGGTGCTGGCCCGGCCACTGCGCCTCGTGGGAGTGCGGCCGGCCCGGGTGGGGCTGGTGATCGCGATGACGCTGCGGTTCATCCCGCTCGTGGCCGAGCAGGCGGCCCGGATCCGGGAGGCGCAGGCCGCCCGCGGCGCTCCGCGGCTGCGCGCCGGGATGCTGGTGCCGCTGCTCATCTCCGTGCTGCGGCTGGCGCACACGCTCAGCGAGGCGCTGGACGCGCGCGGGGCCGACGACGTCCCGCCACGGCGGGTCTCCCCGAGGAGGGCGTGATGGGCGAGCTGGCCGAGATCTGGCTGACCGGGACGGCGGCCGCGCCGATGCGCCGGGTGTCCTCGGCCCGGCTGCTCGCCGGGCGCGGGCTGGAGGGCGATCGCTACGCCCTGGGCGGCGGCACGTGGGTGGACTACCCCGACCTGGAGAAGCAGCTCACGCTCATCGACGCCGACGACGTCGCAGCCGTGGCGGCGGAGGTGGGCGCCGACCTGGCGCCCGGCGACACCCGCCGCAACCTCGTGACGACGGGGATCGACCTGCCCTCGCTGGTGGGCCACTGGTTCACCGTCGGCGACGCGCTGCTGTTCGGTGTGAAGCGCTGCCCGCCCTGCAGCCACCTGGAGCGGCTGACCGGGACCCGGCTGGTCAAGGCCATGGTGCACCGCGGCGGGATCAACGCGGCGGTGTTCGCCGGGGCCGCGGTCGCCCCGGGAGCGCCGGTGCGGGTGCTCTCCGAGGAGGAGGCGGCCCGCCGCGGGGCTCCCACCGGCGCCGACCGCCCCGTTCCCCGGATCGTCGGGAGCTGAGCGCCCGGGTCACGCGTGGTCGCCCTCCTCTCACCGTGGGAGAGCGCCACGATCCGCGGGGAACCGGGCGGGAGCCCGGCCCGTGGAACGGGCGTGGACACCATGCGGACACTGCTCAACCTGGTCTGGCTGGTCTTCCAGGGCTGGATCCTGGCCCTCGCCTACGCCTTGGCCGGACTGGTCGCCTGCCTGCTGATCGTGACGATCCCCTTCGGCATCGCCGCCTTCCGGCTGGCCGGCTTCGTCGTCTGGCCGTTCGGCCGGACCACCGTGCCGGCGCCGGGTGCCGGCGTGGCCTCGGCCGTGGGCAACGTGGTCTGGTTCCTGGTCGCCGGGTGGTGGCTCGCCCTGATCCACATCGTCAGCGGCATCGGCTTCTGCCTGACGATCATCGGCATCCCGTTCGGGATCGCGTCGTTCAAGCTGGCCGCCGTCGGGCTGTTCCCCCTCGGCAAGCGGGTGGTCGAGACCGCTCCCCCGCGCGACTGGCTGCACGCCGGCGGTGGCGTGGTGCAGGCCCCGGCCGTCCGCTGAGCGGGGGGCAGGCCCCGGCCGTCCGCTGAGCGGGGGGCAGGCCCCGGCCGTCCGCTGAGACGCGGGGTCCTCGTCAGGCCTGCGGCTGCTCGTCGGTCCAGCGGACGAGGAAGTCCTTCTCCTCCGGGGTGAGCCGGCGCGGCCGGTCCAGCGAGAAGTCGAAGGGGACCAGGAGCGTGCTGCCGGTGACCGCCAGCTGCTCGTGGTCGAACAGCTCGTAGTGGCAGGTGAAGGCGGCGGCGCGCAGGCCGGAGACCCAGATCTGCACGTCGAGCGGCCGGGAGGAGTAGACGACCGGCCGCTTGTACTGGATGTCGTGGGCGGCGACGACGGTCCCGCGGCGCAGGCCGGTCCGCTCCTCCAGCGATGCCCGCTCGAAGAACAGGTCGACGCGGGCCATCTCGAAGTACTGCAGGAACACGACGTTGTTGACGTGGCCGTAGGCGTCCATGTCCGACCAGCGCATCGGGACCTGCACCGTGTACCGCACGGCCGCCACCCTGCCGTACGGCCGGCGGGGACGGTCACCGCCCCCCGCGCAGACGCCGACGGCCGGCCGGAGCGGGTGCTCCGGTCGGCCGTTGGTGAGGTGCCGCAACGGCCCCGCTGCAGGGTCCCGCGCCGAGCCTGCGAGGCGTGGGGGGCAGCGGGGCCCTTCTTCAGTCCCGGGCGAGCTTCCGGTACGTCGCGCGGTGCGGACGCGCCGCCTCGGGCCCGAGCCGCTCGACCTTGTTCTTCTCGTAGTCGGCGAAGTTGCCCTCGTACCAGAACCACTTCGACTCACCCTCGTAGGCGAGGATGTGCGTCGCCACGCGGTCGAGGAACCACCGGTCGTGGCTGACGACCACGGCACAGCCGGGGAACTCCAGCAGCGCGGACTCCAGGCTGGTCAGCGTCTCGGTGTCGAGGTCGTTGGTCGGCTCGTCGAGCAGCAGCAGGTTGCCGCCCTGCTTGAGGGTCAGGGCGAGGTTGAGGCGGTTGCGCTCACCGCCGGACAGCACGCCGGCCGGCTTCTGCTGGTCCGGGCCCTTGAACCCGAACGCCGCGACGTAGGCCCGCGAGGGCATCTCGACATTGCCGACCTGGATGTGGTCCAGGCCGTCGGAGACGACCTCCCACAGCGTCTTCTTGGGGTCGATGCCGCTGCGGTTCTGCTCGACGTAGGAGAGCTTGACCGTCTCGCCGACCTTGATCTCGCCGTCGTCCGGCTTCTCCTCGCCGACCAGCATCTTGAACAGCGTGGTCTTGCCGACGCCGTTGGGGCCGACGACCCCGACGATGCCGTTGCGCGGGAGGGTGAAGGACAGGTCGTCGATGAGGACGCGGTCGCCGAAGCCCTTGGTGAGGTCCCGGGTCTCCACGACGACGTTGCCCAGCCGCGGACCCGGCGGGATCTGGATCTCCTCGAAGTCCAGCTTGCGGTACTTGTCGGCCTCGGCCGCCATCTCCTCGTAACGCTGGAGGCGGGCCTTGCTCTTGGCCTGGCGCGCCTTGGCGCCCGACCGCACCCACTCCAGCTCCTCCTTGAGGCGCTTCTGGCGCTTGGCGTCCTTGGCGCCCTCGACCTTGAGGCGGGCGGCCTTGGTCTCGAGGTAGGTCGAGTAGTTGCCCTCGTAGGGGTAGGCCCGCCCCCGGTCGAGCTCGAGGATCCACTGGGCGACGTTGTCGAGGAAGTACCGGTCGTGGGTGACGGCGACGACGGTGCCGGCGTACTTCTCCAGGTGCTGCTCCAGCCAGGCCACGCTCTCGGCGTCGAGGTGGTTGGTGGGCTCGTCGAGCAGCAGCAGGTCCGGCGCCTCCAGCAGCAGCTTGCACAGCGCCACGCGGCGGCGCTCACCGCCGGAGAGGACCGTGACGTCGGCGTCGCCGGGCGGGCAGCGCAGCGCGTCCATCGCCTGCTCGATGCGGGCGTCGAGCTCCCAGCCGTCGTGGTTCTCGATGAACTCCATGAGCTCGCCCTGCTCGCCGAGGAGCGCGTCGAAGTCGGCGTCGGGCTCCCCCATCGCCGCGCTGACCTCCTCGAAGCGGGTCAGCGCGTCGCGGAGGGGCTTGACCGCCTCCTCGACATTGCCGCGGACGTCGAGCTCCTCGTTGAGCGGCGGCTCCTGCAGCAGGATGCCGACCGTGGCCCCGGGCGCGAGCATGACGTCGCCGTTGGAGGGCTGCTGCAGACCGGCCATGATCTGGAGGACCGTGGACTTGCCGGCGCCGTTCGGCCCGAGCACGCCGATCTTGGCGCCGGGCAGGAACGACAGGGTGACGTCGTCCAGGATCACCTTGTCGCCGTGCGCCTTGCGCGCACGCACCATGGTGTAGATGTACTGAGCCACTGGGCTTCGCAGGCCTTCCGTCGATTCGCGAGTGGAGGGCGGGCCGGCTGCCTGCCGGCCCGCCCCCGTGCGTTCCCGCCGTCGATCCTCCCAGCCCGGGCAACTAGGCGTGCGCGGGCTCCCTGGCGAGGTCGCCGGTGTTCGTGTCGTACAACGCCTCGTCCGCCTCAACGTAGTCCCGCCCGGGCACCGGAGTGTCGGGATCGCCGGCGAACGTGTCCGCCTCGGCGGCGGCCGGGCCCGGCACCAGCGGTGCTCCCTCGTCGGCGGCCCGCGCCGGCCGGCTGCGCTTGAACAGGGCCGTCCCGCGGTTGAGGTTCGGCCCCACGGCGGTGGCCCGGATGCGCGGCACGCTCCGCCGGCCGTGCTCGCTCTCCCAGCTGTGGGTGCTCAGCGTGCCGTAGACGATGACGGGGTCGCCCTTGCTGACGCTGCCGGAGACGTTGCCGGACAGCTCGTTCCAGCACTCGACGTCGACCCAGAAGGTGGTGCCGTCGACGAACTCCTGGGTCCGGCTGTCGAAGCGCCGCTGGGTGGAGGCCATGCGGAAGTTGGTGACGGGGTTGCCGCCGTCGGGACTGAAACGGCGGGGTGAGTCGACGACGTTGCCGACGACGGTGACATGGGTCTCGTTCACGGTGCTCCCTCGGTCCGTGGCGCCGGGACGGCGCGACCGGCGTGGTGCCGGTGTGCAGTCGACCCTCGGCGGCACGAGCCCTGCCGGACAGCCATGGCGGGCATCTGTGGACGGCACGGCTCCCTGTGGACGACGGAGCCGGGATCCGGGCGGGCGGGTGCTGCACTGCCCGGGTGAGCACGTCACCACTCCCGACCGCGCACCGCCCAGGCCCGTGCGGTGAGGTGGATCGAGCCGTCGTCCACGGTGGGCAGCCGGGCCCGCAGGGTCTCGCGCAGGGCTGCGCGCGGCTCCTCCCCGAGGGAGGCGGCGTAGGCCCCTGCCGGTCCGGCACCTCCCAGGAAGGGTGTCCAGAGGTCGTCGAAGTCGTCGAACACCGTCGGGACGACGATCTCCTCGACGGCCACGTCGGCCAGTCCGGCGGCGGTGAACAGCGCGCACAGTGGCTCGGGCGCACAGCCCGGGAAGCGCACGCCCTCGTCCAGCGTGCGAGCGGCGGGGTCGGAGGCGGTCGCGGCGTCCCAGAACGACCGGATCACCTGCATGCCCTCGGCGTAGTCCCAGACGTAGGCGGCCACGACGGCCCCGGGTCGGGCCGCCCTCCGCATCTCGGCCAGGGCGGCGGCCGGGTCGGGCACGAAGTTGAGGACCAGTCCCGAGACGACCGCGTCGACCGAGGCGTCGCCCACCGGCAGCGCCTGCGCGTCGCCCTCCCGGAGCGACACCCTCCGGTCGCGCAGGTGACCGGCCGCGTGGGCGAGGAAGGCCGCGGACGGGTCCACGCCGACGACGCTCTCCGGCGCGCACGCCGCGAGGACCGCCCCGGTGAGCGCACCGGTCCCGCAGCCGACGTCGAGCCATCGTCGGCCCGCGGGCACGCGGAGCCAGGCGACGAACCTCCGCGCGACCGGCCTGCTCCACCGGCCGACGTAGGTCTCGTACTGGGCCGCTCCGGCCCACGTCCCCGGGGCTGCACCGAGCTGGTCCACGGCGCCCTCCCCTCGACGGGCGGCGGTTGCCGGGCCATCGTCGTCCCGGGCCGGCGATCGGCACCAGAGGCCGACTCCCCGTGGCCCGTCCACCGACCCGGGGGACGCCGGGGGTGCGATGATCGCCACCGAGCGCCCGTAGCTCAGCGGATAGAGCAGGTGCCTTCTAAGCACTTGGTCGCAGGTTCGATCCCTGCCGGGCGCGCCCACGGCACCCGCCCCTCAGAGATGCGCGCATCTGGTCCTCGGACCCTCGGCAGACGTCGGCGCCGTCTAGTGCCCGAAGATGCCCTGACGGTCGAGCGGACACTTTGGCGTTCGCTCCGGCTGGGGTTGGACCTGCCTCCGGCTCCCGCTTCGGAGACCAGGCCTGCCCAGGGGTGTCTTCGGATGTTCCCCGGGACGTCAACGGCTGGACGGTCATGGGAGGGGATCGACATGAGCGCACCCCCACCGACTCCTGCGCCTCGGAGACGGAGGCAGCGTGACTGCTCGTCAGGCTGCTGAGAGACCGTAACGCTCCGGTCCATGCAGGCCCCGAGCGCTCGCCGACGACGATCGACACCATCGAGGGGATGGCTGCGCTTCAACTCCTGTCTCCATCGCGCCGCCGGGCGCCCGGCACCTGACCACGGATCGGAAGGTGGGCGGGTCTGGATCCCTCCGGGCGCGCACACAGGAGGGCTGGAGAGCGAGAGAACCGCCCAGGCCTTCAGCACCTCGCGGGCGGTTCCGGTCACGGACCGCCACCCGAGGTCAGGCGCCCGCCGTCATCCGGTTGAGGACGTTGGCGGTCATCCGCTGGATGCGCGGATCTGCATAGTTGAGACCATCGCCGTTGAACAGGCCCCAGGACCACTGGATGGTGCCGGCGTTGAACACCCACGCTCCGCTGGGCGCCTGGTACACGGACGACTGTTGGTGGGCCTGCAGGTGGTCGCTGTCGATGTACGGCGAGTGGGAGAGTCTGGTGTAGGTGCCGGCCCTCGCCGTAGGCGGCGGATAGCCGCTGTCGTAGCCGTCGGTCTCGTAGCCGACGATGGCGGCGACCGGCTCGTTCTCGCTCAGGCCCGTGCCGGCGTAGACCCAGTTCCAGGTGTTGGTGGCGATGAACATCGCCGGTGATCCGGTGTCCAGCTGCATGCCGGACGTCATCGTGCCGAGCAGTTGCTGTTCCGGGCGGTTCAGCGGTGGGTCGCGCCAGAGCACCGTCTCCGTCGAGTCCTCGACCGGATCGAGGCCGGCGTCCTTGTAGCACACCTGCACCCGATGCGGTCTGCCGTTGGCCGACGGCTCGAAGCGGATCTGCCACACGACGGAGTTGGCGCCGAAGAACCCCAGACCCACGCCCTGATCGCGGGCATCCTCGGCCGCGTCGTACATCCGGGCCGACCAGTACTCGTCATGGCCCACCGACAGGAAACCGCGATGCTTCAAGAGTCGGCCGCCGTCACGGTCGACGTCCACGTTCGTCGTGTAGGTGACGTCGAAGCCGCGCTGCTCGAGCCAGCGCACGTAGTAGCTCTCCCACTGCGTGAACTGCCCTGACCCGTCACGCCGTCCGACGGCGGCGGAGTACGGCCGGTCGTAGGAGACCTTCACCGCCCTCTGCGTACCCAGCCCGGTCCGCATCGTGGAACTGTTGAAGTCGTACAGGCTCTTGCCGGTGGCGGGGAGGGAGGCCCCCGGCGGGGCGTCGTACGGGTAGTTGTTGTACGCCTGATAGGTCGTCACGCTCTGCTGGTACAGCAGTGCGGAGCGGCGGTCGTCGTCGCGTACGACGAAGGTGATGTAGTTCTCGAAGCCCTCCGCGTTCGTCAGCTTGGCCAGATAGACGCCGCTGGTCCACGTGGTCGGGACGTCGAGGGTGTAGTTCGGGGACCAGTCGCAGGAGACCATCCCGGTCGTCGGGTCGACGGGGCAGCTCGGCTGGGTCACTCCGGTGCCCGCGTCGACGTGCTGCATCAGGCGGCCGCCAAGACCTTGGTAGTAGCCGAACCGGTACACGTCGATCGAGTACCCCTGCACCGGGTTCACCGTCACGAAGAACGTGATCGACTCGCCCAGGTCGACGCTGACGGCGGACGCGTAACCCTTCACCTGCTGGTGGACGTCGTCACTGCGCCGGGTGATCTGCCACGACTCAGTCCCGGGATGCTGGTTCTCCACCACGACCGGATTCGGGCGGGCAACGGAGGTCGAGCACGCGCCCCAGGTCAGGGGGGCCACCACGGCCAGGAGCAGCGCGAGCACGAGGCGGCCGACCCTCGTCGGGCGCGCAGACGTTGCCATGTGCGTCCCCCGCCCACCGGAGCGCTTCCAGGGTTGGCAAGGTAAGGCGTCCGCCGCACCGATGTCTGCACCTCGGGTCGGGAGCGCGGAAGCCGTCAGCGCCGTGGTGCCGGGGGATCATCCGGCACCACGTTCTGCTCCACGGTCCCGACGTACGTGGTCCGGACGTCGCCGTCCACCAGGACGTCGGGCATCTCGACGAGCCCTCGGGCGCCCTGGAAGCCGTCCCTCCAGCGTGGTCGGGTGGACGTAGCCGCCTCTTGACCAGGCCTCCCGTGGATGGGACGAACGTCGCCCACTGGACGTAGTCGCACCGCAGTTTCCCGGACGGCTCGTGAGCCTCACAGCTCCTGTCGAGGTCCGCGTCGACGTAGGGCGGTTGTCTGCAGGGCAGCGTTCATCAATCTGCCCCTGGACGACGGAGCACCGTTCTCGACGAGGCCGTCGACATGGAGCGGACAGTCGCCGGGACGGCGCCAGGGGGAGACCGCGGATCGACCGCATGCCGGTCGAGCTGCACAGGACCCAGCGGGTCACACCGGTACGCAGGAGGCGCCTGACCCGAGGTCACGCCGATCGACTCCCACGTCCCGTGCACCCCTCGCAGATCACCTGCCTCCGGAGCCCCGGGCCGCGCTTCCGGAACCGCTACGTTGCGCTCGATCCGGATGGGCACGCGACGCCGCGCCTCCCATCGACCCACCGGTGGAGGCAGCAGTGAGACAGCGCGCAGTCGTCCTCGGGCTGACCGCGGCCCTGTTCCTGGCCGGGCTCGTCGGCGCCGCGCCCACCCCGGCCGCGGCCGCCACGGCGTCCGGCCAGGTGGTGACCGTCTCCGCGGCGTCCCCGACGAGCACCTACGCGACGGTCGAGGCGTGGTCCCGCCAGCCCGACGGCCGGTACAAGCGGGCGGCCCGGTTCCCGAACGCCCGGATCGGCTCGGCGGGCATGGGGACGGCCAGCGAGAGCGTGGCGCGGACGCCGGTCGGCCACTTCCGGCTCAGCCAGCCCTTCGGGATCAAGCCGAACCCCGGCGTCGGGTCCTGGTTCCAGGTCGACCGCAACGACGTGTGGACCGGGTCCACGGGCTCGGTGGTCAACCAGCACCGTCGCTGCGCACCGGGCACGTGCCCGGCCAGTCACGGCTCGATCGAGCGGCTGAGCAACTACCCGGGCGCCTACGACTACGCGGTCTTCATCGGCTACAACGCGCCGGCCCCGTACGGCACCGGCGCCGTCCGCGGCAAGGGCTCGGCGTTCTTCCTGCACGTGAAGAACTCGAAGGCCACGGCCGGGTGCGTGGGGGTGTCGGCGAGCGAGATGCTGTGGCTCCTGCGCTGGTTCCGCGGCACGCAGAACCCGACCATCTCGATCGGTGTCGGCACGCGGGCGTACGCACCCATCCCGCACCGCTACGTCTGAGCCCGGTCCTGGCCGGTCTCCAAGTCGGGCACCAGACAGCGCCAAGTACCGCGAAAGGCCTCCCCAGCAGGCTCCTCGGCGAGCCCCATGGAGGAGGAACCATGACCCAGCAGGTCCACGACCCCCGCTCCGGCGCCGCGCAGCCGTTCCCGCCCGGCCCGCCGTACGCGCCGCACGCCCAGCCGCCACACGCCCCGCCGCCGTACGGCCCACCATCCGCCCAGCCGGTGCACGCCCCGTCGCCGTACGGCCCGCCGGCCGGCTCCGGCGCCCCTCAGCCGCCGGCGCCCCGCAGGCGGACCGGCGCGGTCATCGGCAGCATCGCCGGCGTGCTGGTGGTCGCCGGACTGGTCGTCGGCGGGCTCCTCCTCTTCGGTCCGAGGACGCTGGACACCGCCGAGGTCGAGCGGCAGATCGCGGCGCTGACCGAGGAGCAGGTGGGCGTGGCGGCGGCCGACGTCTCGTGCCCAGAGGACGTCGACGCCGAGGCCGGCGGCACGTTCTCCTGCACCGGCACGCTCGACGGTCAGGAGGTCTCCTTCACCGTCGAGCAGATCGACGACGAGGGCAACGTCCAGATCTCCGGGGACGACACCCTCGTCGTGGTCGCCGCCGTCGAGGAGTCGGTGGCCCAGCAGGTGGGCGCCGAGGCCGGGGTCGACGCGGTCGCCACCTGCGACGCCGGCGGCCGCAGCGTGCTGGTCGACCCCGCCGGGACGCCGATCCCCTGCACGGTGACCAACGCGACGGACAGCACCGACAGCGCCGACGTCCTCGCCACGGTCGACGAGGCCGGCGCCGTCAGCTACGAGTTCGTCTGACCCCCACGACGGCGGAGGCGGTGGCACCCGGGACGCCCGGCGCCACCGCCTCCGACGCGTCAGGGCACGCCCACCGCCAGCGCGGCGACCGGGGTGCCGACCACCTGGTCCACGCACTGCCGCGTCCGGTCGAGGAGGTCGGCGGCGTCGGCGGCCGACGACGCGATGGCGGTCAGCCCGAACCGCCCGTCGATCGCCAGGCCGGACAGCATGTGCAGCACGACACCGCGACGGGTCCGCCGGTCGAAGCGCGGACCGGCCGCGGTGACGGCGTCGACGACCCGCTGTGGCGGCAGGTCGGTCCACGCAGGACCGACGAGGTTGTCGGTCGCGGCGTAGCAGGCCGGGGAGCCGTCGGCACCCACCCACCGGCCGAGGTCCGGGTCGTACGTGCCCGGCACCAGGTTGCGGAGGACCGCGTACGGATGGGTCGTGCCGCCCTTCCGGAGGTTGATCTCCAGGGCCTGGACGTCCCGACGACCGCACCGGTACCGGGCGACGAAGTCCACACTGAACCGCCCTCGTGCCCCGCGCCGCGCCAGAGCCTCCCCCGCTGCGCGCCCGTAGCGCCCCAGCTCGGCGCTGTACGCCGCATCGGCGGGGAAGGTGCAGCCCAGGTACACCTGGCCGTCCGTCCCACCGAGCACCTGCTCGTGCGTGGCCAGCACCGTGACGCCGCCGTCGGGCGAGATGTCGGCCTGGACGCTGGGGCTGGACACCCGGTCCCCGGTGAGGAACTCCTCGACCACGCCGCCCGACCGCAGGGCCGCGGCGAACCAGTCGGGCAGGCTCGGACGGCGTCGCGCAGGCCGGCGCGCGGATCGGCGGCATCCCCGCGGCGGAGCACCACGTTGCCGTCACCGGCGCCGCTGTCGTCCAGCTTGACCACCACCCCGGCTGCGTCCGGCCGGAGGGCGAGCACGTGGCCGATCGCGTCGTCGACGTCCTCGAGCGTGCGGACGTCCTCCCGGCCCACCGGCACCGGCACACCGCTGGCGGCCAGCAGTCGCCGGCCCGCGCTCTTGAAGCCGAGTGGCCACAGCTCCGGCGCGGTCCCGTTGATCGGCACGTCGAGCCGCCGGGCGACCTCCACCTCGGCGGCCGTGACGTTCCACGGCTCGATGAAGGCCGGCCGCCCACCGATCCAGTCGCGGAGGGAGTCGAGCAGGTCGGGGCGGTCCAGCAGCTTGGCCGCGATCGACCGGCCCGAGCGATCGGGCACGACGATGACCCGCAGCCGACGCCGCACGTCCGCCCGGGCTCCCTCCGGCACCAGCGACAGGTAGTGGTCCACCGCGGCCGGGTCCGGTTCGCACGACCCGATGAAGACCAGCCGGCAACCCGGGACGCGGTGCAGGACCAGGACGGCGACCAGGTACCGGTGCTCCAGCGCCGGGATGCGGTCGACGTAGTGCGACAGCAGTGACTCACCCAGGCTGAACGACGGCAGGAGCACCACCACGTGCGGCACCGTCGACCCAGGCTGGTTCACGCGGCACGCGACGCCCAGGCCCCGCTGCAGGTCGGCGAAGTCCCTCATGCGCCCACGTCCGAGAGTCCGGCCCCCGCGCGCTCCGCATCATCCCGGACCGGCACGGGCCCGGACCAGCCCTCCGGTCAGCGGCCCCGCTCGGCCGGCGGCACCCAGCCGATCGCCGGGGCCACGTGGCGCACGATCGTCTCCAGCAGCCGGGCGTTGTAGTCGACGCCCAGCATGTTCGGCACCGTGAGCAGCAGCGTGTCGGCCTCCCGGACGGCGGCGTCCTTGGCCAGCTCCTCGGCCAGCTGGTCGGGCTCGCCGACGTAGCTCTTGCCGAACCGGGCGCGCACCCCCTCGAGCAGGCCCACCTGGTCCTCGCCGGAACGCTCGCCGAAGTACTGCCGGTCGAGGTCGGTGACGACCGGCATCACGCTGCGGCTGACCGACACCCGCGGGGTCCGCTGCCAGCCGGCCTCGGCCCAGGCCGCCCGGTAGCGGGCGATCTGGTCGGCCTGCAGCTCGTCGAAGGGCACCCCGGTGTCCTCGCTGAGCAGGGTGGAGCTCATCAGGTTCAGCCCCTGCCGCGCGGTCCACTCGGCCGTCCCGCGGGTACCGGACCCCCACCAGATCCGCTCGGCCAGCCCCGGCGCCTGCGGCTGGACCGCGAGCCGGCCGGTCACACCACCGGTCATCCGCGGGTCGGCGTCCACGACCGGCTCACCGGCGACCGCGGCCAGGAACAGCGCGGTCTTCTGCCGGGCCAGGTCGGCGTCGGAGGAACCCCCCGGCGGGACGTAGCCGAACGCCTCCGAGCCGCGCAGCGCCGTCTCGGGTGACCCGCGGCTGACGCCGAGCTGGAGCCGGCCGTCGCTGAGCAGGTCGGTGGCCGCCGCCTCCTCGGCCATGTACAGCGGGTTCTCGTAGCGCATGTCGATCACGCCGGTGCCGAGCTCGATCCGGCTGGTCCGGGCGGCCATGGCGGCCAACAGCGGGAAGGGCGAGGCCAGCTGCCGGGCGAAGTGGTGCACGCGGACGAAGGCGCCGTCCACTCCGAGCTCCTCGGCGGCCACGGCCAGCTCCACGCTCTGCACCAGCGCGTCCCGGCCGGTCCGCACCTGCGACCCGGGCACCGGCTGCCAGTGCCCGAAGGACAGGAACCCGATCCGCTTCTCCACTGCGTCCACGTCCCTCCGAGCGCCGGCGACCGCCGGTGTGTTCCCGCAGGAGCGTGCCCTGCTCAGCGGGGGACGACCGCGGCGCTGCGTGCCGACGCCGGTCCGGTGCCGGCGGCGTTGGAGGCGGTGACCGTGAACGTGTGCTGGACGCGCGCGGCCAGTCCGGTCACGGTCACGCTCGTCGCGCTGCCCCTCACGACGACGGTCCTCACCAGCGTCGAGCCGCGGTAGGCGCGCACCGTGTAGCCGCTCACCGCCGCTCCCCCGTTGCTGACCGGCGCCGCCCAGCGGACGACCGCGGCGGCGTAGCCGGCGCTGGGCGTCCCGATCCGCGGCGCGCCGGGCGTGGTCCGGGGGACGACCGCGACGCTGCGGGCCGACGCGGCACCCTCACCGGCGGCGTTGGTCGCGGTCACCGTGAAGGTGTACGACCGGCCGTTGACCAGACCGCCCACCACCGCGCTGGTCGCCGCGGCGCCGGCCCGGACCGTCGTCACCCACGTCGAGCCCCGGTAGGCGCGCACGGTGTAGCCGGTCACCGCCGCTCCCCCGTTGCTGGCCGGTGCCGCCCAGCGCACCACCGCGGCGCCCTTGCCCGCGCTCGGCGTCCCGATCCGCGGCGCGCCGGGCGTGGTCCGGGGGACGACCGCGACGCTGCGGGCCGACGCGGCACCCTCACCGGCGGCGTTGCTCGCGGTCACGGCGAACGTGTACGGCTTGCCGTTGACCAGGCCGGTCACCGTGGCGCTGGTCGCCGTCGCGCCCGCCCGCACCGTCACGGCCGGCGCCGAACCGGAGTAGGCGCGCACGGTGTAGCCGGTCACCGCCGCTCCCCCGTTGCTGGCCGGCGCCGCCCAGCGCACCACGGCGGCGCCCTTGCCCGCGCTCGGCGTCCCGATCCGCGGCGCGCCGGGCGTGGTCGCCGGGGCCCTCGGGGTGACCGGGGTGCTGCGGGCGGACTCCGGCCCGGGACCGACCGCGTTCGTCGCGGCCACCGTGAAGGTGTACGCCCGCCCGTTGGTGAGTCCGCCGACGGTCGCGCTCGTCGCCGATGCGGCCGCCGACACCGTCGTCCCCGGCGTCGACCCGTCGTAGGCGCGCACCGTGTAACCGGTCACCGGCGAGCCACCGTCGCTGGCCGGCGGCGTCCAGCGCACCACGGCCGTGCCGTTCCCGGCGGTCGGCGCCGTCGCGATCGCCGGGGCGGCGGGGACCGTCACCACAGGCGGTGCCGGGGCCTGCCGGCCGGTCAGCAGCTCGTAGGCGTCGATGAGCCCGTAGCCGGTGGCGTCGTCCCGGCCGGGAGCCTCGAGGTCGGTCGCGGTCGCCTGCAGCGCGGCCCGGACCTGCGCCACCGTGGCCGTGGGGTGGGCGGCGAGGTACCGCACGAGCACCCCGGCGACGTTGGGGGCGGCCATCGACGTGCCGCTGGCGTAGGCGTACGCGTCGGTGCCCCAGCTCTGGGTGGAGACGACGCCGACGCCCGGTGCGCTGATGAGGTTGGTGGGGCCGCTGTAGCTGAAGTCGGCAGAGACGCCGCGCTCGTCCGTGGCTGCCACCGCGAAGGCGCCCGGCGAGGCGGCGGGGTAGCCCACGGTGTTGCCCTGCAGCCGGTTGTTCCCGGCCGCCGCGACGACGAGCACGCCGCGGTCGGTGGCGTACCTGACCGCCGGGTCGTAGTGCGAGCCGTACGGGCCGGTCAGGCTCAGGTTGATGACGTCGGCGCCCACGTCGACCGCGTGCTGGATGCCTGCGGCGATCGAGGAGGCCCACCCGCTCCCGGTCGCGTCGAGGACCCGGACGGGGATGATCTCCGCGTTGCTCACGCCGGCGATGCCCAGGCCGTTGTCGGGGACCGCCGCGATCTGCCCGGCCACGTGGGTGCCGTGGCCGTCCGGGTCGGCGCACCCGTTCCCCGCCGGGTCGTGGACGGCGGCGTCGTCGGTGAAGTCCTCGCCCAGGTCGCAGCGGACCCGGCCGGCGAGGTCCTCGTGCTCGGCCAGCACACCGGTGTCCAGGACCGCGACCTTGAGGCCCGACCCGTCGGCGGTCCCGGGCGGGAGCCGGTCGACGCCCATCGCCGGCAAGGACCACTGCAGGTCGCGGTAGGTGTCCAGGGTCCCGGCCACGGACACGGGGACGTCCACGCCGACGTGGACGACGCCGGGCTCCTCCCGCAGCTCCGCCTTCGCCTCGGGCACGTCGGCCGGCGCGACCTCCTGGGTCACCACGTCCACGCCCTCGTCGGTCACCACGACCGCCGAGACCGGGACGAGGTCGCCGTCCGCGGGGACCGGGTCCTCGGCCCGGGCGGGCGCGGCCACGCCGACGACGGCGAGGGCGACCGCGGCCACGGCGGCGAGGACGAGCGGACGCAGCCGGGGCCGGCGCGGGGGCAGGGGGTGCACGGAGCGCTCCTTGACGTGGGGTCTCCGTCCTCCGTCGGCTCGCGCCCGCCGGCTCCGGAGCGAGATCACCCTCTCGGGTCACCGGTCCGCGGCCGCGGATCCCGGCGTCCGCGTCGTCCCACCCGCCACTCCGACCTCACCGCACACGACTTATCACGGTCTGTGACCGATCGACCACGACTCTCCGTCGACGGGTTCCGTCACTTGACGGCTCCGGTCCCGCACCCTGTCCGGGTGACTCTGAGCGCCCCCGACGTACCGCGGCCCCGGGCGGGGACCCCCGGCCCCGCCGCCGGCTCGAGGCTCCGCGCCATCGACACCCTGCTCGCCGACCGCGGCCAGCTCTTCCGCGCCCTCTTCCTCGAGGCGCCGGTCCCCAAGGCGCTCGTCGACCTCGACGGGCACCTCCTCGTGGTCAACGAGGCGCTCTGCGCGCTCACCGGGCGCACCCCCGAGGACATGGTCGGCCGGCACGTCGACCTGCTCGCCCACCCCGACGAGGCGCCGGTCCCCGACCTCCCGCCGGACGCCGAGGCCGCGCTGGACCCGTGGCTGCGGGTCGACGGGGAGCGGCAGCTGCGCCGGGCCGACGGCGAGGAGCTGTGGGCGCTGCAGTCGCACCAGGTGATCCACACCAGCACCGGCGACCCGCACTTCGTCGTCCTGTCGCTGGTCGACGTCACCGACCGCCGCCGCGCGGAGGAGGACCTGGTCCGGCGGGCGTTCACCGACCCGCTCACCGGCCTGCCCAACCGCCGGGCCCTCGGCGACCGGCTCAACCACGCGCTGGCCCTCTCCCGCCGGCGGGGGCTGCAGGTGGGGCTCGTGCACCTGGACCTCGACCGGTTCCAGGCGGTCAACGACGTCCTCGGGCACGAGGCCGGCGACCAGCTGCTCACCCAGGTCGCCGACCGGCTGCGCTGGAGCACGCGGGTCGAGGACACCGCCGTCCGGCTGGGCGCCGACGAGTTCCTCATCCTCGCCGAGGACGTCGAGGACCTCGACGGGCTGCGGGCGCTCGCCGACCGGCTGCTCTCGGTCCTCGACGACCCGTTCCTCATCGGCGAGCGGGAGATCGTGCTGTCGGCCAGCGTCGGCCTCACCCTCGGCTCGGACGTCGCCCCCGACGACCTGCTGCGGCAGGCGCACAACGCGCTCACCCGCGCCAAGGCCGACGGCAGCCGGGCGCGCATCGAGGTGCACGACGGGGTGCTCAGCGACAGCGAGGTCGACGCGCTCCAGCTCGAGACCGACCTGCGGCACGCCCTGGAGGCCGACGAGCTGCGGCTGTTCTACCAGCCGATCGTGTCGCTGTCGGACGAGACGCTGCTCGGCTACGAGGCGCTGATCCGCTGGCAGCACCCCACCCGGGGGCTGCTGCCGCCCGGGGCCTTCCTCGACGCCGCCGAGAACAACCGGCTGACCTCCAGGCTCGGCGCCTGGGTGCTCCGCCAGGCGTGCCTGGACGCCGCCGGCTGGCCGGCCGGGCTGCGGGTGCACGTCAACGTCTCCGCCCGCCACCTGGCCGAGCCCGGCTTCGCCGACCTGGTCGCCGAGGCACTGGCCGAGTCGGGGCTGCCGCCCGAGCAGCTGGAGCTGGAGATCACCGAGTCGACGGCGCTGTTCGCCGCCGAGGCCACCCTCCAGGCGGTGTCGGAGGTGACCGACGCCGGCGTCACCCTCGCCCTCGACGACTTCGGCACCGGCTACTCCGCGATCACCGCGCTGCACCGGCTGCCCATCCACACCGTGAAGATCGACCGCTCGTTCGTCGCCGACGTGGTCACCGAGCCCTCCACCGCGGCGCTGGTGCAGGGCCTGGTGCAGCTCGGCCTCGGCATGGGCCTGCAGGTCATCGCTGAGGGGATCGAGGACCTCGAGCAGGCGCAGTGGCTCCGCGAGCACGGCTGCGGGATGGCGCAGGGCTACGCGTTCGGCCGTCCGGCGCCGCTGCCCAGCCACGCCGCCGACCCCGAGGACGCCGAGCTGACCGGCACCCTCCCGCCCGGGACGGTGACCGTCGAGGACGTGCTGGCAGCCGAGGAGCCGGCCGCGCCGGAGCAGCCGGCCACCCGGCTGATGAGCGCCGAGGAGCTGACCGCCGAGGGGCTGGCCGCGCACGAGCTCGCCGTCCGGGAGGACGAGGAGGGGCCGACCGACCCCCAGTAGCCGACGCGGGGTCAGGCGCGGGGCAGGGCGAGCGGCACCGGCCGCTTCGCCGCGCGGCCGTCCCCGGACGACCGCCCGCGCAGCCGGCGGCCGACCCACGGGGCGACGAAGCCGCGCACCCACGCGGCCTCCTCGGCCAGGGCCGCCCGGAGAGCGCGCCGGGGCTGCGGCGGCAGCGGGGTGCGCCAGTCCTCACCGACCGGCAGCCCGAGCGCCGTCGCGGCCGCCAGCGCCGTCCGCCGGTGCCCCTCGTCGGTGAGGTGGATGCGGTCGGTGTCCCACATGCGCCAGTCCTGCAGCCAGTCGGCACCCCACTGGTCGAGGACGACGGCCCCGTGCCGGGCCGCGATCGACCACAGGGAGGCGTTGAACACCGCGACCCGCCCCCGGGTGCGGCGGATGATCGGCGTCTGCCGCGGGTCGACGCCGGTCGCCAGCAGCACGTCGGCGCCCACGGCCCGCAACCGCGCCACGGCGTCCTCCAGCGTGGCGGCCAGCCGATCGGGGTCGGCGCCCGGCCGCAGCAGGTCGTTGCCCCCGGCGACCAGGCTCACCAGGTCCGGCCGGGCGGCCAGCGCCACCGGCGCCTGCTCCGCGACGACCTGGTCCAGCAGCCGGCCGCGGACGGCGAGGTTGGCGTACTCCAGGACGCCGTCGGTGGCGGCGGCCAGGTGCTCGGCGAGCCGGTCGGCCCAGCCGCGGTACTCTCCCGGGCGCTGCGGGTCGGGGTCGGCCAGCCCCTCGGTGAAGGAGTCGCCGAGGGCGACGTAGCGGCGCCAGGTGGTCCGGGAGGGCTCGAGCTGCACGGTCCCACTCCAGCACGCCGTCCCCGCGCGGACCCGTCCCCGGCGGAGTGACCGACCCCACACCCGTCCCGACCTGCGCCGACGCCACGATGGAGGCATGCGGACCGACGTCGCGGCGACGATGACCATCTCCTCCCCCGCACCGGCGACGGCGCTGCTGCAGGTGGCCGCCGCGGCCCCCACCGAGGAGCGGCTCACCGTGCTGTGCGACGGCCGGCCCCTGCTGGTGGCGGAGTTCGCCGTCGGGGAGGCCCGGGTGCACCGGGTGGAGCTCGCGGAGGGGACGACGACGGTCGCCTACACCGCGACGGTGGAGGGCGACGGGCCACCCCGGCCGGTCACCCCGGCGGCGTGGGCGGAGGCGCTGCGGCCCAGCCGCTACTGCCCGTCGGACCAGCTGGAGGGGTTCGCGGCCGCGCAGTTCGACCGGACGGCGCCCCGCGGGGAGCTGGTCGAGACCGTCGCGGGCTGGGTGCACGACCGCCTCACCTACACCGCCGGGGCCAGCCGCCCGGTCGACACCGCCGTCGACACCCTGCTGGCCGGGCGGGGCGTGTGCCGGGACTACGCCCACCTGACGGTCACGCTGCTGCGCGCCCTGGAGGTGCCCGCCCGGCTGGCCGCGGTCTACGCGCCGGGGCTGGACCCGATGGACTTCCACGCCGTCGTCGAGGCCGACGTCGACGGCACCTGGCACGTCGTCGACGCGACCCGGCTGGCGCCGCTGCGCTCGCTGGTGCGGATCTGCTCCGGCCGGGACGCCGCCGACACCGCGTTCCTCACGACGCTGGGCGGCGTGGCCCGGTTCGAGTCGATGACGGTCACCGCCACCGTCGAGGGCGAGCTGCCGGTGACCACCCCGGCGCCGCACCCGCTGCCGTGACGCCGGCCTCGCCGCAGGATGGCCGCGTGCGGACGACGAGCAGCAGGGAGGTCTACCGGAACCCGTGGATCCGGGTCCGGGAGGACACCGTCGAGCGCGCCGACGGGTCGGCCGGGGTGTACGGCGTGGTGGAGAAGCCGGACTTCGCGGTCGTCCTGCCGTTCGAGGACGGCGGCTTCTGGCTGGTCGAGCAGTTCCGCCACCCGGTGGGACGGCGGGCCTGGGAGTTCCCGCAGGGCACCTGGTCGCACGGCGCGGACGGCACGCCGGTGGAGCTCGCCCGCGCCGAGCTCGCCGAGGAGACCGGCCTGCGCGCCGGGTCGCTGCGCCACCTCGGCCACCTCGACCTCGCCCCGGGCCTGTCGACCCAGGAGTTCGACGTCTGGCTGGCCACCGACCTCACCCCCGGCCCGACCGCGCGGGAGGCCACCGAGGCCGACATGCGGACGGCGTTCGTGCCCGAGGCCGAGCTGCGCGCGATGGTCCGCGCGGGCCGGTTCAGCGACGGGCCGAGCCTCGCCGCCTACGGCCTGCTGCTGCTCGACCGGGCCGACGCGTCCCGGTAGGCCTCGAGCAGCCGCAGCCAGATCTCGCTCGTCGTCGGGAAGGCCGGCACGGCGTGCCACATCCGGGCGACCGGCACCTCCCCCACCACCGCGATGGTCGCCGCGTGCAGCAGGTCGGCCACACCCGCGCCGACGAAGGTGACCCCGAGCAGCACCTCCCGCTCCGGGTCGACGACCGCCACCGCCGTCCCCTCGTAGCCGTCGGCGGACAGCTGCGCCCCGGAGACGCTGCCGAGGTCGTACTGCACGGCCACGTGCGGCACGCCGGCCTGCTCGGCCTGCGCCCGGGTGAGCCCGACGGTGGCCACCTGCGGATCGGTGAAGACCACCGACGGGGTGGCGACGCGGTCGGCGGTGGCGGCGCACGGCGACCAGTCGGCCAGGGACACCCGTTCCCCGCGGGCGCGGGCGAGGATCGCCGCGCCGGCCTGCCGGGCCTGGTACTTGCCCATGTGCGTGAGCTGCCGGCGGCCGTTGACGTCGCCGACGCCGTAGAGCCAGGGCAGGCCGCGCACCTGCAGCGAGTCGTCGACGTCGAGGTACTCCCCCGGCGAGAGGTCCACCGAGTCCAGCCCGAGGTCCCCGGTGCGAGCGCGCCGGCCGACCGCGACGAGCACCTCGTCGCCGCGCACCTCGCCGTGCGTGCAGCGCAGCACCACCTCGTCGCCGTCCCGGCGCGCGGCGGTGACGTCGGTGCCGAGCCGGATGTCGACGCCCCGTTCCCGCAGCGCGGCGGCGACCGCGTCCCCGGCCTCGGGCTCCATGTCGTCGAGCAGCCGGTCGGCGCGCTGCAGCAGGGTGACCCGCGCGCCCAGCGCCTGCCAGGCCGTGGCCATCTCGCAGCCGACGTACCCGCCGCCCACGACGAGCAGCCGGCCGGGGACCTCCTTGGCGCTGGTCGCCTCCCGCGGGGTCCAGGGCCCGACGGCGGCCAGGCCGTCGACCGGCGGGACGGCGGCCTCCGAGCCGGTGCACACCGCGACGGCGTGCCGGGCGGTCAGCCGGGTCCGGGACCCGTCGGCGCCGCTGACGACGACCGTGCGTGCGCCGTCGAGCCGGCCGGTGCCGCGGACCAGCTCGATGCCCGCGCCCTCGACCCACCGGGCCTGGCCCGAGTCGTCCCAGTGCGCGGCGAACGCGTCCCGGCGGGCGAGGGTCGCGGCGACGTCCTGCTCACCGGTCACCGCCTGCTCCGCGCCGTCCACCGCGCGGGCGGCGGCGAGCGCCTCGGTGCCCCGCAGCAGCGCCTTGCTCGGCATGCACGCCCAGTAGGAGCAGTCGCCACCGACCAGGTCGCTCTCGACGAGGGCCGCGGTCAGGCCGCCCCGGACGACGGTGTCGGCGACGTTCTCCCCGGTCGACCCGCCCCCGAGGACGACGACGTCGTAGGTCTGCTCTGCATCGGCCACCTGGAGGATCCTGGCGGTGTGGTCGACTGGCCGCCATGCCGGTCGACCCCGCCACCTTCACCGAGGCCCTCCGCCAGTACGCCGCCGGGGTGTGCCTGCTGACGGTGCGGGACGACATGGACGACGTCGGGACGACGGTGTCGTCGGTCATGAGCGTGTCGGCCGCTCCGGCGCTGGTCGCGGTGGGGCTGACCGCCGACGGCTACCCGGCCGAGGTGCTCACCGCCGTCGGCCGGTGCGCGCTGACCGTGCTCGCCGCCCCGCAGGCGATCCTCGCCAGCCGCTTCTCGTCGGCCGGGCGGCCCGGTGCGCGGCACCTGCTCGAGTCGGTGCCGTGGAGCCGGGCGGCCGGCAGCGGCGCGATCGTCCTCGACGGGGCCGTGGCGGCGCTGGACTGCCGGCTGCACCGGGTCGTCGAGGCCGGCGACCACGTGGTCGCGCTGCTCGAGGTGGAGGACGTGCCGGTGCTCGACGCGGGCGCGGTCCCCCTGGTGCGGCTGCGGGGCCGGTACGTCGAGGGCACCGGCGGCCCGGCCGGGCGGGCGTGATCCCAGGTCACCCGCACGACATGCGGCGGGGATAGCGTCGGCGGCGATGACCGAGCCGCTGCCGCCCACCGACTCCGGCCTCCGCCGCGCGCTGGCCCGCGCCGACCGCGGCGTGACGCTGGACGCCACCGAGGCCGAGATCCTGCTGTCCGCGCGCGGGCTGGGTCCCGGCGAGCCCCTGGACCGGCTGCTCACCGCGGCCGCCCGGGTCCGCGACGCGGGGCTGGCCTCGGCCGACCGCCCCGGGGTGGTGACCTACAGCCGCAAGGTGTTCATCCCGCTGACCCACCTGTGCCGCGACCGCTGCCACTACTGCACGTTCGTGACCACGCCCGGCGCGCTCCGCCGGGAGGGGAGGGCGCCGTTCCTCTCCCCCGACGAGGTGCTCGACATCGCCCGCGCCGGGGCCGCGCTGGGGTGCAAGGAGGCGCTGTTCACCCTCGGCGACCGCCCGGAGGACCGCTGGCCGGTCGCCGCCGAGTGGCTCGAGGCGCACGGTTTCGACTCGACCCCGGCCTACCTGCGGGCGATGGCGATCCGGGTGTTGGAGGAGACCGGGCTGCTGCCGCACCTCAACCCCGGGGTGCTCAGCTGGGAGGAGATCCAGCGGCTCAAGCCGGTGTCGGCGTCGATGGGCATGATGCTCGAGACCACCGCGACCCGGCTGTGGTCCGAGCCTGGCGGCCCGCACTTCGGCTCCCCGGACAAGGAGCCGCGGGTGCGGCTGCGGGTGCTGGAGGACGCCGGGCGCTCCGCCGTCCCGTTCACCACGGGCGTGCTGCTGGGCATCGGGGAGGACCCCGCCGAGCGGGTGGACGCCGTCCTGCAGATCCGCGCCGCACACTCCCGGCACGGGCACGTGCAGGAGGTCATCGTCCAGAACTTCCGGGCCAAGCCGCGCACGGCGATGGCCGGCGCCGACGACCTGGAGCTGCAGGAGTACGTCGCCGCGGTCGCCGTCACCCGGCTGCTGCTCGGCCCGAAGGTGCGCGTGCAGGCCCCGCCGAACCTGTCCGACTCCACCGAGCTGGGGCTGCTGCTGCGCGCCGGCGTCGACGACTGGGGCGGGGTCTCGCCGCTGACCCCCGACCACGTCAACCCCGAGCGGCCGTGGCCCAACATCGACAAGCTGGCCGCGCTGACCGCCGAGGCCGGGTTCACCCTCCGCGAGCGGCTGGCCGCCCAGCCGCCCTACGTCCGCTCGCCGGAGCCGTGGATCGACCCGCGGGTGCGCCCGCACGTGGCCGCGCTGGCCGGGCCGGACGGGCTCGCCGTGGAGGGCCGGGTCCCCGCGGGGCTGCCCTGGCAGGAGCCGGACGAGGCGTGGACGTCGTCGGGGCGGGTCGACCTGCACGTGGAGGTCGACACCGTCGGGCGCACCGCCGACCGGCGCAGCGACTTCGACGCCGTCTACGGCGACTGGGCCGAGCTGCGCTCACGCACCGAGAGCGCCCGCGACGGGCACTCCACCGCGCTGGCCGCCGGCGACCCCGAGGTGCTCGCGGCACTGCTGCGCGCCGAGGCCGACCCGGCCGGGCTCAGCGACGCCGAGTACCTGACGCTGCTCGGCGCCGACGGCAGCGACCTCGAGCACCTGTGCGCGCTGGCCGACGCCGTCCGCGCCGACGTCAACGGCGACGACGTCACCTACGTCGTGAACCGGAACATCAACTTCACCAACGTCTGCTACACCGGCTGCCGGTTCTGCGCCTTCGCCCAGCGGCGCACCGACGCCGACGCCTACACCCTGTCGATGGCCCAGGTCGGCGACCGGGTCGACGAGGCGTGGCGGGCCGGGGCGACCGAGATCTGCATGCAGGGCGGCATCCACCCCGACCTGCCCGGCACCGCCTACCTCGACCTGGCCCGCGAGGTGAAGCGCCGGCAGCCGGGCATCCACCTGCACGCCTTCTCGCCCATGGAGATCGTCAACGGCGCGGCCCGCACCGGGCTGTCGTTCGAGGAGTTCCTCACCGCGGCCAGGGAGGCCGGGCTCGACAGCATCCCGGGCACCGCGGCGGAGATCCTCGATGACGACGTCCGCTGGGTGCTGACCAAGGGCAAGCTGCCGACCGCGACGTGGATCGAGATCATCACGACCGCGCACCGGGTGGGCATCCCGACGACGTCGACGATGATGTACGGCCACGTCGACACCCCCGCGCACTGGGTGGCGCACCTGCGAACGCTGGCCCGGGTGCAGGACGAGACCGGTGGGTTCACCGAGTTCGTGCTGCTGCCGTTCGTGCACCACAGCTCGCCGATCTACCTGGCCGGCGTGGCGCGTCCCGGGCCGACGGTGCGGGAGAACCGGGCGGTGCACGCCGTCGCCCGGCTGCTGCTGCACGGCCGGATCCCGAACATCCAGACCTCGTGGGTCAAGCTCGGCGAGGCCGGCACGAAGGCGGTGCTGCGGGGCGGCGCCAACGACCTCGGCGGCACGCTGATGGAGGAGACGATCAGCCGCATGGCCGGCAGCGAGAACGGCTCGCTCAAGACCATCGCCGAACTGGAGGCGATGGCCGCCGCGATCGGCCGCCCCGCCCGCCAACGCACCACCGAGTACGGCACGCCGTCGGCCGAGCGCCTGGCCACCGCGCGGTCGGAGGAGGGCCGCCGCGCGCTGACGCTGTCGATCACCCCGCTCTGAGGGAGGCCCCCTGCCCCCACCGCTCGCGAGCTCGCGGCGGGACCCTGCAGGGGGCCGGGACGGGGCGCCGGGGGCCGGATCAGCGGACGGCGGTCACCGGGGCGCGGGGCGCGGGGACGGCGAGCTGCGCCGGCGGCTGCTGCGCCGTGGCGGGCGCCGGCCGGCCGAACAGGTACCCCTGGGCGTGCGAGCAGGCCAGCCCGCGGAGCACCGACTGCTGCTGGTCGGTCTCCACGCCCTCGGCGACGACGTCCAGGTGCAGGCTGCGGGCCAGCTCGATGATCGAGGCCACGAGGGTCGTCGTCCGGCCGCCGGTGCCCAGGTCCTGCACGAAGCTGCGGTCGATCTTGACGATGTCCGCGGGCAGCCGGCGCAGGTAGGACAGGCTCGAGTAGCCGGTGCCGAAGTCGTCGATGGCGATGCGGACGCCAAGCGCGCGCAGTGCCCGCAGCTGGCGCACGACCTCGTCGACGTCGCGGACGAGCACCCCCTCGGTCACCTCCAGCGTCAGCTGGCGGGCGGGCAGGCCGCTGGCCTCGAGCGCGGCGCGCACCGCCGTCACGACGTCGTCGTCGGCCAGCTGCCGGGGCGAGAGGTTGACCGCCATGCTGATCGGCCGCCCGGCCTGCGCCGACCAGGCGGCGGCCTGGCGGGTGGCCTCGCCGAGCACCCACCGGCCGATCCCGACGATCTGCCCGCCCTCCTCGGCCAGCGGCACGAACTCACCCGGCAGGACCAGCCCGCGGGTGGGGTGGTGCCAGCGCAGCAGCGCCTCGAAGCCGGTGGTGCAGCCCGACGCGAGGTCGATGGTCGGCTGGTAGTGCACCGCGAGCTGGCCGGCCACGGGAGCCGCGGCGAGGTCCTCGAGCAGTTCCGCCTTGTCGCGCGCGGCCTGGGCCATGCCGTCGGCGTAGTGGACCAGCCGGTTCTTGCCCAGGGCCTTGGCCATGTACATGGCCAGGTCGGCGTTGCGCAGCAGGGCGACGGCGCTGCGCTCGGGGGCCGTGCCGGTGCCGGCCGCGCCGATGCTCACGTGCACCGCCAGCGGTCGGCCGTCGACCGCGACCGGGTCGGCCAGCGCTCGCAGCACCCGCTCCCCCACGGCCGCGACGACCTCGGGCCCGCCGTCCACCACGACGGCGAACTCGTCGCCGCCCAGCCGGGCGACCCGGTCGCCGGGGCGCACGCACCCGGCCAGCCGCCGGCCGAGGGCGACCAGCAGCCGGTCCCCGGCGGCGTGCCCACGGGCGTCGTTGACGTCGCGGAAGTCGTCGACGTCGAGCAGCAGCACGCTGACCGGGCCGCTGCCGCGGGCGAGGAGACGGTCGCCGTGCTCGACCAGCTGCGTGCGGTTGGCCAGGCCGGTGAGCGAGTCGCGCAGCCCCTGTTGCTCGTTGAGCCGCCACGCCGCGAGGTGGGCGAGGCTGGCGGCCAGCACGAACGCGCCGTGCACGACCGCCCAGAGCCAGGGGTCCCGGTAGGCACCCGTGTGGTCGAAGACGTCGTGCGGGAACAGGGTGCCGGCGATGCCGTGGTGCACCAGGACCACGAGCAGGGCCAGGCCGAAGGGCAGCCAGCTCTGGTAGAGCGCCACCAGGCCGATGACGACGAAGAAGTGGAAGTGCGCCTCGGTGAGCCCGTCCAGCAGGTGGACCAGGGCGACCGACGCGGCGAGCAGGCTGGCCGTCGTGGCCGCCGACCGCAGCCCCTGTCCGGCGCCCGGCAGCGCGAGGAACGTCAGCGGGTACGCCAGGGCCGCCGCGACGAGGGCCGCGGTGAGCGGCGAGGCCGTTCCCAGCGCCAGCACGCCGAGGGCCACCACCTGGGTGGCGGCGGTCCAGACGAGGACGCGGTGCCGACGCCGCCAGACCTCGTCGGGCAGCCGTCGTCCCTCGGGCAGCAGGGCCGCCAGGCGGCGGGGCAGGAGTGGGCGCACGCCGTTGTCATCGTTGCGCCGGCGGCCCGGCTGCAGCGGTGCACCGGTGGACCTCACCCGTAGTGGGGGCGGCGGTCAGGCGGCCGCGCGCTCCTCCGGCAGGTCACCCTGCTGCGGCAGTGACAGGACAGGGGCGCGACGGCGGTGCCAGGGCAGCGTCCACCAGCTGCCGAGCAGTTCGTCGAACTCCGGCTCCAGCCGCGTCCAGCCGGCCCCGGGATAGGGCGTCAGCTCGCCGAACCACAGCTGCCCGGCGTGCTCGTAGAAGTCGACGCGCAGCATGTCGTAGCCCGCGGCCAGCGCCGACGCGGCGGCGAGCATGTCCGCCAACCGGTCCGGCGGCGCGGTGTCCGGCCCGCACCGGTAGCCGGCGGTCCACGGCAGCGGCTCCCAGTCGGGGGTGCGGAACCGGATCCGGTGGTCCGGTCCACGGGAGGTGTGCACCTCCACCACCCGCGGCACGCCGTCGAGGACGAGGACCTTCAGGTCCACCGGCACCTGGCCGGGCACGCCGACGAACTCCTCGACCAGCAGGCCCGGCCGCGCCCGCCGGTAGGCCCACTCCTCGCTGAGCCGCCAGTACCGCTCCTCCACCCACCCGGCCGTGCGCGCCGCGAGGTCGGCGGGGTCGGCCGCCCCGGAGCCGACCAGCACCCGGCGGCAGGAGTGCACGGGCTTGAGCACCCAGTGCGCCGGCAGCTCCACCCCGGCGAGCCCGGCGACGTCCGTGCCCGCCCACAGGGTCCGCGGGATCCGCAGCCCGGAGGGCCCGCGCGCCCGCGCGTGCTCCTTCATCGCGAGCTTGTCGCAGGTGTGCGCCAGCAGGGCGCGGCGGTCGAAGCAGATGCGCCAGTTGAGCTTCTCGTTGAAGGTCCGCGGCCGCAGCAGCGGCGGGAACCGGCCGGTGACCTCCCGGTAGCGCCGCACCCGCCGCACCGGGGAGGGGACCAGGCGGGGCAGCAGCGGAGGCACCGCCCGACCTCACCAAAGGCCGCTCCGCCCGGCAACGCGAGCCCCTCGACCGCGGCAGCGGAGTGCGGACACGCAGGTTTCCCGCGCCCGTGCCCTCCGGTACACCCCCGGGATGAGCCCGACGGTGGTGGTCGACCTGGACAAGGTGCTGCTCGGCGGGGACGCCTCGACGCTGTTCCTCTCCGGCCGGCTGCGCCAGGCGCCGCTGCGCGTCCTGCCCCTGCTGGTCCTCGCCCCCCTGCTGCTGGTCGGCGCCGCGCTGCCCTGGACCCGTCCACTGGCCGCCCGCCTCCTCACCCGCGTGGCCGTCGGCCGGCAGCCGGACGGCGACGTGGCCGCGATCGCCGAGGCCTACCGCCGCGCCCTGGCCCGCAGGCCGGAGGCCGCCGTCGCCGAGGCCGTCGCCTGCGTGCGGCAGCACCAGTGGCAGGGCCACCGGGTCGTGGTGGCGACCGGCTGCGAGGAGACGATGGCCCGCGGGTTCCTCACCGCCCTCGGCCTGGGGGACGTCGACGTCGTCGGCTCGACCGGGTCGCTGTGGCCGCTCCGGGTCCGGCGCGCCATGGGGGAGACGAAGGTGGCGGCGCTGACCGACCGCGGCCACCCGCCGCCGTGGGTCGCCGTCTACAGCGACAGCCCCTCGGACCTCCCGCTGTTCGCCGGCACGCCCCGCCCGGTGCTGGTCAATGCCGACGAGGACGCTGCCCGCGAGGTGACCCGCGTGCTGGGATGCCGTCCGGAGACCCGTTCCTGGCGCTGAGGAGGACCCGTGACCGATCTGCAGGAACTCGCCGACCAGCTGCTGGCGCAGGCCGCCGCCTCCTCAGCCCGCCGGGCCGCCCGGTCCCTGCCGCACCCCGCGGAGGGTCTGCGCCAGGCGGTGCTGGCACTCCTGGCCGGTGCGTCGCTCGCCGAGCACGAAGCGCCCGGCGCGGCCAGCCTGCTGGTGCTGCGCGGTTCGGTCCGGTTGGTGGCCGGCGACGACGTCCTGGAACTCCGTCCGCACCAGCTGGCGCCGATCCCGCCGCGCCGGCACGCCCTGACCGCGCACGAGGACACCGTCGTCCTGCTGACCGTCGCCGTGCCCGAGCGCGTGCCCAGCGCCGACTGACCGCGGTCTCGGGCTGCGGTACCCCGCCCGGTCCGGGTAGGCAGGACCCGTGCGAGCCATCACCTACACGCAGACCGGCGACGCGGACGTCCTCCAGCTCGTCGACCGCCCCACCCCCGAGCCCGGCCCCGGCGAGGTGCGGGTGCGGGTGGCCTTCTCCGGGGTCAACCCCACCGACTGGAAGAGCCGCAGCGGCGCGACCGGTGGCGCCGCGTTCGGCGCGGACGGGCAGATCCCCCACCAGGACGGCTCCGGCACCGTGGACGCCGTCGGCGAGGGGGTCGACCCGGTGCTGGTCGGCGAGCGGGTGTGGATCTGGGAGGCGGCCTGGCAGCGGCCGTTCGGCACCGCCGCCGAGTACACCGTCGTCCCGGCCCGGCACGTCGTGCTGCTCGGCGCCGCCCCGTCCTTCGAGCTGGGTGCGGCGCTGGGCATCCCGTTCCTCACCGCGCACCGCTGCCTGACCGTCGCCGAGTCGCTCCCCGATCGGCTGGGGCCCGGCTCGCTGACCGGGCACACCGTGCTCGTGCAGGGCGGCGCCGGCGCGGTCGGCAACGCCGCGATCCAGCTGGCGCGCTGGGCCGACGCCACCGTCATCGCCACGGTCAGCAGCCCCCGCAAGGCGCAGCTGGCCGCCGCGGCGGGGGCCAGCCACGTCGTCGACTACCGCGAGCAGGACGTCGTCGCCGAGGTCCGCCGGATCACCCCGAAGGGCGTCGACGCGGTCGTCGAGGTGGCCCCCGCGCAGAACGCCGCCGTCGACGCGCAGGTCGTCGGCCTGCACGGCGCGGTCGCGGTCTACGCCAACAACGGCGGCGACGAGGTGACCCTGCCGGTCCGCGCTCAGATGGGGCCCAACGTCCGCTGGCAGTTCGTCCTCGTCTACACCGAGCCCGAGCGGGCCAAGGCGATCGCCGTCGAGGACGTGAACGCCGCCGTCCTCGACGGCGCCGTCCGGGTCGGGGACGACGCCGGGCTGCCGCTGCACGTGTTCCCGCTCGCCGAGACCCCGCAGGCGCAGCGGGCCGTCGAGGAGGGCGCTGTCGGCAAGGTCCTCGTCGACGTCACCGCCTGAGCGGAGCGGCCCACCCCCCCCTGCCGCGGCCCCCCCTGCCGCGATCATGGAGCCGCGGGGACGACACGCCGACCCTCGCCCGCGTGTCGCATCCCGGACTCCATGATCGCGGGGGGACGGCGTGCTCCCTGCCCAGTCAGCCGCCCCGGTCAGGCGACGCCGAGGTCGCGGGCGATGAGCATCCGCTGCACCTCGCTGGTCCCCTCGCCGATCTCCAGGATCTTCGCGTCGCGGTAGAAGCGGCCGACCGGGAACTCGTTCATGAAGCCGTAGCCGCCGTGCACCTGGGTGGCGTAGCGGGCGTTGTCCATCGCGATCTCCGAGCTGTAGAGCTTGGCGATCGCGGCCTCGCGCTTGAACGGCTCGCCGCGCAGCATCTTCTCCGCCGCCCGGTAGTAGGCCAGCCGCGCGGTGGAGGCCCGCACCTCCATGTCCGCGATCATGAACTGGATCGCCTGGTTGCGGCCGATCGGCTGCCCGAACGCCTCCCGCTGCCCGGCGTACTTCACCGACTCGTCGACGCACCCCTGCGCCAGGCCCACCGCCAGCGCGGAGATGGCGATCCGGCCCTCGTCGAGGATGGACAGGAACTGCGCGTACCCGCGCCCCCGCTCGCCGACCAGGTTCTCCTCCGGCACGCGGCAGTCGCTGAAGGACAGCTCGCGGGTGTCCGAGGCGTTCCACCCGACCTTCGAGTACCGCTGGCCGACGGTGAACCCCGGCGTCCCGGAGGGGATGGCGATCGCCGAGATCTCCTTGCCGCCGTCCGGGCGGGTGCCGGTCACCGCGGTGACGGTCACCAGCTCGGTCAGCTCGGTGCCGGAGTTGGTGATGAACGCCTTGGAGCCGTTGACCACCCAGTGGCCGTCCTCCAGGCGCGCGGTGGTGCGGGTGGCGCCGGCGTCCGAGCCGCCGCCGGGCTCGGTCAGCCCGAACGCGCCCAGGGCCTCCCCGGTGCACAGCCGGGGCAGCCAGCGCCGCTTCTGCTCCTCGGTGCCGAACCGGTGGATCGGCATCGCGCCGAGCGAGACGCCGGCCTCGAGGGTGATCGCCACCGACGAGTCGACCCGCGCCAGCTCCTCCAGCGCCACGCACAGGTCGAAGTAGGTGCCCCCCGACCCGCCGTACTCCTCGGGGAACGGCAGCCCGAACAGGCCGAGCTCACCCATCTGCCGCACGATCGCGGTCGGGAACTCGTCGCGCTCGTAGAACTCCCCGATCTGCGGCGCGATCACGTCGTGGGCGAACTCGCGCACCACCTTGCGCAGGGCCTCGGTCTCCTCGTCGAGCCGGTAGTCCAGCACCGTCGGTCACTCCCCCTCGTCGGCGGCCGATGGGGTCACCACGGCCACCTGCTCGTCGAGCCGGACCGATCGGCCGGCCTCCACCGAGAGCTCGGCGACCGTCCCCGCGACGGGGGCGGTCAGCACGTGCTCCATCTTCATCGCCTCGACGACCAGCAGCGGGGTCCCCGCCTCCACCCGGTCGCCGAGCGCCACCTGCACCACGGTCACCGTCCCCGGCATGGGGGCGGTGACCACGCCGCCGTCAGCAGCACCCTCGGTCGCGGAGTGCAGCCGCTCGTGCTCGCGGAAGGCCGTCACCCGGCCGTTCGCGGCCAGCCAGACGTCCCCGCCGGCGTGGACGACGGCGTACCGCGACGTGACGCCGTCCAGGGTCACGGCCAGCTCGCCGCCGTCCCGTTCCGCCGACGCGGGCACCGGGTCGCCGTCCCCCACGCGGACCTCGGCTGCCGAGGCCCGCCCGCGGACCCGCACGGTCACCGGCTCGCCCCCGGCGGCCTGCAGCCGGCGCACCGTCCAGGCCGGTTCACCGAGCCGCCAGCCGTCGGGCACGTCCCAGCGGTCCACCAGCGGTCCGGCCGGCTCGGCCTCCACGAGCAGCGCCAGGGCGGCCGCGGCGTACACGGACGGCGGCACCGGCTCTGCCGCGGTGAGCGCCTCCCCGCGCCGCTCGATGAGCCCGGTGTCCAGCCGGCCGGCCACCACGTCGGGGTCGGTGAGCAGCGCCCGCAGGAAGGCGGTGTTGGTCGGCACGCCGAGGACGGCGGTGTGCCCGAGCGCGCCGACCAGCCGCGCCCGCGCGGTCTCCCGGTCGGGGCCGTACGCGACCACCTTGGCCAGCATCGGGTCGTAGTCGGTGCCGACGACCGAGCCGACGGCCAGCGAGCTGTCCAGCCGGATGCCGGCGCCGGTGGGCTCGCGCAGCCCCAGCACGGTGCCGGTCTGCGGGAGGAAGCCGCGGGCGGGGTCCTCGGCGTAGAGCCGGGCCTCGATGGCGTGCCCGTCGAGCCGGACGTCGTCCTGGCCGAACGGCAGCCGCTCCCCAGCCGCCACCCGCACCTGCAGCTCGACCAGGTCCAGGCCGGTGACCATCTCGGTGACCGGGTGCTCGACCTGCAGCCGGGTGTTCATCTCGAGGAAGAAGAAGTCGGTCGGCCGCTCGGCGTCGACGATGAACTCGACGGTGCCCGCACCGGTGTAACCGACCGCGCGGGCGGCCTCGACGGCGGCCCGCCCCATGGCCGCCCGCTGCGCCGGGGACAGCAGCGGGGACGGCGCCTCCTCGACGACCTTCTGGTGCCGCCGCTGCAGGCTGCACTCGCGCTCCCCGAGGTGGACGACGGTGCCGTGCGCGTCGCCGAGCACCTGCACCTCGATGTGCCGCGCCGAGCCGATGTAGCGCTCGACGAGGAGGGTGTCGTCGCCGAACGAGCCGCGGGCCTCCCGCCGGGCGGCGGCGATCGCGTCACGCAGCTCGGCCTCGGACCGGACCACCCGCATGCCCTTGCCGCCCCCGCCGGCGCTCGGCTTGAGCAGCACCGGGAAGCCGGCCTCGACCGCGGCGGCGGCCACCGTGTCGTCGTCCATGCCCGGCTCGGTCCGGCCGGGGACGACGGGCACGCCGGCGGCCATCACGGTCCGCTTGGCCCGGATCTTGTCGCCCATCGCCTCGATGGCCGCGACCGGCGGGCCGATGAAGACGATCCCCGCCTTCTCGCAGGCCCGCGCGAACTCGACGTTCTCCGACAGGAAGCCGTAGCCCGGGTGCACCGCCTGCGCGCCCGCACGGACGGCGGCGTCGAGCACCCGCTCGATGGACAGGTAGCTCTCGACGGCGGGGGCCGGGCCGATCGGGACGGCGACGTCGGCCTCCCGGACGTGCCGCGCCCCGGCGTCGGCCGCGCTGTACACGGCCACCGAGCGGATGCCCATGGCCCGCAGCGTGCGGATGACCCGAACGGCGATCTCGCCGCGGTTGGCGACCAGGACGGTGTCGAAGGTGCTCATCACTCGGCTCCGCACTCGTACCGCTCCTCGGTCGCTGACGCTCCCTGCGATGCTCGCTCGCGCGTCGTCTTCGGCACGGGCGCGGCCCTCACATCCGGAAGACGCCGTAGCCGACGTCCTCCAACGGCGCGTTGGCGCAGGCGGACAGGGCCAACCCCAGCACGGTGCGGGTCTGCGCGGGGTCGATCACGCCGTCGTCCCACAGCCGGGCGGTGGCGTAGTAGGGGTGCCCCTGGTGCTCGTACTGGTCGCGGATCGGCTTCTTGAACGCCTCCTCGTCCTCGGCCGGCCACTCCTCGGCGCGCGCCTCCAGCCCGTCCCGGCGCACCTGGGCCAGCACCGAGGCCGCCTGCTCCCCGCCCATCACCGAGATGCGGGCGTTGGGCCAGGTGAAGAGGAACCGGGGCGAGTACGCCCGGCCACACATCGAGTAGTTGCCCGCGCCGAAGGAGCCGCCGATGACGACGGTCAGCTTGGGCACGCGGGCGCAGGCGACCGCGGTGACCATCTTGGCGCCGTGCTTGGCGATGCCGCCGGCCTCGTAGTCGCGGCCCACCATGAAGCCGGTGATGTTCTGCAGGAACAGCAGCGGGATGCTCCGGCGGTCGCACAGCTCGATGAAGTGCGCGCCCTTGAGCGCCGACTCGCTGAACAGGACGCCGTTGTTGGCGATGATCCCGACCGGGTGGCCGTGCAGCCGCGCGAAGCCGGTGACCAGCGTCTGCCCGTAGAGGGGCTTGAACTCGGCGAACCGGCTGCCGTCGACCAGCCGGGCGATCACCTCGCGCACGTCGTAGGGGGTGCGCGGGTCCGGCGGCACCACCTCGTAGACCGACTCCGGCGGGTACAGCGGCTCGCAGGCCGGCTCGACGTCCCAGGGGCGCGGGCTGCGCGGGCCCAGGGTGGCGACGATCTGCCGGACGAGCTGCAGCGCGTGGGCGTCGTCCTCGGCCAGGTGGTCGGTGACCCCGCTGACCCGGCTGTGCAGGTCGCCGCCGCCGAGCTCCTCGGCGGTGACGACCTCGCCGGTCGCGGCCTTCACCAGCGGCGGCCCGCCGAGGAAGATCGTCCCCTGCTCCCGGACGATGACCGCCTCGTCGCTCATCGCCGGCACGTAGGCACCGCCGGCGGTGCAGGACCCGAGGACGGCGGCGATCTGCGGGATGCCGGCCTTGGACATGGTGGCCTGGTTGAAGAAGATCCGGCCGAAGTGCTCGCGGTCGGGGAAGACCTCGTCCTGCATCGGGAGGAAGGCCCCGCCGGAGTCGACCAGGTAGACGCAGGGCAGCCGGTTGTGCAGCGCCACCTCCTGCGCCCGCAGGTGCTTCTTCACCGTCATCGGGTAGTAGGTGCCGCCCTTGACGGTGGCGTCGTTGGCGACGACCACGCACTCGCGGCCGGAGACCCGCCCGATGCCGGTGATGATCCCGGCGGCCGGGGCCTCGCCGTCGTAGAGGCCGTGCGCGGCCAGCGGGGACAGCTCGAGGAAGGGGCTGCCCGGGTCGAGCAGCGCGTCCACCCGCTCGCGGGGCAGCAGCTTGCCGCGGGCGACGTGCCGCTCCCGGGCGCGCTCGCCCCCGCCCAGGGCCACGGTGCGCAGCTGCCCGGCCAGGTCCGCGGCCAGCGCGGCGTGGGCCGCGGCGTTGCGGGCGGCAGCCTCCCCGTCGGCGGTCGGTGTGCGGGAGAGCACAGGTGCGTCCACGGCGGCGATGTTAACGACGGTTCACGGGGGCGGTCAACGAGCGTTAACATCCCTCCCGTGACCGAGGTGGACACCGCGCTGCACTCCGACGCGGCACGCCCGTCCCGGCGCGAGCAGATCCTGCGGGCGGCGGCCCAGCTGTTCGCCGAGCGCGGCGCCCGCGCGGTCGGCGTCGACGACGTCGGCGCGGCGGTCGGGGTCACCGGTCCGGCGATCTACCGGCACTTCGCCAGCAAGGACGCGATGCTCGCCGAGATGCTGCTGCGGATCAGCGAGCGGCTGCTGGCCGGCGGCACCGAGCGGGTGGCCGCCGCCGGGGACGACCCGCTCGCCCAGCTGCGCACGTTGATCGCCTTCCAGGTCGACTTCGCCCTCGACAACCCTGCACTGATCACCGTGCACGACCGGGACCTCGGCTCGCTGCCCGACGAGGAGGCCGCAGAGGTGCGCCGCCTGCAGCGCCGCTACGTGGAGGTGTGGGTCGGCGTCCTGGGCCGGCTGCACCCGCGGGCGGACGCCGCGGCGAGCCGGGCACGGGCGCACGCGGTGTTCGGCCTGATCAACTCCACCCCGCACAGCGCCGGGCGCGTGCCGCGGACCCAGATGGCCGCCCTGCTCGCCGCGATGGCCGAGGCCGCCGCCACCGCCTGAGGCCGCCGGCGACGATCAGGCGACCTGATCGTGGAGCGTCCTCCTCCACCGTCCATCGTGAGGGTGGACGCAGCAGGATCAGGTTCCCTGATCCTCGCCGCCTCAGGCGGTCGGGTCGGGCATCGGCAGCGTCAGCCCCACCGACGCCACGACGTCGAGGTCCTCGGCGCTGCCCTTCTTGCCGCCGGCCCACGCGGTCTCGACGATGGTCACGGTGCTGCCGGACACCGCGCTGGCGTACTCCGCCTTCGACAGCTGGTCGGGACCGCCGTCGTAGCGGACCCCCTCGCGCAGCAGGTCGCTGACGTTGCCGCTGCCGTTGCGGTCGGCCAGCGCGCGCAGCGCCCGCGCGGCCGTGGGGTCGCCCATGTCGACCACCGAGACCGACACGACGACCGGCCGCCCTTCGACGTCGGTCGAGTACAGCGCCCGCCCCAGGCCGGCGCAGTCCGTGTCGGCGAAGAAGTCGGCCACGGCGCCGTAGGCGTTGCCCGCGCACGTGTCGTCGACCCGCACGCCGCGGACGACGAACGTCCGGCCGTCGACCACCTCGCGGTCGCCGGCCGCGGGCGCCGGTGCCACCTCCGCCGGTGCGGTGGTGTCCCCCGCCTCCGACGTCCCGGTGCCGGCCGAGGCGCGGTCGTCGTCGTTCCCGCCGAACAGCAGCGCCGCGCCGATCCCGAGGACGACGACCAGCACCAGGGCCGCGGACACCAGCACCGCGGTGCGCCGCGCCGACCGCGGGCGGCGCCGGGGTCCGACCAGCGGGACCCCGTCGGGCAGCGCCGGCCGGGCGGCCGGGGGTGCGGCGACCGGCGCGGCGGGCTCTGCGGTCCGCGTGCGCTCCTCCGGCTCGGCGCCGGCGAACAGGCCGCCGATGCCACCGGTCTCGTCGGCCGTCACGCCGACGGTCGGGCCGACGAGGGTGTCCATCGGACGGGCCGGGGACGCCCCGGCGGCCGGCTCGGCCGGCGCCGCGGGCGCCACGGGAGTGGGCGCGGAGGCCACCGCGGCGTCCCCTGCCGCCGCGGCCCGGGCGGCGGCCTCCTCGGCGGCGGGGATGGCGGCGGCGGCCACCGCGGCCGAGGCCGCGGGGTCGACCAGCGGCCGGCCGGCCGGCGGCGGGGATGGTGCGGGTGCCGGCGCGGCCGCGGCGGGAGCGGCGGCCGCAGCCGGGCTCCGGGGGGCGGCCGTCATCGCGGCGGGGGCGAGCAGCTCGGGGGTGCGCAGCACGTAGGGCGAGTACGGGAAACCCTCGCCGTTGAGCTCCTGCACCGTGGGGCCGCGGCCGGCCAGGCCCAGCGCCTCGAGGGCCGCGCGGACGTCGGCGGTGGTCCAGAGCCGGGGGTTGTCGACGCCGGTGTAGCGCGCCACGCGGGCGATGCCCAGCAGCAGCGAGCGCGGGTCGGCCAGGGCGACCTGGTCGCCCTCGCCCAGGTCGCCGTCCGCGGGCACCAGGCCGGTCAGGTCGCCGACCAGCACGGTGAGCCGGGCGATCCGGCCGGGCTCGAGCCCCGCCCGCCGCAGCCGGACGGCGGCGTCCATGCCGGCGCGCATGAGCCCGTCCAGGGGCGAGGAGCCGCCCCCGGACAGCTGGAGCACATCGCCGGGCCTGCCCGGCTCGCTCCCGATCGTCCAGGCGCCCTCCGGCGACGCGGTCACCACGCCGCTCTGGCGGAGCACCTCGACGACCCGGACGACCGCCAGCCCCTCCGGCACGAACAGGACGGCGTCGGAGAGCCGCCGCTCCATCGGGCCGTCGACGACCGGGATGGAGGCCACGACCGCCCCCCGGACCGCGCCGCCGGTGTCCCAGCGGGTCAGCTCGGCGAAGAGCGCACGCTCCCCCGCCGTCTGCAGCGGCATGGGGGTGAGGGGCAGCACGTCGTCCTCCGAGCGGGTCTGGCGGGCGGGGCGGTACGGAACCGCGCCAGCGCTGGGGCCGGGGCACGGGGATCGACGGCGATCCGCCCCCGGCGGAGCTCTGTCATCCGAACGTTACGTCATGTGACGCGGAGGGCCGGAGCCCTCAGCGGGTCGGCGCGCCGCCTGCGGCCGCGCCCACCACCGGGTCCACGGCGTCCTCGCGACCGGGTTCGACCGGGCGCGCCCAGGCGGCCAGCCACCGGCTGCGGCCCACCGCGTCGACCGCCGTCCAGAGGGTGGTGAAGACGACACCGGTCAGGAGCACCACCGCCGGGTCCCAGTTCCAGGGCGGCAGGAAGCCGATCGCGTCCTGGGCGGCACCGGCGGCGTAGAAGGCCGCGGCGACCAGGGGCCCGGCCACCCAGCCCGGCAGTCGCAGGGTGACCGCGAGGTCGATCGCGACCGCCCCCACGAGCAGCGCCAGCGGGAGCACCGACGGCGGGAAGTCCAGCACGACCAGCCCCAGCCACATGACGCCGCGGTAGGCGAGGTAGGTGGCCGCGACGGCGGTCGCCGTCCAGCGCAGGCCGACCAGCCTGCGGGCCACCACCAGCGCGAGCAGGCCGGCGCAGAGCATCCAGGCCGGGTGCACCCAGGAGGGCACCGGGAGCATGAACATCGTCGGCGTCTGCCCCTGGGACGCGGCGAAGTCCAGCAGCTGCGGCTCGGCCGTCGTCCGGCCGGCCTCGTAGGCCTGCAGCGACAGGACGCCGTACTCCTGGTGCTGGTTGGGGAAGACGACGTTCTCGACGAAGAACAGCCACAGCCCCAGCGAGACGAGGTCGCGGGTGCGGCCGGGCGCGGCGTACAGCCACCAGCCGCGGATCGCCCCGGCCAGCATGATCGCCGTCCCGATGTAGAGCAGTGCGTGGCTGGGGCTCCAGCTGGTGATGTCCAGGCCGTTGATGCGGTGGTTGAGGATGTCGATGGGGATGGCGACCAGGAAGGTGGCGATGCCCACCTGCATCAGGCGCAGCGCCCGGCGGTCGACGCCGTGGCCGGTGTAGCTGTGGAAGACCACCAGCGCGATCACCACCGCGGTGCCGGCGGAGTTGAGCAGGTGCGGCGGGGCCAGGTCGTCGCGCAGCCACTTGAAGTGCCAGGAGACGTCCCAGGAGGAGCCGAGCATCTTCAGCAGGAACGCGCCCAACCACGCCGTGTAGATCCAGCGCAGCTCCTCCGGCGCCGTGGGCCGGCCGGGCCGCCCCGGGGTCGCGTAGGCCGCCCAGAGCCAGCGCAGCGTGGCCAGGGGGTGCCCGAGAGCGGCGGCGAGGTTCCCCGGAGCCGGGGGGACCGCTCGGTCGGTCGCGGCAGGTGCGGCGGCAGCGGGCACGGCGGAACTCCTGGTGTCGGGGCGGATCGCCGCCGAGCCTAGTGGTGGAACGGCCCAGTTCCCGAGCCCCGACTGGCACCGGTGTGGCGGGTGCGCTATGGAGCCGACACGCGGGGCGGTGGTGCCAGGCGGGACGTAGGGTCGTCGGACGTGGCGGACAGCGCGGGACACCTGGTCTGGATCGACTGCGAGATGACCGGGCTGGACCTGACCCGGGACAAGCTCATCGAGGTCGCGGTCCTGGTCACCGACTCCGAACTCAACGTCCTCGACCCCGGGCTGGACCTGGTGATCTCCGCGTCGGACGCCGACCTCGCCGGCATGGCCGACGTGGTGACCGAGATGCACGCCAAGTCCGGGCTGACCGAGGCCGTGCGGGCAGCGACGCTCAGCGTCGCCGAGGCCGAGCAGCAGCTGCTCGCCTACGTCAGGCGCTTCGTCCCCGAGCGGCGGACCGCACCGCTGTGCGGCAACTCGATCGGCACCGACCGCGGGTTCCTCGCCCGCGACATGCCCGAGCTCGACGACCACCTGCACTACCGGATGATCGACGTCTCCTCGATCAAGGAGCTCGCCCGCCGCTGGTTCCCGCGGGTGTACTTCGCCCAGCCGCAGAAGGGGCTGGCCCACCGCGCGCTGGCCGACATCATCGAGTCGGTCCGCGAGCTGGCCTACTACCGCAGGACGCTGTTCGTGGACGGTTCCGGCCCCTCGACGACCGAGGCACAGGCCGCCTCCGCGCAGGTCACCGAGTCCTTCGCGGCGATCTTCGCCGCCGAGGACGCCGGTGAGCCGGGCACCACACCCCCGGCCGCGTCGGAGGCCTGAGCCGCCCGGTATCGTTGTCCCGGTGCCCCGACCTGGTCGGGGCCACGGTGGGTGTAGCTCAGCTGGTAGAGCACCAGGTTGTGATCCTGGGTGTCGCGGGTTCGAGCCCCGTCACTCACCCCTGCGGAGAGGCCCCGGTCGGTGACCGACCGGGGCCTCTCGTCGCTCGGACCAGCGCCCGGCCTGGCGTCCTCGTCACTCCCCCCGCCGGGGACGCCAGCCCCTGAACCGTCGCGACGGGAGACGGCTAGCCTGCCCCCATGCCGTTGATCTTCCACTGGGGTGGCCCTCGGCACGGCGAGATCGACGACGTGCCCGCCGAGCAGCTGGCCTCCTCGGTGCTGGTCTACGACGGACCCCGCTGGTTCGGCGTCTACCAGCGGTTCGAGCCGGTGCAGCAGCAGGACACCCCGAAGGGCCCGGCCGAGGTGTGGGTCGTCCGCGAGTAGCCGCTCGCACCTCACCCCACCGCGCGATCCGGGCGCTCAGTCCCTGAGTCGGTCCCCGCCGGGCACCGCGCCGGTGTCGGTGAGCTCGCGGGCGATGTCGACCAGCTTCCGGTTCAACTCCTGAGAGGCCCGGGCGAGCACCCCGAACGCCTGGTCGGCGGTGAGCCTGTGCCGCTCCATGAGGATGCCCTTGGCCTGCCCGATGACGTCCCGGTTGGTCATCCCGGCACGCAGGTTCTCCTCGTGCTCGGCGCCGGCCAGCGCCACGGCGGCGTGCGCGGCGAACACCAGCCCGACGTCCTGGCTCTCGTCGTCGAAGGCGTCCGGTTCGGAGGAGTACGTGTTGAGCGCCCCCATCTGGTCGCCGTGGACGAACAGCTGGAAGCACATCATGCTGCGCACCCCCAGGCCGGGAGCCTGCCGGGCGAACTCCGGCCAGCGCTCGTCGGTGCCGACGTCGTCGACGCGGACGACGTCCTCCTCCCAGACCGCATCCAGGCACGGGCCCTGACCGAGGTGCTCCTGCAGGGCGTCGACCTGCCGCGGCAGGTCGCCGGTCGGCGCACGGGACTCGACCCGCGACCGGCCGATCACGTAGCTGATCCCGCACTCGTCGGCGTTCGGCACGGTGCTGACCGCCGCGGCGGTGATCGCGTGCAGCGTCGCCTCGACGTCGCCGTGGGACTCCTGGAGCTGCCGGGCCACGCGGGTCATCACGTCGCCCAGGTGGTCGCGCGCGCCGTCCCCGCCCACCGCCGCGTCCCCGGGCACTGCCATGCCGCGGAACCTACCGCGCGGCACGACCGTCGGTGGCCGGGCCGGGGGTGGTGCGCACGGTCACCGCTGCCGTCCCGCGGCCCGGCGGCCGCACCCCCCGATTCGGGGACCCGGCACCCCCTCGACTCGGGATCCGCGGGCGGCTCCGACCGGTCAGGGTCGGTCCAGCGGTCGCGGCGCGGTCGTCCGGGACGACGGACGGCCACGCGTCGTCGGCAGGGAGCCCAGGACCGCGCAGGACCCGGGAGCCGCGATGCCCAGCTCGTCCCTTCCCCGTCGCACCCACCGCGGCGCCGTCGCGACGGTGGTGGCCGGCACCGCCCTCGCCCTGATCGGCCAGGACCTGCTCGGCGCCACGCCGGCCCGGGCTTCCCTGACCGGCCCGGGCGTGGACGAGGGCGAGCACGTCACCGTCTCCGCCGCCGCGGACGCCGTGGCCGTGTCCGGGTACCCCGAGGGGACACCGCTGGTCGTGGAGGTGCTGCGCCGGGACCCGGTCACCGGCGAGGACCTCGTCCTCGGGCGGGCGAGCGGGCCGGCCCGTCCCCTCGCGGAGGGCGCCGGGCTGGCGGTCAACCGCCGGCCGGCGGGCGCCGCTGCGCAGCCGGGCGACTGCTGGGACGTGCAGACCCCGGACATCAGCCCCGGCGACCGGGTCGTCGTCACCACGCCGGACCACGTCGACGAGGTCACCGTCGACGACCTCCGGTGGACCGGCACCCCGTTCCTGGATCCGGTCACCGGCGACGTGCTGGTGTCCGGCGTGGCCCGGTACGCCGACGGTGAGCCGATCCCGGTCGCCGAGCTCGCGACCGACCAGTTCCACACCGACACGGGCGGGTACCGGATCGACCCCGACGAGGTGGTCGCCACCGATCCGGACGGCGGGTTCCAGATCCGCTACCGGACCCCGTTCACCGGCTCGCGCAACGACGAGGACCTCGCGCTGGAACAGCGGCGGGCGGTGCTGCTGGGCAACGGCCACGGCGTCGGGCACGACCAGTACGCCGAGGTCCCGTCCGCCGGGACCACGACGGACCTCCCGCCGGTCGAGGGGACGGCCGACGGGGCGCCGGCCGAGACGCCGCTCGACGAGCCACCGCCGCTCGAGGAGCCGTCGGTGCTGGCCGAGCCGGCGTCGCCCGAGGACCCGGCGTCGCCCGAGGAGCCGACCTCGCCCGAGGAGCCGACCTCGCCCGACGAGCCAGCCTCGCCCGACGAGGCGCCACCGCCCGACGAGCCGCAGCCGGTCGCGACCATGCACGTCAGCGGGCCGGCCGAGACCCCCGGTCCCGCCGAGGGCTGCGAGGGCTCACCGGCCGGCGGCGACACCCCGCTGCCCGACGGCGAGACCACCCCGCTCCCGGACACCGGCACCGACCCCACCGAGGGGACCACCGACGCCCCCGCGGACACGGACACCGACACCGACGCCACCGAGGGCGCCGTCGACACCCCCACGCCGGCGGACACGGACACCGACCCCACCGAGGGGACCACCGACACCCCCGCGGACACGGACACCGGCACCCCCACGCCGGCGGATACGGCCGCCGACCCCACCGAGGCCGCCACCGACACCCCCGCGCCGGCGGACACGGGCACCGGCACCCCCACGCCGGCGGACACGGCCGCCGCGCCGGCGTCTCCGGAGCCCGAGCAGCCGGCCGAGACCGTGCCCCCGCAGGTCGCGGACACGGCGGCCCCCGTGGCGACCGCGACCGCCCCCGCGTCCGGCGTCACGGGCGTGCCCCTGGACGCGCCGGTCACCGCGACGTTCGGCGAGCCGGTCAGCGGTGTCGACGGCACGACCCTCACCCTCACCGGTCCGGACGGCGCCGTGCCGGCGACGGTCACCTACGACCCGGCCTCGCGCGTGGCGACCCTGGACCCGGCGGACCCGCTCGCGCCCGAGGCCACCCTCGTGGCAACCGTGACCGAGGGGATCCGCGACGCGGCCGGCAACGCCCTGGCCCGGTCCTCGTGGACCTTCACCACCGGGCCCGCACCCGACACCGCCGTCCCGGCCGTCACCGGGTCCACCCCGACCGACGGCAGGACCGGCGTGCCGCGGGACGCGACGGTCACGGCCACCTTCAGCGAGCCGGTCACCGGCGTCGACCCGACGACCCTGGTGCTGCGCCCGGAGGGCGGGGGCGCCGCCGTCCCCGCGACCGTCCGGTACGACACCGCCACCCACGCGGCGGTCCTCGACCCGACGGCGGAGCTGGCCGCGGGCACGCGCTACACGGCCGGCCTCGGCGGTGAGGTCCGGGACCCGGCGGGCAACCGGCTCGCCCCGGTGTCCTGGTCGTTCACGACCGCGGCGCCGACCGTGGACACCGCCGCCCCCACGATCAGCGCCCGGACCCCGGCACCCGGTGCCACCGGGGCGCCCCGCGAGGACGACGTCCGGATCACGTTCGACGAGCCGGTCACCGGGGTCGGGGCCACCACGGTCGGCTTGCGGGCCGCGGGCCTCGGCGCCGTGCGGGCCTCGGTCCGCTACGACGCGCGCACCCGGGTGGCGACCCTCGACCCGGCCGCGCCGCTCGCCGCCGGCACCACCTACGCGGTGAGCGTCACCGACGGGGTCCGCGACGCGGCCGGCCACCCCCTGACCGCCACGACGTGGAGCTTCACCACCGAGGGCCCCCCGCCGCCGGACCGGGTGCGGCCGACCCTCACCGGGCAGAGCGCGGCGTCCGGCGCCACCGGGGTCGCCCCCGACGCGCTCGTCGGTCTCGTGTTCAGCGAGCCGGTCACCGGCCTCACCCGCTCCTCGGTGAGCCTGCACTCGGCCACCGGCCGCGCCGTCCCCGCCGAGCTGCGGATCGACCCCGCCACGGCCTCGGTCGCCCTCGACCCCACCGTCGACCTCTCCCCCGGCACCCGCTACACCGTGTCGATCACCACCGGGGTGCGGGACGCTGCCGGTAACCGCTTCCCCGGTGCCTCGTGGAGCTTCGCGACGGCCGGGGGCCCGGACACCGCACCGCCGGGCGCCCTCGCGGTGACGTCGGCGTCGTCCCCTCCGGGCCGGTGACCGCGGCGCCGTCCCGTGCCGGGTGGGACGGCTGTGGCGGGTGCGCCGAACACGCCCGCCGGGGTGCTGGTCGGCCCCGGCGGGCGGAACGACCCTGGGGCCCATGACTCTCGCCTACTCCTACGGGACCGCTCACGCCGTCGTGATGGTCGGCTCGGTGGGCAGCCCCGAGGGCCTGCAGCCCCGGCAGATCGGGCCGGCGCACGCCACGATCGGCCGGGTCACCGGCCGCAGCCGCAAGGCGCTGTGCGGCGCCTACGTCGCGGTCGACGAGCAGACCGTGTGGCCGCCGGAGGGCTACGAGCACTCCCAGCTGTGCGCCGAGTGCGCCACCCTGGCCGCGCTCTGAGCCGGCCGGCCGACCGCTCGGCTCAGCCGCCGGCCACCGACGGCAGCACCTGGACGACCGCGCCGTCGGGCACCGGCGCCCCCAGCCCCCCGGCGAACCGGACGTCGTCGCCGTCGACGTAGACGTTCACGAACCGCCGGATCCCGCCCGCCTCGTCGCGGATGCGGCGGCCCAGCAGCGGGTGGTCGGCAGCGAGCGTGTCGAGCACCTCCCGGAGGGTCCCGCCGCCCGGTTCCAGCTGCAGGTGCTTGGCCCCGCCGGCGAGGTCGGCCAGCACGCCGGGCAGCACCACCTCGACGCTCATCCGCCGATCCGCGCCGCGCGGACCACCAGCACGTCGGGCAGGTGGTCGGCCACCAGGGTGAAGGTGTCGCCCTCGTCGGAGCTCGCGTAGACGCAGCCGTCCCGCGTGCCGACGTAGAGCCCGGTGGGGTCGGCGGCGTCGGCGCAGAACCCGTCGCGCATCACCGCGGCCCAGAAGCCGTCGGGCAGCCCCTCCCCCAGCTCGGTCCAGGTCTCGCCGGCGTCCCGGGTGCGGTGCACCCGCAGCCGGCCGCCGGGTGGCACCCGCTGCATGTCCGCGACCAGCGGCACCACCCACGCCGTCCCGGGGGTGGACGGCGAGGCGACGATCGGGAACCCGAAGTCGGCCGGGAGGCCACCGGCGATCGACGTCCAGGCCCTCCCTGCGTCGTCGGTGCGGAAGACGCCGAAGTGGTTCTGCGCGTACATGCGGTCCGGGCCGGCCGCGTCGACGGCGACCTTGTGCACGCACTGGCCGTACTCGGGCGGGGGCTCGGGCAGGAAGACCGCGCTGATCCCGGAGTTGCGCGGCGTCCACCCGTTCCCGCCGTCCTCGCTGACGTAGACCCCGCCGGTGCTCATCGCGATGGTCACCCGGTCCGACGCCGGGTCGGGCAGCACGGTGTGCACCGCCCCGCCTCCGCCCCCGGGCTCCCAGGTCGGCCGGTGCGGGTGGTCCCACAGGCCGCGGACCAGCTCGAACGTGCAGCCGCCGTCGGTGCTGCGCCACAGCGAGTGCGGCTCGCACCCGGCCCACACGACGTCGGGCCGCTCGGGGCTGTCGGGACGCAGCTGCCAGACACGGGCGAGGGCGGCGCCGGTCTCCTCGGGGAAGCGGATGGCGCCGGCCTCGGTCTCCTGCCAGCTCGCGCCCAGGTCGTCGGACCGCATGACCGTGGGCCCCCAGTGCCCGTACTGGATGCCGGCGAGCACCCGTGGCGTGGGTCGGCGGGTGTCGATCGACACCGCGGCGACCTCCTGGGCGAGCAGGTGCGGCTCCCCCAGCGTCCAGGTGCGGCGGTCGTCGTCGCTGCGGGCCAACCACAGGCCCTTGCGCGTACCGATGGCGAGCAGGTCGGTCATGGCGCCCTCCGGGTCGACGGCAGGGCGCAGAGATCGCCCCTCGGACGTAGTGACCGTCCGAGGGGCGAGAACTCAGCGGCGGGTCGCGCCGCCCGCGGGCTGGTCGGGGCCGGCGGTCTGGCCACCGGCGTAGCGGCCGTCGGCGGGCGTGCCGCCGGCGGGCGTGCCGTCGGGAGAGGTGCCGTCGGCGTGCCGACCGTGCTGGTCGGCGAGCCCGGGCGCGAGCTTCTCGGCCTTGGCGCGCAGCTGGTCGGCGGCCGACGCGTGCTCCTGGGCCTGTGCCGCGCGCTGCTGCGCCTCCTGCTCGGCCAGCCGGGTCCGCTCCTCGACCTCGGCCCGCTCCCGCCGGGCGCGGGCGGCCTGCTCCTCGGCGGCGGCCCGCTCCTTCTCCGCCTGGGCGCCGCGCAGCTGGGCCTCGCGCAGGTGCTCGCGCGCCTGCTCGCGCTTCTTCGCGCCGTTGATCCGGTTGCGCTTGGCCAGGGTGAGGGCCAGCAGTGCGAGCAGCACCACCGCCACCACGACGATGAGCACGATCACCCAGGTGTCCACGGCCATCTCCTCCACTCGGGACCGGAGTGATCACTTCCCCTCCGGCCGGGCGCGGAAACGCCGTGGTCGCTGGTCAGCTCACGTCAGCGCGCTGCCGGCCTGCCACTCCTCCCACGGGATGGTCCAGTCGTAGATGTCGGAGCGCAGCGTGCCCGCGCTGGAGCCACGGATCTCCACGACGTCGCCGGGCTGCGAGAAGTCGAAGAACCAGGCGGCCCGGTCGGTGGAGAGGTTGATGCAGCCGTGGGAGACGTTCTCCCGCCCCTGCTGGGCCACCGACCACGGGGCGGCGTGCACGAACTCGCCGCTGTCGGAGATGCGGACGGCGTACTCCACGGGCGTCCGGTAGCCGCCGGGGCTGTCGACCGGCACGCCGTAGGTGCTGGAGTCCATGACCCGGTCGCGGTTGAGCTCGGTCACCACGTGCGCCCCGTTGTAGCTCGGGTTGTCCGGGCTGCCGGCGCTCATCGGCCAGGTCTGCACCAGCTGGTCGCCGTCGTAGACCTCCATGGTGTGCGTCGACGCGTCGGCGATGGAGACGTGCCGCTCCCCGATGCGGAAGGAGACGGTGCGGTCCTTCTCCCCCCACACGCCGTTGCCGAAGTCGATGCCGTAGAGGTCGGCCTCGAGCGTGACGTCGGTGTTCTCCGGCCAGTACTGGGACGGCCGGAAGTGCACCTCGGTGTCGCTGAACCAGTTCCAGACGCCGTCGGTGGGAGTGGAGCTGGTCACCTGGAGGTGGCTCTCGACGGCCGCCTTGTCGGTGACGGGCTCGTCGAAGTAGACGCGGATCGGCATGCCGACGCCGACCGTCTGACCGTCCAGCGGCCCGATGGACGGCGTGGTGACCGTGCCCGGGTCGACGGTGGTGAACGTGGTGGAGGCCTCCACCGGCTGCTCGTCCGCGCCCTCGGCGGTCGCGGTCAGGGTGTAGCTGGTGGCGTAGGCCAGCGGGGTGTCCGGCGTCCAGACGTCGGTGGCCGGGTCGTCCGGTGAGTCCGCGACCGACCCGGTCACCGCCGCACCACCCCCGTCGACGAGGGTGACGTCGGTGAGCTCGCCGTCCGTGACGGAGATCTCCAGCGGAACGGTCGGCGACACGTCGGCCGAGCCGTCGGCCGGGGACACCTCGACCGTGGCCGGCGCGGGCGGCGCGGCCGTCGCGGTGGGTGCGGCGCTCGCCGACCCGCCGCCGTCGCTGCCCTGGCACCCGGTCAGCAGGGCCAGTGCCCCCGCCGTGACCAGCGCGGCCGTCCGTCGCATGCGTGTCCCTCTCCCTCGTCGGCAGCCGTTCCCCGCTCCGGCCGCCTGCACCGTCGTCCCAGTGTCCATGCCGGAACCGGAACAGGGGCGGACGCCCGGCCGGGACCACCCCGACGGCACCTGCGACGGCGCTGGTATCGTTTCCCCTCGTTGCCGGCCGAGCCGGACGACACGCGCCATTAGCTCAATTGGCAGAGCAGCTGACTCTTAATCAGCGGGTTCGGGGTTCGAGTCCCTGATGGCGCACCCTCCGACAGCGGCCTCCTCCCTCCGGGACGGGGCCGCTTCGTCGTCCCGGCCCCTCCCGCGGTGGGCGTTCCCGCGGGAACGCCTCCCCCTCCGGGCGGCCGGTGGGCAGGATGACCGGACCACCGGCCGGCACCCAGCGGGAGGTCGCGGACCCGTGCTCCTCGTGCAGCACCGCGTGCCGCCCCTGCTGCGGCCCTTCGTCGCCGAGGCGCACGGCTACCGGGTCGAGGCCAACCCGACCGGGGTGCACCGCGGGCTGCCGTCCCGCCACCTGACCCTGGTCGTCGAGCTGGCCGCGCCGCTGCGGCTCACCGGCCTCGGGGGCGCGGTCGCGGCCCACGCCGTGGTCGGGGGTCTGCACACCCGGCCGGCGCTGATCGATGCGAGCCGCCCGCAGGACGGGCTGCAGTACGGGCTCACCCCGCTCGGCGCGAGCGCCCTGCTCGGCCTGCCCGCGGGCGAGCTCGGCGAGCGCGCGGTCGACCTGGGCGACGTCCTCGGTCGCGCCGCCGCCGAACGGCTGGTGGACCAGCTCGCCGAGGCCCCCGGCTGGACCGAGCGGTTCGCCCGGCTCGACGATGCGTTGCTGGCCCGGCTCGACGGCACTCCCGACCCGGTGCCGCCGGAGGTGCGGGAGACCTGGCGGCTGCTGCACCGCAGCTCCGGCCGCTGCCGGGTCGAGGACCTCGCCGCGTCGGTCGGGTGGAGCCGGCGGCACCTCACCGAGCGGTTCCGGCTCGCGACCGGGCTCACCCCCAAGCAGGTCGCGCGGATCGCCCGGTTCGAGACCGCCCGGCGGCTGCTGGTCGCTCCCGGGCGCCCGTCCCTGGCCGAGGTCGCCGCACGCTGCGGGTTCGCCGACCAGCCGCACCTGGCCCGCGAGTGGCGGGCGCTGGCCGGGTGCAGCGTGGGGACCTGGCTGCGCGAGGAGCTCCCATTCGTCCAAGACACCGGTGCCGCCGCGGAGGCACCCTCCCGGACATGACCACCGAGATCCCCACCGCACCCGCCCACTCCACCGGCACCGACCGTCCCGCGCCCACCGTCTGGCCCAGCGTCGGCTTCACCGACGTCGACGCCGGCATCCGATTCCTCACCGAGGGGCTCGGCTTCGTGGTCACGGCCTGCTACCGCGGCGAGGACGGGACCGTCGAGCACGCCGAGGCGCGCTGGCCCGACGGCGGCGGCGTCATGTTCGGCAGCCGCGGCAAGCCCGGGGACTGGGGCGGCCTGGGCCCGCAGGGCGTCTACGTCGTCGCCGCCGACCCGGCCACCGTCGACGCGGTCTGGCAGCGGGTCCGCGGGATGGCCGGCGTCGAGGTCCTGCGCGAGCTGCACGACACCGACTACGGGTCCCACCAGTTCGACGTCCGCGACGCCGACGGCAACCTCTGGACGCTCGGCACCTACCGCGGCGCCTGACCGGCCGGACCCGCGTCCCGGCCTCCTGGCGGCGGTGACCCCCGGAACACCAGCCAGACCAGGGTCCCCTGCCACAGGAGGAAGCCGGCGAGGGCCGCCAGCCACTCGGCCGGGCCCATCGCGGCGAGCGTCCTCCGCGGGACCACCGCCACCGAGCACAGCGCCGCGACGCCGACCAGCCACACGGCGAGGGCCGCCCAGCGGTAACGCGGCGCCCGGCTGGGGCGGACGGTGATGCCCAGCGCGGACAGGTCCTCGGGCGGGTGCCGGCGCAGCATGCGGCGCCGGGACCGGTAGACGACCGCCCGGGGGTACCGCTCGGCCAGCAGCCGCTCGCACCGGCGCCGGCGCAGGCGGGTGCGGCGCGGGAGGCTGACCGCCTCGACCCGCGCCGCGGCGGCCCGGAACCCGGTGTCACCGAGGACGATGCGGCCGCGGGCGGCGATCACCGCCGTCACGTCCCCCCACCCGGCGCCCAACCCGGTGTGGCTCGGGTGGTACCAGCCGTAGAGGCCGCAGCCGCACCCCCGGGCGGGCGGCACGTGCGCCTCGTCGACGGTGCACCGCGCGGAGTGCACCTCCCCGCTCCAGGGACCCGTGCCGACGTGCACCGGCGGCCGGAGCCCGTCCTCGGCCAGCCGGAAGCGCCGATAGCCCCGCAGCTCCCCGGCGACCAGCGCGGGCGGGTCCGGGGGCGGGTCGCCCGCGGCCGTCACGCCGGAGCCGGGGCCGCGGGGGCCGGGGCCACCGGCGCCGGCGCCGGCTCGGACGGGGCGGCGGCCGGCTCGGTCACCGGCTCGCACTCGATCTCCCGGCGCTCCGGGCCGATGTCGCCGGCGAAGCACGGGCGGGCGGACAGGGACGTCCTGGGCGTGTCCATCTGGCGGCTCCTCACCCGTGCGGCTCGACCTCGGGGGGAGGTCGTCGCGGCCGCGCCGGGACGTGGCCGACGTACCGGCCTCCGCCTGGGCGTCCAGTGAAGCACCGGCCGCCGCCCCGGTGGGGGTCCGCGGACGTCAGGACGGCGTGGGTGCGGTGGGCCGCGACTCCGGCTCCTCGGCGGGCGCGGGCGCGGGCGAGCGGCTGAGCTTCCGCCAGATCCAGCTCGAGGGCACCCGCCGTCCGGTCACCACGTACTCCAGGGTGGCGTCCACGACGAGGACGGTCGACAGCGCCCGGCGGGCCGCGCCCCACCCGGCGAGCAGCAGCTCGTCCTCCGGGCGGAGCAGGAAGTCCGCGTCCGGCGCCAGCGTGGCCTCGCCTCCGCGGAGGACGAGCAGCACCATCGCGTGCACGGGCTCGTCCCGGTTCTCGGGGTTGCGCATGACGTCGCCCAGGCGCGCCTCCCCCGTCGCCAGCCACCGCACGAGCGCGGGCGCCTCGGCAGGGGTCAGCCGCACCTTCCACAGCGACTGCAGGTGCCGGCCGCACCGCCCCGTCAGCCGGTCGATCAGGTCCTCCGCCCACTCGTTGCCGCGCGCCGGCATCTCGCGCAGGAACCGCCACAGCAGCGGCGTCGCCAGCTGGGCGTAGACCTCGTGCGCGATGACCTCGGTGGGGACCAGCAGCGAGTCGGCCCCGATCGCCGCGAACAGCGGGGCGTTCGCCGGGCGGTTCTGCCGCGCCGCGACGAACAGGCGGGGGTTGCTCCGGCGTGCGGCGGCCACCAGCGACAGGTTGGCGGTGTCGTTGTCGGTGCCGGCGACGAAGCCGACCGCGTCCTCGAGCCCCGCCTCGGCCAGCGCCCCGGGCTCCGAGCCGTCGACGACCAGCAGGCCGTCGGTCTCGGCGTCGGTCGGGAGGGACTCCACCACGGTGACCCGGATGCCCTCCGCCCGCAGGTCCCCGGTCAGTTCCCGGCCCAGGCGCCCGTAGCCGCAGACGACCCAGCGGCCGCTGCGCGGCGGGGTGCCGCGCACCGGCAGCGGCGACCCCGGGGCGCTCTCCAGCCAGGTCAGCAGCTGGTAGGACGCCGGCGCGCGCAGCGACAGCCGCAGGTGGTCCCCGAACCGGTCGAAGGGGTTGACCACGTTCGGCGACCCGAAGGCGCGCATCCGCTCGGCCATGCCGCGGGAGGTCGCCCGGGCGATCACCGGCAGGTCGGGCCGCAGCAGCGCCGCCGCCATGACCACGGTGAGGTTGGCCTCCTCGTCGTTGGTGAGCGCCACCACCGCCTCGCAGCAGGGGTGGTCGAGGCCGGCGACGGCGAGGTGGCCGGGGTCGCGGGCGTCGGCGGCCAGCCCGGGGACGTCGGCGTGGTAGGAGCCCAGCTCCAGGTCGTCGATGCGCTGCTCGGACAGGTCGAGGACGACGAACCTGCGGCCCAGCGCGTCCAGCGAGTGCCCCAGCAGCTCACCGGCCCGCCCGTGGCCGGCGATGAGCACGAACGGCTCCCGCAGGCGGCGGACCTTGCGGGTGAAGTGCTGGAGCGCCAGAGCGGAGCGGAAGGCCCGGTCCTGCACCAGGGCGAGCAGGGACCCGATCGCGTAGGCCCAGCCGATGACGGTGAGGTAGATCGAGATCGTCACCCACATCCGCTGGTTGTAGGTGAACGGGTACGGGATCTCGCCGAAGCCGATCGTCGACGCGGTGTAGCTCATCACGTAGAAGGCGTCGAAGAACCCCATGTCCCACGGCCGGCCCTCGGCGTCCTGCCCGGGGATGAGGGTCAGGCCGAGCACGCTGATGGCGAAGATGCCGATGAGCACGATCAGCGGCGCGCGCATCCGCCGCATGACCAGGAAGATCGTGGCCGAGGCCTGGGCGGCCGAGGACGCCGCGGCGCGCACGAGGGTGCGCCGTCCCCGCCGTTCGTCCTCCTCCACGCCGAACATCTGCCGCCAGAAGGTGAGCAGGGGGTTGCCCACGCCGGTCTCCCCTCAGCCGCGGTGGAAGGACACCGTCTCGACCACCAGCAGGACGACGGAGACGATGTTGGCCAGCAGCGCGCCGCCGGACAACGACACGACGCTGGCCGTCCACGCCGGGGTCATCCCCGCGGTCGAGACGTAGACGGCATAGCCGTACATCAACGCCGCGCCGATCAGCTGCAGGTCGGCGACCAGGCTGGTGGCCAGGTGCACGGCCCCGATCTGGGTGCGGTCGCCGAACTTCAGCACGGTCGCGATGAGGTTGACCACGACCGCGGCGAACAGCTCGTAGGGGTTGTGCACCGTGGGGTCGTCGATGTCGCCGATGAAGAAGCCGAAGTTCAGGGTCGCCGCGAGCAGGACGAAGAAGCCGAAGACGACCTTCTCCAGGTTCACCCGGCCCTCCCGACGTCGGGTCCGCCCGCTTGCCCCGTTCACCCCGGTCCGAAACGCGGGGACGGCGCCGCGCGACCCTCAGGTCCCCTCGGGCCGCCTCCGTGGGCAGCGGAGCAACGGCAGCACCAGGTCGTCGACGACCTCGGTCACCAGGTCCGCGTCGACGGCCCGCCCGGTGACCAGCCAGCGCAGTGCCAGCACCGCCGGGCCGACCTCCACCGCCAGCGAGCCCGCCGCCTCCCGGGTGATCTCGCCGCGGTCGACCGCCCGGTCGAACACCGTCGCCCACGCCAGGTCCCAGCAGGCCAGGGGGCCGCGCTGGTAGGCCCCGGCGAGCGCCGGGTCGTCGATCACCGCTCCCAGCAGGCTGCGTGTCGTCCGGCCGGCGGGGCCGGAGAGCCGGGCCACGGCGGCGGTCAGCAGGGCGACGAGGTCACCGCGGAGGTCGCCGGTGTCGGGGGCGGTCACCCCGTCCCCGCCGGCGACGTCCATGACCCCCAGGAGGAGGTCGGCCTTGCTCGACCAGCGCCGGTAGATCGTCGCCTTCCCCACGCCGGCCGCCATGGCCACGGCGTCCATCGTCAGCCCGGACCACCCCTCCCGGCCGAGCACCTCGAGCACGGCGGCGGCGATGGCCTCGTCCCGCGCCGGGTCCAGCCGGCGGCCGCCCCTGCGGGTACGGGTCCGCGCGACCTCCGGCTGCCGCACCTCGTCACCCACCGTCACCACCCGAACGTAGCGCGTATCCGAAATTGGCGCAGCGGACCGGGCGCGGCGCCCGCCCCAACACGCCGCGTGACGGAACGCGGTCGTTCCGCAGGTGATCTCCTAGCGTCGACCGGCGAGGACGGGCCGCCGCGCACGGAGGAGGACGATGCACCGCCGGTTCGACTGGGACTCGCCGAGTGCCCGGCTGGTCCTGTCCGCGGCCCTCGACGCGCTGGTCGACGTGGGCTACGCGGGGCTGACCGTGCAGGAGATCCGGGCCCGCGCGGGGTCGGCCGGACCGCTCATCGAGGAGGACGACCTCGAGGAGATCGTCGCCACGGCCCTGGAGCGGGTGCACGTGTTCGACGTCCCGACGGCGAGCGGGGACCTGCGGGCCGACCTCGCCGCGCTCGTGCGGCCCTGGCTGGCCGCCCGTCGGCGGGACGACCAGGTGGTCACCGCCGTCCTGAGCGCCGCGGAGTGGAGTCCGCGGATCAAGCACGCGGTCACGACCGTCTTCGACCGTCCCCTCGCGCAGGCCGTCGGCACGGTGCTCGCCGCCGCGGTGGCCAACGGGCAGGTGGCGCCGTCCCGCGTGCACACCCTGAACTGGATCCTGCGCGGCCTGGCGCTCGACCGGATGCGGGCGTCCAACCCGCGCAGCCCCGTGGACCTCGAGGAACTGGTCGACCACCTGGTCTCCGGGCTCGGGCCGTCCCCGGCCTGAGCCGTGCCCCGGACGCCGCGAGGCCGGCCGCGGGAGCCCCGCGGCCGGCCTCGTCGTCCCCCTGGGGGCCGGCACCGCCCTCCCCCGCGGCCGCGCCGGTCCCCTCGGTCGGTGCTCCCGCTCCCCCGCGGGAACACCGATCGTCGTGCCCGGTGACGCCGTCCCCCGCGGCGTCGCCGGTGGTGCCGGCCGGTGCTCCCGTCCCCCGCGGGAGCACCGGTCGTCCGTGCCCGGCGACGCCGTCCCCCGCGGCGTCGCCGGCCGTGCCGGCCGGCGGCTCCGTCCCCCCGTGCGATGGAGACGCCGGCTGTCCATCAGCCCCTGTCCACCGCCTGACTCCGCGCCCCGGGTGATGCTCCCTGGGCCGTCGTCAGGCCGTGCAGGGCCGGCTCATCGTGGTGCGCCGCCGCGCTGCACACCGCTGAAGGTGAAGTCCAGGGAGCTGCTGGCCCCCTCGACGAGGTCCGCGCCGGTCGTCGACGGCAGGGACGCGGTCAGCAGCAGGTGCGTGACGCCACCGGGCGCCAGGTCGGCCGCCCCGTCGAGCACCGCGTCGAGCACGATCGGGCCCGAGTAGAAGCGGGTCGCCGTCCCGCCGCAGGTCCAGTCCCCGCCGGCGGACTCCCAGTCCTCCGAGCACCCCTCGACGGTGAGCTGCAGCCCGTGCACCGGGTCGCTGTCGAGCGCGCTGGACGACGTCGCGACCGAGCCCAGCCGCAGCTCCGAGAGCCCGACCGTCCCGTCGTTGACCAGGTCGATCGCCGAGCTCTCCGAGTCCCCGGCCAGGAAGACCCCGTGGTCGAACAGCGACACCGTGGCGGCGTCGGCGGCCTCGGTCAGCGCGATGGACAGCACGCCGGTGCCGAGATCGGTGACCACCGGGGTGGTGCTGTCGGTGAAGGTCCCGTAGGTGCCCAGGCCCGCGACGGCCGCGGCGACGCCGAGCACGCCGATCGAGGCGGCGATCCGGGCGCGGGTGGCGCGGGTGTCCCGGTTGCTCACGGTGGTCCTCCCTCGTGTCGTCCTCGCCGGTGTCCCGGCGACACGAGGGACTCTGGCGGGCCGACCGCAGGACTCCCGCCGCGCAACCGCAAGGGATCCGCAAGATGCGCCGAAACCCGGTTGCCCGCCTCCCTACCGTCGGGACGTGACCCGGACCGAGCAGCTGGAGCCGGTCCACCGCGAGGTGGACGGCGAACTGGTGGGCTACCTCAGCACCGAGCGGCGCGACGACGCCGGGTGCGTGGTCGCCCACGCGCTCTTCGGCTCCGCCCTTCGCGCCTTCCCCGACCGGGAGGAGGCGGCGGAGTGGCTGCGGCACCGTGGCCTGCCGGTGCTCGCGGAGCGCTGGTGGTACCGGCCCGCCGACGGCTCGGACGAGCGCCCCACGGACCTGGTCGAGGCACGGCTGGGCGCGGTCACCGTGCGGTTCGGGTACGACCCGCGGGACACCGTCACGCTCACCGGGGCCGAGCTGGACCGGCTCACCCCCGCCCGTCTCGGCTGAGGAAGGCCCGCACGCCCGGCGCGGTTGTCCCTGCCGTGAGCAGGGACGTCGAGGTCGTCGTCATCGGCGCCGGCCAGGCCGGGTTGAGCGCCGCCCACCACCTCGCGCGGCAGGGGTTCGCGCCCGGCACGGGCTTCGTCGTCCTGGACGGCGAGGCCCGTGCCGGCGGAGCCTGGCAGCACCGGTGGCCCTCGCTGACGCTGGCCCGCACCCACCACGTGCACGACCTGCCGGGGCTGCCCTTCCCCGAGGCGGGCGACGACGTGCCCGCCGCCGATGCGGTGCCGGCCTACTTCGCCGACTACGAGCGGCACTTCGGGCTGCCCGTGCAGCGGCCGGTGCGGGTGACCGCCGTGCGCCGGTCCGGCGAACGGTTCCTCGTGCAGACCTCGGCCGGCGACTGGACCGCTGACGCGGTGGTGAACGCGACCGGCACCTGGACCGCCCCGTTCGTCCCGAGACACCCCGGCCAGGAGCTGTTCCGCGGCCGGCAGCTGCACCCGGTCGACTACCGCGGGGCCGCCGAGTTCGCCGGCCGGTCGGTGGTCGTCGTGGGCGGCGGCGCCTCGGCGGTCCAGCTGCTCGGCGAGATCGCCGAGGTCGCCGACACCACCTGGGTCACCCGGCACCCACCGGTGTGGCGGGAGGAGCCGTTCGGGCCGGAGGCGGGCCGGGCCGCGGTCGCCCTGGTGGCCGACGCGGTCCGGGAGGGACGCCCGCCGAGCAGCGTCGTCGGCGTCACCGGCCTGGTAGTCACCCCGTGGGTGCGGGAGGCCCGCGAGCGCGGGGTCCTGGACCGGCTGCCCGTCTTCGACCGGATCACCCCGGACGGCGTCGCGTGGGACGACGGCCGCTCCGTCCGCGCCGACGCGATCCTGTGGGCCACCGGCTTCCGCGCCGCGCTCGGCCACCTGGCACCCCTGCACCTGCGCGGCCCCGGCGGCGGCATCCGCATGGCCGGCACCGCCGTCGCGGTCGAGACGCGGGTGCACCTGGTCGGGTACGGGCCGTCGGCGAGCACGGTCGGGGCCAACCGCGCCGGCCGGGAGGCCGCGGTGGCCCTCCGCCGCCTGCTGCACCCGGACGGCGGGCTGCTCCGCACCGCCTGACCCCGGGCGTCCCCCTCCGGGACCGTTCAGGGTCGGTTCAGGGCGCTCCCGGATGGAGCGGGGTGGCGCCGGACGACAGCCTCGACGGCATGAGTTCCCAGCCCTCGCCCCGCCGGGCCGCCGCATGATCACCGCGGACCGGCTCACCAAGACCTACGGCTCCAAGACCGCCGTCGACGGCGTCTCCTTCACCGTGCACCCCGGGCGCGTCACCGGCTTCCTCGGCCCGAACGGCGCAGGCAAGTCGACGACCATGCGCATGGTCCTCGGCCTGGACGAGCCCACCTCCGGCAGCGTCACCGTCAACGGCCGCCGCTACGCCGACTCCCCCGCGCCCCTGCGCGAGGTCGGCGCGCTGCTCGAGGCCCGTGCGCTGCACCCCGGGCGCTCCGCCCGTGACCACCTGCGCTGGCTGGCCGCGAGCAACGGCATCCCGGTCCTCCGCGTCGACGAGGTGCTGGACCTGGTCGGCCTGACCTCGGTCGCGCACACGCGGGTCGGCCGCTTCTCCCTCGGCATGGGGCAGCGGCTGGGCATCGCCGCGGCGCTGCTGGGCGACCCGCCCGTCGTCGTCCTCGACGAGCCGGTCAACGGGCTGGACCCGGAGGGCATCCGCTGGGTGCGCACCCTGGCCCGGCAGCTCGCCGCCGAGGGGCGCACGGTGTTCGTCTCCAGCCACCTGATGTCGGAGATGGCGCAGACCGCCGACCACCTGCTGGTCATCGGCCGCGGCCGGGTGCTGGCCGACTGCTCGACGGCGGAGTTCATCGCCGAGCACGCCGCCTCCTACGTGCGGGTGCGCAGCCCGCAGCACGACGAGGTCGCCACGCTGCTGCGCCGGGATGGTCTCGACGTCGCCGCGCACGGCGCGGAGCTGCGCGTCCAGGGGCGGGACGCCGCCGCGATCGGGGAGCTGGTCGGCCGCTCCGGCCTGCTGCTGCACGAGCTCACGCTGGTCCGCTCCTCGCTGGAGGACGCCTTCATGACGCTCACCGCCGACAGCGTCGAGTACGCGGCGGCCCGGCGATGACCGCCGTGGGCACGCCGGCCCCGGCCCGCCTCGCGGCCCCGGCCGCGCCCGGGTTCGGCGCGACGCTGCGGGCGGAGTGGATCAAGTTCTGGACCGTCCGGTCGACCCCGTGGTCGCTCGTGGCGATGGTCGTCCTGGGGGCGGGGCTGACCACGCTGGTCTGCGCGCTGGTCGCCCCCGACCTCGCCCGGGGGGACACCGGTGAGCCGATCGGCGCGTTCATCACCTGGGGGATGATGTTCGCCCAGGTCACCGCGGTCGTCCTCGGGACGCTGGCGGTCACCAGCGAGTACGGCACCGGGATGATCCGGGCGACGCTGGCGGCCACCCCGCGGCGCGGCACGGTGCTCGCGGCCAAGGCCCTGGTCCTCACCGGGACGCTGTTCGTCGCCGGCACCCTGACCGCGCTGGCCGGGTACCTCGCCGGCAACTGGTTCCTCGACCGGGAGGGCATCGGCCTGGCCCTCACCGACGACGGCGTGCTGCGGGCGCTGGTCGGCAGCGGCCTCTACATGGCCGGTCTCGGGTTGCTCGCCGCCGCCGTCGGGCTGCTGGTGCGGCACACCGCCGCGGCGCTGTCGATCGTCCTCGGCCTGGTGTTCGTCGTCGGCAACATGGTGATGCTGCTGCCCGGCGGCCTGGGCGAGTGGGCGACGAAGCTGATGCCCGGCAACGCCGGCTCCGCGGTCGCGACGCCCGAGTCGTTCAACCCGCTGCTGCTCGACCCGTGGCCCGGGTTCGCCGTGTTCGTGGCCGAGGTCGCCGCCGTCCTGGTGGTCGCGGCGGTGGCGTTCTCGCGCCGGGACGCCTGACCCGCCCTCCGGGGGTGCTCCCCGTGCTCCAGGGGTCCGGCGGGACCCCGGCAGCGCGAGGGGCACCCCCGGAGCGCCGGCCCGGACCGGGCAGGCAGAGTGGGGCGGTGACCACACCCCATCCGCAGGAGACCGGCCGGCGGACCGCCGACGAGCTGGTCCGCCGGCTCACCGCCGAGGACGCCACCGGGGCCGAGGACCTGCTCGCCGGGATCGGCGAGATCCGCGACCTGGTCTTCGTCGGCGCCGGGCTGACCGCGCTCGCCCGTGCCGAGGGCCGGCAGCTGCCGCCCGCCCAGCGCGCGCAGGCCAGCACCCGGCAGCTGCGCCTGGCCCAGCTGCGCGACGCCTCCCGCACCGACGCCGACGGCCTGCGGGCGTGGCTGCTGCGGTCGGCCGAGGAGATCCTGTTCCTGCGGGCGCTGCGCGAGGCGGCCGCGCGCGTCTCCGGCTGAGTCAGCGACGCGGCCGGCCGGTGGCCACCAGTGCCACCGGCAGCACGGCCACCAGGACGGCGGCGACCAGCACGTAGGTCCACGGCAGGCCGATGCCCGCCGCGACGAGGCCCGGCACCAGGGCCCCGACGCCGGTGCCGACGTCGAACGAGGCGTTCCACATCGCGCTGGCCGCGGTCGACCCGCCCTGCCCGGCGCGGGCGAAGGCGGTCACCAGGGTCAGGTTCTGCACCGCGCCGAACCCGGCGCCGAACACCGCCGCCCCGGCCACCACCCAGGCGTCGCCCGCGCCGAGCCCGGCGGCGACCGCCGCCAGCCCGGCAGCGGCGACGACCAGGGCCGCCGGGAGCAGCAGCCGGGGGCCGACGCGGTCGGCGAGCAGGCCGGCCCGCCAGCGGGTGAGGGCCCCGGTGACGCCGAAGACCAGCAGCGCCGCCGTCGCCAGCACGCCGTCCGGGCGCTCGATCGGCAGGAAGGTCACCAGCCCGCCACCGGCGAGGGTGACCACCAGCAGCACGACCGACGGCGCGAGCGCGGCGAGCGCCGCGGCCCGCGACGCCCCACCGGCCGCCGGCTCCAGCCGGACCGACCGCACCAGGACCGGCACCAGGGGCAGGGCGAGCACCGGCGCGGCGGCCAGCCACGCCAGCCAGCCCGCGTGCCCGTCCAGGACCAGGGCGACCCCCGCCGGGACGGCGACCAGGTTGGGCACCGCGATGGCCAGCCCGTACAGGCCGATCGACTCCCCGCGGCGGTCGGGCGGGGCCACCTGAGCGGCGAGCATCGCCCCGAGGACGGTGAGCACGGCGAACCCGGCCCCGCGCACCACCCCGATCGCCGACAGCCAGCCCAGCCCGTCCCCGACGGCGTACAGCGGGGCCGGTGCCCCCAGCGCGAACAGCCCCGCGGCCAGCACCGGGCCGAGCCCGAAGCGGGCGGTCAGCGCCGGGACGACCGCCTGCACCGCGACGGTGACCCCGAGCAGGACGGCGGTGACCACGCCGGCGAGGTCGGGGTCGGCGCCGCCGGCGACCGCGTACGCCGGCAGCGAGGCCAGCGTCAGGCAGTAGCTGGCGAACCCCAGCGCCGTGGCGCCGACCAGCGCCCGCATCGCCGGGAGCCGCCACAGCGACTCCCTCGTCCTCGTCCCGCCGGCCACACCGCTCCTCTCCCCCGGGCACCGTCGCCCGGCCGACCAGCATGCCCCGCCTGCACCGCGGGGGCGGGTAGGGACCGGGGATGCCCCTGCTCACCGTCGGCCACGGCCCCGAGGACCGCTCGCGCCTGGGCGCCCGGCTGGCCGCGGCGGGGGTCGCGCGGGTCGTCGACGTCCGCCGGTTCCCCGGCAGTCGTACCAACCCCGACGTCCGGCGCGAGGCCCTCGAGGAGTGGCTGCCCGCGGCCGGCATCGGCTACCGGTGGGACGCGCGGCTCGGGGGCCGACGCCAGCTGCCTCCCGGGGAGCCGGTGGAGGACGGGTGGTGGACCGTCGCGCAGTTCGCCGCCTACGCCGCCCACACCCGGACGGCGGAGTTCGCCGCCGCCCTCGACGAGGTGCTGGCCGACGCGGCCGGGGATCCCGTGGCGGTCATGTGCAGCGAGAGCGTGTGGTGGCGCTGCCACCGGCGGCTGATCGCCGACGTCGCCGTCCTCGGCCGAGGCGTGCCGGTGCAACACCTCATGCCCGACGGGCGGCTGACGCCGCACGTCCCCGCGGCCGGCGCGGTGCTCGGGGACGACGGCCTCGTCCACTGGCCCGCCTGAGCCGCGAGATCTGCACAGCCATCGGTGTCGGGCCCCCGATGGCGGCCACTGTGCGGATCTCCCGGAGGAGGGCGAGGGTCCTCACCCCATGTGCGGGTAGCGCCAGTCGGTCGGCGGCACGAACGTCTCCTTGATCGACCGGGTCGACGTCCAGCGCTGCAGGTTCTGCGCCGCGCCGGCCTTGTCGTTGGTGCCCGAGGCCCGACCGCCGCCGAAGGGCTGCTGGCCGACGACGGCGCCGGTCGGCTTGTCGTTGACGTAGAAGTTGCCCGCGGCGAACCGCAGGAACCGCTCGGCGTGCGCGATCGCGGCGCGGTCCTGGGCGATGACCGCCCCGGTCAGCGCGTACGGCGCCGCGGACTCCATCTGGGCGAGCACCGCGTCGTAGTCGGCGTCGTCGTAGACGTGCACCGCCAGGACCGGTCCGAAGTACTCGGTGGTGAAGACCTCGTGCCCGGGATCGGTGCCCTCGATGATCGTCGGGCGCACGAAGAAGCCCTCGCTGTCGTCGGCCTGGCCGCCCGCCACGATGGACAGCGCCGGGTCGTCGTCCACCCGGTCGATGACGCCGGACAGCTTGGAGAACGACTTCCGGTCGATGACGGCGCCCATGAAGATCGAGAAGTCGGTGACGTCACCCATCGGCAGCGACTCGGTCTGGCCCACCAGGTCGTCGCGCACCCGGGCCCACACCGACCGCGGCACGTAGGCGCGGCTGGCCGCCGAGCACTTCTGCCCCTGGTACTCGAACGCGCCGCGGATCAGCGCGGTGCGCAGCACGTCGACGTCGGCCGAGGGGTGGGCGACGACGAAGTCCTTGCCGCCGGTCTCGCCGACGATGCGTGGGTAGCCCCGGTAGGAGGCGATGCGCTCTCCCACCTGCCGCCACAGCATCTGGAACACCGCCGTCGACCCGGTGAAGTGGATGCCGGCGAGGTCCCGGTCGGCCAGGACGACGTCGGAGACCGCGGCCCCGTCGCCGGTGACCATCGTGATGACGCCCGGGGGCAGTCCGGCCTCCTCGAGCAGCCGCATGAGGAAGTGCGCGGCGAACTGCTGGGTGGGCGCGGGCTTCCAGACCACGGTGTTGCCCATCAGGGCCGGCGCCGTGGGCAGGTTGCCGGCGATCGCGGTGAAGTTGAACGGGGTGACGGCGTAGACGAACCCCTCGAGCGGGCGGTGGTCGCTCCGGTTCCACACGCCCGGCGAGGACACCGGCTGCGCGGACACGATCTCGCGGGCGAAGTGCACGTTCCAGCGCCAGAAGTCGATCAGCTCGCAGGCGCTGTCGATCTCGGCCTGGTAGGCGGTCTTGCTCTGGCCGAGCATCGTCGCGGCGTTGAGCGTCTGCCGCCACGGGCCGGCGAGCAGCTCGGCGGCCCGGAGGAACACCGCGGCGCGGTCGTCGGAGGACAGCTCCCGCCAGGCCGGCGCGGCCTCCTTGGCGCACGCCACCGCGTCCTGCGCGTCGGCGTGCGTGGCGTGCGCCGCGGTCCCGAGGACGGCGGCGTGCCGGTGCGGCTGGACGACGTCGAAGCGCTCGCCGCCGCCCAGCCGCCGCTGCTCGCCGATCGTCATGGTCAGCTCGAGCGGCTCGCCGGCGAGCTCGGCCAGGCGCGCCTGGAGGGCCGCCCGCTCCGGCGACCCGGGGGCGTAGGTGAGCACCGGCTCGTTGCGCGGCGGGGGGACGCGGGTGATGCCGTCCATGAGGGGACTCCTGTTCAGGACGTGGTGACGAGGGAGCGCAGGAAGAAGCGCAGGTTGGCCGGCCGCTCGGCCAGGCGGCGCATGAAGTAGGCGTACCAGTCGGCGCCGTAGGGCACGTAGGCGCGCACGCACACGCCGGCCGCGGCCAGCCGGCGCTGCTCGCCGGTGCGGATGCCGTAGAGCATCTGCACCTCCCAGGAGTCCGGCCGCCGCCCCACGCGCGCGGCCAGCCGCTGCGCGATCGCGATCAGCCGGGGGTCGTGGCTGCCGACCATCGGGTAGCCGGCCCCGGCCATGAGGACGCCGAGGCAGCGGGCGTAGGAGGCGTCGACCTCCGCCCGGCTCTGGTGGGCCACGGACGGCGGCTCGTCGTAGGCACCCTTGACCAGCCGGACCCGGGACCCCGCGACGGCGAGCGCCCGGGCGTCGTCCTCGGTGCGGTGCAGCGCGGCCTGGAGCACGGCGCCGGTGCCGGGGTGGTCGCGGCGCAGCTCGGCGAGGACGGTCAGGGTCGAGTCGACGGTGGCCGACTCCTCCATGTCGAGGGTGACCGTGGTGCCGATCGCGCCGGCCGCCTCGACCACCGGTCGCACCAGCTCGAGGGCCAGGTCGGTGCCGCCGTCCGGCAGCGCCTGCCCGAACGCCGACAGCTTGACCGACACCTCGGCGGCGCGCCCGAGCCGCAGCGGGGCGAGGCCCTCGAGCAGCGCCAGGTAGGCGTCGCGCGAGCGGAGCGCCTCGGCGCGGTCGGTCACCCCCTCCCCGAGGTGGTCGAGGGTCACCGCGATGCCCTCACCGGTGAGCCGGCGGACGACGGCCAGCGCCTCCTCCTGCGTCTCCCCGGCGACGAAGCGGTCGACCACCCGCCGGGTGGCCGCGGTGCCGGTGACCAGCCGGCGCAGCTCGGGACGCCGGGACGCGCCGAGCAGCAGTGCCTTCTGGGAGAGCACGCCCACCTCCGCCGGCCGGGGACCGCGACACCTCCGACGCTAGGCAGCCGCCGCCTCCGCCACCAGCGACAGACGTATGGTCCATCCGGTCGGGTCCTCATACACGTGTACAGGGGGACGGCGGTGCTCGACGAGCTGCAGGAGCTGGTCGACCGCGTCTCGGCCCTGCTCGCGGCCCCCGCCATCCTGGAGGACGCCGACTTCACCCTGCTGGCCTACTGCGCCCACCCGGTCGACGGCGACGACGAGCCGGTGATGGACGACGTCCGGACCCGCTCGATCCTGGGCCGTCGCTCGACCCCGGCGACCCGGCGCCGGTTCGAGGACTTCGGCATCGCGACCGCGACCGGCCCGCTGCGCACGCCGGAGGACCCGGCGGCCGGCATCCTCACCCGCCTGGTCCTCCCGGTGCGGCACGCCGGGCGCACGTACGGCTACCTGTGGCTGCTCGACGGCGGCCGCACCGACCCCGACGGGGACGACCCGGCGCTGGCCCGGGCGGGCGAGCTGGCCGCCGAAGCCGGGCGGCTGCTCGCCGAGCGCGCGCGGAGCACCGGCGACCTGGGCCGGCCACTGGCCGCGGCGCTGTCCGGGACGGCGGCCGGCCGCGCGCAGGCGGTCCGGACCCTCGCCGCGGTGTGGGGCGAGGACACCGCCGTCGTGCTGGTCGCGCTGCGGCCGCGCGGCGATCTCCCGGCCGGCTGGCAGCCGCCGGGGGTCGGCGCGGTCCCCGCCGTGCTGCCCGAGGAGGGGCTGGTCGCCGTCCTGGTACCGCTGCCGGGGCCCGAGGACCTGCGGCCGGCCGGGGCGCTCACCGCCGCCGCGCTGAGGACGCTGCCGCCGGGCAGCACCGCGGGGCTGTCCGCCGTCGGGCGCGGGGTGATCGAGCTGGGCGAGCGGTGGGCCCAGGCGCGGACGGCGGCCGAGGTCGCCGCGGCCGCCCCGCGCCTGTCCCCCGTCGCCTCCTGGGCGGAGCTGGGCGGCTGGCGGCTGGCCGCCGCGCTGCCCGGCCCGGACCCCGCCGTCCTCCCCCTGCTCGCCGACCCGGTGCTCACCGCGACCGCGGAGGCCTGGCTCGACGCCGCGGGCAGCGCCACCCGGACCGCGGAGGACCTGGGCATCCACCGGCAGACGCTCTACCACCGGCTCGGCCGCATCGCCGAGCTGACCGGGTTGGACCCGGCCGACGGCGACGCGCGGCTGCTGGTGCACGCCTCCCTGCGCGCCGCGCGGCTGGGCACGGTGCGCTCGGGCAGCACGTGACCGTTGCACCGTGCACCCGTCGGCCGCGCCCGCGGCGCATGGGTGGCCTACCCTCGGGTAGCTGACCGGTGTGGGAGGAGAGGCGTTGCCTCGAGATGCGGGGCGCGCCGACGTCCTGACGACGTTGCGGTCCGCGACGGCCGCCGAGCACGAGCAGGTGGAGGACACCCTCGCGCTGATGGACCCGGCGCTGAGCCGCGACCGGCTGGTCGACGTCCTGGCCCGGTTGCACGCGTTCTGGACCGCTGCCGAGGCCGGCCTGGATGCCTGGGCGCACCGCGAGCCGGTCGACGCCGAGACGGTGGGGTGGGCGCGGCGCCGGCGCGCCGCCCTGTTCGCCGCCGACCTGCAGGCCCTGGGCGCCGCCCCCGGGCCCGACGCCGTCCCCGACCTGCCGGAGGTGGCCGACACCGACCAGGCCCTCGGCCGGCTCTACGTGCTGGAGGGCTCGACCCTCGGCGGCACGTTCATCTCCCGCCACCTGGCGACCCTCCCCGGCCTCGCCCCCGGGCTGCAGGTGCGCGCGTTCTCCCCGTACGGCGCCGAGACCGGCGCGATGTGGCACGCCTACCGGAGGGTGACCCGCGATCGGGTCGCCGCCGGGGGCGACGCGGGTCGCCTGGTGGACGCCGCGCGAGCCACGTTCACCGCGCTGGCGGAGTGGGTGGCCCCGGTCGGGGTCCCCGCGTGAGCCGGACCGAGCCGGACCTCGAGTTCCTGCCGCCGGGGACGCCGATCGACCTGACCAACTGCGAGCGGGAGCCGATCCACGTCCCGGGCAGCATCCAGCCGCGCGGGGTGCTGCTCACGGTCGACGAGCCGGACCTGGTCGTCGTCCAGGTCTCGGAGAACCTCGCCGACCTGGTGGGCCTGGACTGGCGGGCGGCCCTGGGCCGGCGGCTGCCCGACGTCCTCGGGATGCCCGCCGCCGAGGCGATCGCCCGGTCGGCCAGCGCCTTCGGCGACCTGCGCGAGCGCAACCCGGTGGAGGTCACCCTCGACGTCGACGGCAGCCCGGTCCCGGTCGACGCGCTGCTGCACCGGGCGGTCGGGGAGCCGGCCGGTGACGGAGCAGCGCCGGTGTCCGCGCTGGTCGTGGAGCTGGAGCCGGCCCGGGGCCCGCGGCCGTTCTCCTTCCCGAACACCTACCAGGCGGTCCGCGGCACCGTCGGGGAGCTCAACCGCGCCTCGACGCTGCAGGAGCTCTACGACATCACCGCGCAGGCGGTCCGCCAGCTCACCGGCTTCGACCGGGTGATGGTCTACCGCTACGACGCCGACTACAACGGCGAGGTCGTCGCCGAGGCCAAGGCGCCGGGCCTGAACTCCTTCCTGGGGCTGCACTACCCGGCCTCGGACATCCCCGCCCAGGCGCGGGCGCTGTACGAGAAGAACTGGATCCGGCTGATCTCCGACGTCGACTACGTCCCGGCACGGCTGCACCCGACGGACCTGCCGGCGACCGGGCAGCCGCTGGACCTGACCTACTCCACGCTGCGCAGCGTCTCGCCGATCCACATCGAGTACCTGCAGAACATGGGCGTGCACGCCTCCATGTCGATCTCGCTGCTGCGCGACGACCGGCTGTGGGGCCTCATCGCCTGCCACCACTACTCGGGACCGCACGCCCCGCCCCACGCCACCCGTGCGGCCGCGGAGTTCCTCGGCTCGACCCTGTCGGTCCGGCTGGTCGACCGCGCCGAGGAGGACGAGGTCCACCGCGCCCTGCGGGTGCGCTCGACGCTGGCCTGGCTGACCGCCGCCACCCTCGACGAGGACCGCCCCCTGGCCGAGACGCTGCTGGGCTCCCCCAGCCTGCTCGACCTCCTGCCCGCCGACGGCGTGGTCGTGTCGCTGCAGGGCAGCACCGACAGCCGCGGCACCCCCCTCCCCGACGGCGCGGCCGAGGCCGTCGCCGCGTGGGCGGCCACCCGTCCCGAGGACGTCGTGGCCACCGAGTCCCTGCGGCTGGAGGTCCCCGCGCTGGCCGCAGCGGCGGAGCCCGCCTGCGGCGTCCTGGTGCTCCCCCTGCCGGAGGGCCAGTTCGTGCTCTGGCACCGCGCGGAGGCCGTGCGCACGGTGGACTGGGGCGGGGACCCCCACAACAAGGCGATCGCCGCCCAGGAGGGCGACGAGATCCGGCTGAGCCCGCGCCGGTCCTTCGACCGCTGGCGCGAGACGGTGCGCGACCGCGCCGAGCCGTGGACGGCCCAGCAGCTCGCCGAGGTCGGCGAGCTGCGCACCCACCTGCTGGAGGCGCTGTACGCGCGCTCCCGCCGGATCGTCCGCGCCGCCGAGACCCTGCAGCGCAGCCTGCTCGCCGAGCCGCCGGCGCCGGCGGACCTGGAGATCGAGGTCCGGTACGTGCCGGCCACCCGTGAGGCCCAGGTGGGCGGCGACTGGTACGACGTCTTCGAGCAGCCCGACGGCTCGACGATGGTGGTCATCGGCGACGTCGTCGGGCACGACACCGCGGCCGCCGCGGACATGGCCCAGCTGCGCGGGCTGCTGCGCGGCATCGCCTTCGACAACGCGGAGGGGCCGGCCGCGGTCCTGGCGAGGCTCGACAACGCCGTCGCCGGGTTGCGCCTCGGCGCCCTGGCGACCGTCCTCGTCGGCCGGCTGACCGCCGACCCGGGATCCGGCGGCACCTGGCTGCGCTGGTGCAGCGCCGGCCACCTCCCCCCGCTGGTGGCCGGGCCGGACGGCGCGACGCGGACCCTCACCCCCGCGCGGGCCGGCCTGCTGATCGGCGTCGACGCGACCGTGACCCGCAGCGAGTCCGAGGTGCTGCTGGAGCGGGGCTCGACCCTGCTGCTCTACACCGACGGGCTCGTCGAGCGCCGTGACCAGGTCTTCGACGACGGTGTGGACCGGCTCCGGGAGGAGCTGGCGACCCTCCGGGAGCGGCCGGTCGACGAGGTCTGCGACGAGGTCGTCGCGCGGCTGCTCCCGGAGGGTGCGGAGGACGACGTGGCGCTGGTCGCCGTCCGGCTCCGCCAGGTGCTCAGTCCCCCGGCGGGGCGGTGAACCGGGCGGACAGCCCGTCCCCCTGGTCGCCGCCCTCCGCCGGCAACGGCGCCTCGTCCTCCGCCGCGCGCACCTCGGCGGTCGTCTCCTCCGGGGGTGCCGCCCCGGTGCGGGCGTCGCGCTCGAGGGCGGCCAGCAGCCGCTCCTCGTCGGGCGCCAGGTCGCCCGGCCCCAGGTGGCCCCCGGGCTCACCGGCGTCCGAGCCCGACGCCATCGCGCTGTCGGGGGTCGGGTCGTCGGGGTCGGTCGAGCTCATGCCGCGCCTCCTCTTGCCGGACACCGCAGGTCAGCGGGGGAAGTTGGGTTCGAGTCGCGGCACGATCTGCATCTCGGGCACGAAGGCCGCCGGGTGCAGGGTGACCAGGTGGCGCACCATCTCCGCGACGGCCGACGGCGGCATCATCAGGTGGGACGGGATGCCCCACTGCTCCATCATCGGGGTGTCCATCGCGGCCGGGATGACCGCCTGCACGCGGCACGGGAAGGGCCGCTCGGTGCCGTCGTCGGCCCGGACGGCCTTCTCGCGCAGCTCCCGCTGGATGCACCTGGTCGCGTTCAGGAAGCCGGCCTTCGAGCCGTTGTAGGCGATCGCGCCGCTGCCGGAGGTGATCGCCGACAGGGACACGATGTGGACGACGTCCGCGGTGCGCCCCTCGGGCAGGTGCTGGACCCGCTTCATGAACTCACTGGTGAGGAAGACCGGCCCCTCGCAGTTGACCGCCTGCACCCGCTGGTAGTCCGCGAGGTCGATGTCGGTGATGTAGCCGGGCCGGTCGATGCCCGCGACGTTCACCAGGACGTCGAAGGCGTCGCCGTGCGCGTCGAACAGCTGCTGCACCACCTGCCGGCGGCTCGCGTCGTCGGTGACGTCGAGCGGGACGACCTCGGCGGAGCCACCCGCGTCGGCCACCAGCTTCGAGGTCCCCTCGCTGCCGGCCGCGTCGATGTCGGCGATCGCCACGTGGGCGCCGGCCTCTGCCAGCGCCACGCACGTCGCCCGGCCCAGGCCGCTCGCGCCCCCGGTGACCAGGGCGACCCGCCCCGCCAACGTCCCGCTGTCTGCCATCCGCTCCTCCAGGTGATCACGTCGATGTCGTGATCAGCCTCGCCGAAGAGCGGGCCGCCCGCAGGTCGGGGGAGCGTCAGGTGATGGTCGCGGTGCCGGACAGCGAGCGGACCCCCGACAGGGTCGGCGGTCCCCACACGTCGGCGAGGGTGACCGTCTCCAGGCCGCGCTCGGCGATGAGCTCCAGCAGCTCGTCGTACACCTGCGTGATCGTCGGCTGGTTGGCGTGGCCGACGATGATCGACTGGGCGGTGAACCACTCGCGGGCGGCGGCCATCAACTCGTCCGGGGTGAGCAGCCGGTTGTCCTCGAACGTGCCGTTCCACAGGACGACCGTCGGGTGGCCGACCAGCTCGGAGATGCGGTCGATCCGCTCGTCGTGCGAGCCGAACGGCGGGCGGAAGAAGGGCGTGTCCTGCGCGCCGAACGTGGTCTCCAGCCAGTCCCGGTTGCGACCGATCTCGTCGGCCACCTGCTCGTCGGAGAGCGTGGTCAGGTCGGGGTGGGACCACGTGTGGTTGCCCATCGCCACCTGACCGGAGTCGATCAGCGGCTGCAGCAGCTCGCCGTTCTCCTCCCAGGACTTGTACATGCCGTTGGGGAAGAAGGTCAGCCGGACGCCGCTGTCCTTCGCGAAGGTGCACAGCGAGCCGACCACCTCCGAGCTCGTGCCGTCGTCGATGGTGAGCGCCAGCTTCACCCCGTCCCCCGGCAGCGTGTCGACCGTCCCGACCGGGGGGTCCAGGAACTCCCGGGCGGCTGTCCTGGCGGGCTCGGCGGCGACAGCCGGGGCAGCGGGGGGAAGGGGGGACTGCTCGGGGTCCACGAGACCGGAGGTGCCGCGGCCCACGGCCGCACCAGCCACACCCGCCGCGAGGAAGAGCAGGAACCGTCGGCGCTCCATGCAGCGGAAGCTAGGACCCGCGACCTGCGTGTTCCCGGCAGCGACACGAGCACGCCCGAGCGGCTGACACGCCTCGTGCGGCCCTCGCTACGGTGCGCTGTGAGGGACCAGTCCCGCGTCCTCGATCAGCCGGGCCTGCTCGCGGCACCAGGGCGACCAGGTCGCGTCGCCCTCGGTCTCCTGGCGACGGCGGAACGCGGCCCAGTCGAGCAGTTCCCAGGCGCCGACCTCGGTGGGGTCCGGGGCCGGCGTGCCGGTGAACCGCCCCAGGTAGACCGGGCAGACCTCGTTCTCCACCACCCCGCGGAACTCCGCCCGGTACCGGTAGCCGGGCAGCGCCTCTCGCAGCCGGTCGACCCCCAGGCCCAGCTCGAAGGCGGCGCGGCGGGCGATCGCGGCGGCGTCGTCCTCCCCCGGCCCCGGGTGGCCGCAGACGGTGTTGGTCCACATGCCCGGGAAGGTCTGCTTGCCGTCGGCGCGGCGGGTGACAAGCAGCCGCCCGGCGTCGTCGAACAGGTAGGCGGAGAAGGCGCGGTGCAGCGGCGTCTCACCGTGGTGCACCAGCGGCTTGGGCATCGTGCCGATCGCCGTCCCGTGGTCGTCGACGAGGACGATGAGCTCCTCCTGGGTGGTCGTCACCCCTCCATCGTCCCGGATCACCGGGTCGTGCGCCGCGAGCGGGCGCGACCCTCTCGCGCTCAGACCTCCTTGAGGTGCTCGAACGGCTCCCGGCAGCTCCGGCAGCGGCGCAGCGCCTTGCAGGCCGTCGCGCTGTACTCGCTGACCTCCTCGGTGTCGTCGGACCCGCACAGGGGGCAGGGCGCCGTCCGCCGGGACGGCCCCAGCGGCACGGGCACCGGCCCGGGACCCTGTTGCGGGGCCGGGCCCGGAGGTGCGATGCCGGCCTCGGCGAGCTTGCGGCGGCCCTCCGCGGTGATCCGGTCGGTGCTCCACGGCGGCGCGAGCACGGTCCGGACGTCGACGTCGGGGTAGCCGGCCTCGTGGAGGGCGCGCAGCAGGTCCGCGCGCATGGTGCCCATCGCGGGGCAGCCGGTGTAGGTCGGCGTGAGCTCCACGACCACGATGCCCTCCTCCACGCGGACGTCGCGCAGCACACCGAGGTCGCTGAGCGTGAGCAGCGGCAGCTCGGGGTCCGTGACCGTGTCGGCCACGGCCCGGAGGTCGACTGTGGTGGTCATCACAGCCACCATGACGCGAGCGCCGCCCGCACGCCAGCGTCTGCACCCGTCCGGGCGGTCGCGTGTCCGCGCACGTCTCCTCACGCAACGTGACGGCGAGGCGGTCCACTGGCGCGCCGAGGCGTCGGCGAGCAGGGTCGCGGGGTGGACAGCTTCCGGCGCGAGGGCATGGTGTTCGACGTCCGGGACGGCGGTCCTCCCGACGGCGAACCCGTGGTGCTCCTGCACGGCTTCCCCCAGGACTCCACCGCGTGGGCCGCCGTCGCAGCCGGCCTGCACGCCGCCGGACTGCGCACCCTCGCGCCCGACCAGCGCGGCTACTCCCCCAGCGCCCGGCCGACCGGGCGGTCGGCGTACCGGCTGCGAGAGGTGACCGCCGACGTGCTGGCGATGCTCGACCAGGCCGGGCTCGGCAGCGCCCACGTCGTCGGCCACGACTGGGGCGGGATCGTCGGCTGGGCGCTGGCGGCGTGGCACCCGGAGCGGGTCCGCACGCTGACCGCCCTCTCGGTGCCGCACCCGGCCGCCATGGCGCGGGCGATGGTCACCAGCGACCAGGCGCTGCGGTCGTACTACATGGGGCTGTTCCAGGTGCCGTTCCTCCCCGAGCGGCTCCTCCTCGTCGGGGGCGGTGAGCCGCTGCGCCGCATGTTCCTGCGCAGCGACCTGCCGCAGGAGGTGTGCGACCACTACGTGGCCCGCATGCGGGAGCCCGGCGCGCTGTCCTCGGCGCTGGCCTGGTACCGGGCGCTGCCCTTCGACGCCCGCGACCCGATCGGCCGGGTCCGCGTGCCGACCCTGCACGTGTGGAGCACCGGGGACGCCTTCCTCGGCCGGGCCGCGATCGAGGCCACCCACCGCTTCGTCGACGCGCCCTACCGGCTGGAGGTGCTGCAGGGGGTGACCCACTGGATCCCGGAGCTCGCTCCCGAGCGGGTCGCCGAGCTGGTGACCGAGCACGTCCGCCAGCACGGCTGACCCGCCGCGTCGGCCGGCCCGCCGCCCGCCGGCCCTGCCCGGCGACACCGACGGCCCGTCCGCACGGCGCACCGACGGCGGCCCCCCCTCGTGGCGTCGGCGGGCCCTGCCCCGCCGGACGTCGTGCTCTGCGTGCAGGTGGCACGCAGAGCACGAGCCCCCGAGGGGACACCCCCCGGCACCGGCGCAGGTCAGGACCGGGTGGAGGTCCGTACGGGTGACCCGCACGGACCTCCACCGTCACACCGTCGCGGCCGCCGGGAGGGCGAAGCGGGGATCGGCGGACGCCCGGTCCAGCGCGAGGTCGGCGGCCAGCTCCCCCACCAGCGCGGCGAACTTGGCCCCGTGGCCGGAGCACGGCGAGACGACGACGACCGGGCCGACCTGGTCGAGCACGAAGTCCTCGGTCGGCGTGGTGGTGTAGAGGCAGCTGCCCTGCGCGACCGGCTCGGGCGCCAGGCCGGGGAGCCACTCGGCCACGAACCGCACGACCCGTTCCCGCGACAGCGGGTCGATCCGGCCGTCGCGGGCCGACGCCGTGGTCGCGGTGCCACCGTCGTGCTGGGCGACCTTGAACGCCAGCCGCGGCCCTCCGTCGGCGCCCGAGGGGAGCCCGAACAGCTGCAGGTCCCCCTTGTGCACGAAGGTCGGCCAGGCGGCCTCCGGGTCCGCGAGCCGGAAGTGGAAGACCTGCTGCTGGGTCACCGTGAGCGGCGGCAGGCCGAGGGGCACGCCGACCTCCGGCGCCAGCTGGGGGAGCCACGGCCCGGCCGCGACCACCACCCGGTCGGCCGCGACCGCTGGCCCGTCGGTGCGCACCAGGACGCCGTCCCCGAGCGGCTCGACGCCGGTGACCCGCGTGCGTCCCAGGACGGTCCCGCCGAGCTCGCCGACCCGGCGCACCCAGGCGGCGACCGCGGCGTCGGCGTCGAGCACGGCCGCCTCCGGGTGGAAGAGCACCGGCCCGTCGAAGCGCATGCCCGGCCAGCGCTCCTCGGCCTCGGCCGCGGAGAGCAGCTCGTGGGGCACGCCCTCCCGCTGCATCAGCCCGGCCAGGCCGACCGGGTCGCGCGCCGAGCCGTGGTCGAGCCCGCCGGTGGTCCGCAGCAGCGTCGTCCCGGTGTCGGCCTCGGCCTCGGCCCAGCGGTCGAACGCCCGGCCGGTCAGCCGCACGTAGAACGGGTCGGCGTAGGCGCGGCGGACGATCCGCGACGTGCCGTGCGAGCTGCCGTGCACGTGCCCCGGGTCGAAGGCCTCCACCAGGGCGACCGACACCCCGCGCCGGGCCAGCTCCCACGCGGTCGCGGCACCCATGAGGCCCGCCCCGACGACGGCGACCTCGACCCGCAGGGTGCTCATCTCATCCCCCCGTTCGCTCCCGCGAGGCGCTCCGCTCCTCGCTCGCCGGCGCGCGCTGTCTGGCTCCCGCCGCTGTCCGCTCACTGCCCCGGGATCCAGGAGGTGCCGGCCAGCGGGACCCGCGCCATCGCGGCGGCCTCGATGGTCAGGGCGACGAGGTCCTCGGGCTCCAGCGAGTGCAGGTGGGCCTTGCCGCAGGCGCGGGCGATGATCTGCGCCTCCATCGTCATCACCCGGATGAGGTTGGCGACCCGCCGTCCGCCGACCACCGGGTCCAGCCGGGCGGCCAGCTCGTCGTCCTGGGTGGTGATGCCGGCCGGGTCGCGGCCGGCCTGCCAGTCGTCGTAGAACCCGGCCGCCGAGCCCAGCGCGCGGTACTCCTCGTCCAGGTCCGGCGAGTTGTCGCCGAGCGCGATGAGCGCGGCGGTGCCGATCGCGACGGCGTCGGCGCCCAGGGCCATGCACTTGGCGAGGTCGGCGCCGTTGCGGACGCCACCGGAGACGATCAACTGCACCTGCCGGTGCAGCCCCTCCTCCTGCAGCGCCTGCACCGCCTGGGGCAGCGCGGCGAGGGTCGGGATGCCGACGTTCTCGATGAACACGTCCTGGGTCGCGGCGGTGCCGCCCTGCATGCCGTCGAGCACGATGACGTCGGCGCCGGCCTTGGCCGCCAGCTTCACGTCGTAGTAGGTGCGGCTGGCGCCGATCTTGACGTAGACCGGCTTCTCCCAGTCGGTGATCTCCCGCAGCTCCCGGATCTTGATCTCCAGGTCGTCGGGGCCGGTCCAGTCGGGGTGGCGGCAGGCGCTGCGCTGGTCGACCCCGACCGGCAGGGTGCGCATCCCGGCGACCCGCTCGGTGATCTTCTGGCCGAGCAGCATCCCGCCGCCGCCGGGCTTGGCGCCCTGGCCGAGCACGACCTCGATGGCGTCGGCCATGCGGAGGTGGTCGGGGTTCATGCCGTAGCGCGAGGGCAGGTACTGGTAGACGAGGTGCTTGGACTGGCCGCGCTCCTCCTCGGTCATCCCGCCGTCGCCGGTGGTCGTCGACGTCCCGACCTCGCTGGCGCCCCGGCCCAGCGCCTCCTTGGCGCGGCCGGACAGCGCGCCGAAGCTCATCCCGGCGATGGTCACCGGGGTGGACAGGTGCAGCGGGTACGTGGCGTTGCGGTCGCCGAGGACCACGTCGGTGTCGCACCGCTCGCGGTACCCCTCGAGCGGGTAGCGCGACATCGACGCCCCGAGGAAGAGCAGGTCGTCGAAGTGCGGCACGCGGCGCTTGGCCCCGCCGCCGCGGATGTCGTAGATGCCGGTCTCCGCGGCGCGCTGGATCTCGGCGATGGTGGTGCGGTCGAAGGTCGCGGATTCACGCATGAGAGCCCTCTCAGTACGCCGAGGCGTTGTCGACGGAGAAGTTGTAGAGCCGGCGGGCCGAGCCGTACCGGCGGAAGGACGACGGGTCGGCGTCCAGGCCGGCCGTGGCCAGCAGCTCGGTGAGCTCGGCGAGGTGCTCGGGACGGACCTCCTTCTCCACGCAGTCCGCGCCGAGGCTCGCGACCGAGCCGGCCACGTAGATGCGGGCCTCGTACAGGGAGTCGCCGAGCGCGTCGCCGGCGTCGCCGCAGACGACCAGCCGGCCGGCCTGGCCCATGAAAGCGCTCATGTGCCCGACGTCGCCGCCGACGACGACGTCCACGCCCTTCATCGAGATGCCGCAGCGCGCGGCGGCCGAGCCCTCGACGACCAGCAGCCCGCCGTGCGCGGTGGCGCCGGCCGCCTGCGAGGCGTTGCCGCGCACCCGGACGGTGCCGCTCATCATGTTCTCGCCGACGCCGACGCCGGCGTTGCCGTCGACGGTCACCGTCGCGGTCTTGTTCATCCCGGCGCAGTAGTAGCCGACGTGCCCCTCGATCCGGACGTCGATCGCGGCGTCGAGGCCGACGGCCACGTTGTGCTTCCCGTCGGGGTGCGTGACCCGCCAGGACGGCGCCTCGTCGGCGACGTCGGGGGCGTGCAGCGCCTGGTTGAGCTCCCGCACGCTGGAGTAGGACAGGTCGACGAGGGCGGGCTCCACCGCGGTGGGGACCTCGATCGTGCTCAGCGCTGCCATGCGTAGACCTCTTCCGGCTCGGGCTCGAAGATGCGGGCGTCCCCGACGCCGGGCAGGCCGGCGAGGGCGCGGTACTCCGACGCCATCGCCACCCACTGCGGGGTCTCGGCGACGACCGCGGGCTTGCAGGCGATGGCGTCGCGGACGACGGCGAAGCTGTCCCTCGTGGAGACCAGCAGCGTGTAGAAGCCGTCGAACCGCTCGCAGAGCAACTTCAGCGACGTCGACAGGTCGTACCCGGCAGCCAGCTGGGCCGCGACGAAGCGGGCGCCGACCTCGGAGTCGTTGTCGCTGTCGAAGACGGCGCCGGCCGCCCGGAGCTCGCGGCGGATGGTGGCGTGGTTGGCGAACGAGCCGTTGTGCACCAGGCACTGGTCGGTGCCGACGGAGAACGGGTGGCAGTGCGCCGGCGTCACCGCCGACTCCGTGGCCATCCGGGTGTGCGCCACGCCCTGCCACCCCTGCGCGGCGGGCAGGCCGAACTCGGCGGCCAGTGACTGCGGGGAGCCGACGCCCTTGAGGACGGCGACCTCCTCGCCGGCGCCGATGACCAGCGCCTCGTCCGTCCCCGCCCGCCCGACGGCCTCCCGGACGGCGGTGGCGAGCGTGCCGGGGTCGGTCGCGGCGTGCACCACCAGGGTCTGGCCGGCGTCGACGACCTCGGCCTCCGGCAGCGCTCCGCGGACGGCGGCGGCGACGTCGTCCGCCGTCCGGTCCCCGGTCAGCAGCGAGACGCTGGCCTCGCCCGGCGGTGACCACCGCGGGTCGCCGTACACGGCGACCCCGGCGGAGTCCGGGCCGCGCTCGGTGACCTGGCAGAGCATCCCGGTCAGCAGCTCGCCGAGCCGGGGGTACAGGGAGGGCTCCCGCAGGTGGAGCCCGACGATCCCGCACACGTCAGGGGGTCCTCTCGTCCGGAGTCGGTCGGGTCAGAAGGCGGTCACGTAGCGGTCGACCTCCCAGGGGGTCACCTGCCCGTGCCACTCGAAGAACTCGTCGCGCTTGAGCCCGGCGAAGTAGGCCGCCACGCCCGGGCCCGCAGCGTCGAGCGCGCCCGCGACGACCGGGTCGGCCTCGAGCGCCTCGACGGCGTGCAGCAGCGTCGGCGGCAGCACGGCGCTGCAGGTGGCGCCCGGGTCGCCGGGGTCCAGCCCGCGGCGGACGCCGTCCAGCCCGGCGGCGAGCGCGGCCGCGGCCGCCAGGTAGGGGTTGGCCGAGCCGTCACCGCCGCGCAGCTCGACGCGGTTGCCGTCGGGTACCCGCAGCAGGTGGGTGCGGTCGTTGCCGCCGTAGGTCGCCGTCCGCGGGGACCAGGTCGCGCCCGAGCGGGTGGAGCTCGCGCCGGTGCGCTTGTAGGAGTTGACCGTCGGGGCGAGCACCGCCTGCAACCCGGCCGCGTGCTCGATCAGGCCCGCGACGAAGGAGTACGCCAGCGGCGAGAGCCCCAGGCCGCGCCGGTCCCCGGCCTCGGGGAAGGCCGGGACGCCGTCGCGCCACAGCGACAGGTGCATGTGCAACCCGCTGCCGGTGCGGTCGCTGAACGGCTTGGGCATGAAGGTCGCGGTCATCCCCCGCTGCTCGGCCAGCACCGACAGCAGGTACCGGAGGGTCACCACCCGGTCGGCGGTGGTGAGCGCGTCGGCGTAGGCGAAGTTCTGCTCGAACTGCCCGTTGCCGTCCTCGTGGTCGTTGGCGTAGTTGCCCCAGCCCAGGGAGTTGATCGCCCTGCTCACCTCGGTCAGGTGGTCGTACATGCGGGTCAGGCCGCGGGCGTCGTAGCAGGGTCGCTCGGCGGTGTCCTTGGGGTCGGCCGGGCGCAGCGAGCCGTCCGGGCCGCGCTCGACGAGGAAGTACTCGACCTCGGCGCCGACCTTGAGCTCCAGCCCCAGCGCGGCGGCGCGGGCCAGCTGCTCCCTGAGCACCACGCGGGGGGCGTACGGCCAGGGCCGCCCCTCGACGTGCGGGTCGCAGTGCACGATCGCCAGGCCCGGCCGGATGAACGGCACCGGCATGTAGGAGGACAGGTCGGGGATGGCCATGAGGTCGGGGTCCCTGGGCTCCTGGCCCATCGCGCCGACGGCGTAGCCGGCGAAGCCGACACCCTCGGTCTGCAGCTCCTCGACCGCCTCGACCGGCACCAGCTTGGCGCAGGGCTTGCCGGTCAGGTCCACGAACAGCGCCAGGACGAACTCGATGCCGTCGGCGCGGGCGCGGGTGGCGAGGTCGAGGGCCGGCAGGTCGACCGGCTCCGGCGGGGCCTCGGGGCGGGTGGCGGTGAGCGACACGGGTGCCTCCTGGCGTTGCGTCCACTGACGTGAACTGTTGTCGCCTGGGAGTGAACCCGCGGTGGGTTTCACGACGGTTACCGCCACGGTGAGTTCGTGTTGCCCGCCGTCCCACCGCCGGTGGTGCGCCGGCGAGTCGGCCTCGCGTCGGCGTCGGCGCCCGCTCGCCGGGCCGTGGGCGATGACTCCGGGTGGCCCGGGCGGTCCAGACTGCAGGACACCATCGCGGGAGGACTCGTGGGTCGCTTCGACGGCAAGGTCGCGTTCATCACCGGGGCGGCGCGCGGGCAGGGCCGCAGCCACGCCCTCCGCCTGGCCGGCGAGGGCGCCGACGTCATCGCCGTCGACCTCTGCGCACCGATCGGCACGGTCGCCTACGACCTGGCCACGCCCGAGGACCTCGCCGAGACCGCCCGGCTGGTCGAGCGGCTGGACCGGCGGGCGGTGACCGCCCGGGTCGACGTCCGCGACGCCGACGCCCTCCGGACGGCGGTGCGGGACGGCGTCTCCGAACTCGGCCGGCTCGACGTGGTGCTGGCCAACGCCGGCATCGGCCTGATGTCCCCGGACGCGCCCGCCGCCCAGGCCTTCCGCGACCAGCTCGACGTCAACCTCGCCGGCGTGTGGAACACCGTGCAGGCGGCCGCGCCGGTGCTGATCGAGCGGGGCCGCGGTGGCGCCGTCGTCCTCACCAGCTCGGCGTTCGGGCTGACCGGCCGCGGCGGTGACGGCTCCGGCGGCGGCGACGGCTACGTCGCGAGCAAGCACGGCGTGGTCGGGCTGATGCGCACGTGGGCGAACTGGCTCGCGCCGCACGGGATCCGCGTCACCTGCGTCAACCCGTCGGGGGTGGCGACGCCGATGGTGCTCAACCCGGCGGTCGAGGCGCTCTTCGGCGGCAGCATCGACACCCCGGCCAAGGCGGTGGAGGACGTGGCCAACCTGCTCGACGTCACCCTCGTCCAGCCGGAGGACGTGAGCGCCGCCGTCGCGTTCCTCGCCTCCGACGAGGCCCGCTACATCACCGGCGTGGCACTGCCCGTCGACGCCGGCATGCTCGTCCGCTGATGCCGGCGGGACGCCACCGCGGGTGTTCCTCGCACCGAGCGCGGGACCCGCGCTGCCGGGGCCCACCCGCGGTGCACCCCGGGCGGTCAGCCGGCGCGCAGCCAGTCGACGGCGGCGCCGCGGAAGCGGGTGAGCCCCTTGTAGTCGGCCATGTCGTCGGGGAGCTCGGCGAGCACCGCCGCGAACCGGCGCCGCCACTCCGGCACCGCGGCCAGCTCCCGCAGCGAGAGCAGGTGGGTCCGGATGAGGAAGCAGATCGCGTGGGAGGCGCCGAGCCGGAGCAGGTGCTGCACCTCCACCCGCAGGTGCAGCCGGTCGGGCAGTGCGGGGTCGTCGACCACGCGCCGCCGGTCGGGACCCCACTCCGGGCAGGTCTCGGTGGAGGTGTCCAGCCGCCGGTCGACGGTCATCGTCCAGTTGGTGCGCCGGTACTCGTCTCCCGGCTGCAGCCGCATGAGGAACTGCTCGGCGCGCTGCACCACGCCGGCCTCGTGCACCCGCGGCACCGGGCCGTGCACCTCGAGGAAGCGCATCCCGACGTCGAAGCCCATCGACCAGTCGGCGGCGAACGTGACCAGCCCGGCGTCGGCCCACAGCGAGCCCTCCCGCTGGTCGAGCAGCACGACGTCCTCCTGCACCTGGCTGCCGAGGAAGGTCAGCGGCCCGCCGGGCAGGGAGTCGTCGTCGCCCACCACGAACGACGTGGAGGTGCCGAGCAGGTCGTTGCGCCAGGACCACCGGTCCCCGTGCCGGCGCAGCGCCATGACGTCGGGGTACGTGGCGGCCAGCTCGGGCAGCAGGGTGAGCAGCGCGTCCCAGGCCGCCACCCGCATGTGCGGCAGTTGCTGGCAGCGGGTGGGGTCGGTGGCCAGCACGTCGCGGCGGACCGCGAGCTCGGTGGCGTAGTCGGCGTCGACGTCGAGCACCCGGTCCCCCCACCCGCCGGCGGCGGTGACCACCGGGCGGCGGGCCGGCTCGACGTTCGTCGAGTACCGGTAGGCGTCGGCCGGGAAGGGGAACGGGAAGCGGGTGATCCGGTCGGGCAGGACGGCGGTGGTCACAGGTCGAGCTCCAGTTCGTCGTCGGCGCAGCGGGAGACGCAAGTCATGACCGCGTCGCCGGCCGCGCGCTCGGCCGCGGAGAGGTGGAGGTCACGGTGCAGCGGCCGACCGGCGAGGACGGGGACCCGGCACTCGCCGCAGACGCCCTGGCGGCACATGCTGGGGACGGCGACCCCGGCGTCCTCCAGGGCCGACAGCAGCGAGACCCCCGACGGCACGGGCACCGACGCGCCGCTGCGGGCCAGCCGCACCCTGAACGGCTCCCCCGGGTCGAGGTCGGCCGCGGAGAACCGCTCGGCGTGCACCCGCTGCTCCGGCCAGCCCAGCGCGGCCGCGGTCTCCTCGACGTGGGCGATGAGCGGCGCCGGCCCGCAGACGTAGACGTGCGTGCCGACCGGCTGCGCCGCGAGCGCCGCCGCGACCGCCTCGAGCATCTCCGGCGTGGAGTCGTACGCCGCCAGCCGGTCCCCGCACAGGTCGGCCAGTTCCGCCAGGTGCGCCCCTGCGTCGGGCCGGTGGCCGTACAGCAGGCGGAAGGAGCGGCCCCACCGGACGGCGGCCCGCGCGTGCGACAGCATCGGGGTGATGCCGATGCCGCCGGCGATGAGCAGGTGGTGGCGCGCGGTCGACACCGGGGCGAAGGCGCTGCGCGGGCGGGAGGCGGCCACGCGGTCGCCGGGCCGCAGCCGGTGGACGAAGGCCGAGCCGCCCGCGCCGTCGGGGCACAGCAGCACCGAGATGCGGTACTCGTCGGCGGGCATCCCGTCGCCGGTCAACGAGTAGGCGTTGCGCCGGTCGCCGCAGGTGAGGACGAGGTGGCTGCCCGGCGCGGTGCCGGGCAGCAGCCCGCCGTCCGGACGGCGCAGCGCCAGCGAGCGGATCCCCGGCGCGGCGTCGGCGACCGAGGCCACCTCGAGCACCAGCCCGTCGACGCCCGCCTGCGCGGCGGGCGGTGCGGCCAGCACGGCCGTCATGCGACCTCCTCGGCGTCGGCCATGTAGCCCAGGTAGCTCCCGGCGCGCCGGGAGACGTGCCAGTAGACGAACAACCGCCGCCCGCAGCCGGGACAACCGGTCTCCGCGCCGACCGCGACGTCGGCCTCGGTGGTCGTGCGGCAGTGCGGGCAGAAGACGCGCTTGCGGTCGGTCCCGGTCACCGCCGTCCGGACCTCCGCGTCGAGCAGTCCGCCCTCGATGGCCACCGCGCGCGCGGCGAGGACGTCGGCCTCCGGGCCGGCCAGCATCAGCCGCCAGCCGACCGCGCTGGCGGCCACCTGCCGGGCCAGCTCGCCCAGGACCGCGGCGTCGGCCGCACCGGTGGTCGTGCAGGTGACCGGCGTGCCCGCCGGCACCTGTCCGAGCCAGCGCCGGACGACGGCCACGGCGTCCGGGCCGAAGCCGAGCAGGCTCACCGCCCGCGCCGCCGGGTCCACGCACGGGTCGGGGGCCGGCCACCGCGGCACGCTGGGTGCTCCGCACCCATGCCGGTCAGGGGGCGAACGAGCGCTGGCCGGTGGAGAAGCCCAGTGCCCGGTCGGGGGTCTCGAAGCGGATGCGCGAGCCCTCGGGGAAGAACAGGACGTCCCTCGGGTGGGCCACCACGCGCCGGCCGCTGTCGAGGTCGGTCAGGTGGAACTCGCCCTCGACGACCAGCTTCATCTCGTCGTAGGTGTACTCGTGGTCCAGCGGCTCTCCCGCGAACAGCTCGAAGAAACTGCCGCAGAGCTCGGCGCCGCCCGGGTTGGCCAGCGCGTCGCCGATGAAGGCCCGGACGCCCGGGACCTCCATGCTGGGCAGCCCCTCCGCGCCGCCGCGGGCGTGGCCGATGGCCGGTGCAATCGTCGTCATGTCGCCTCCGCGGATCGTCCACTGTGGGTGGACCGAAACTACGGAGGGTGTACGCCGGATGGGTCAACTGCGCGTGACGTTCAGGTCAACCGGGGATTCCCGGCGCCTTCCCGGACCTATGCTCGACCGGGTGGAGGTCACCCCGGCCGGAGCGCACGACGAGGCACCCAGCGGCCATCTCGAGGACGTGATCGCCCTCCGCGTGCGCGAGTTCCGCCTGGCCAAGGGCATCTCACTGGCCGAGCTGGCCCGGCTCACCGGCATGAGCAAGGCGATGCTGTCCAAGATCGAGAACGCCCAGACCTCCTGCAGCCTCTCCAGCCTGGCCCGCCTCGCCGACGCGCTCGCCGTGCCGGTGACCGCGCTCTTCCGGGGCCTGGACGCCGAGCGCGAGGCGGTGTTCACCCCCGCCGGACACGGGGCGCAGATCGTGCGGCGGGGCAGCAACGTCGGCCACCTCTACCAGCTGCTGGGGTCGTTGCGCGGCGAGCACAAGCGGCTGGAGCCGCTGCTGGTGACCCTCACCGAGGCCAGCGAGGTCTTCCCCCTCTTCCAGCACCCGGGCACCGAGTTCCTCTACGTGCTGGAGGGGGTCATGGTCTACGGGCACGGTGAGGCCCGGTACGAGATGCACGCCGGCGACTCACTCGTCTTCGACGGGGAGGGCCCCCACGGGCCGGCCGAGCTGGTCGAGCTGCCGATCCGGTTCCTGACCGTCACCGGCTACGGGCACGTCACCTCCTAGCAGCCGCCGGGCATGGCCCGGATCCTCCGGGGGCACTCCAGGGGGGAGACCCCGGACGACCCGAGGAGGACCCGTGTCCGCACCCACCCGCAGCCGCTGGCGCACCGCCGCGGCGGGGATCGCCATCGCCGCCGCATCGTTCACCACCGTCGCGTGCGGCAGTGACGTGGTCGACGACGACGTCCAGCAGAACGTGGAGGAGGGCGTCGACGACGCCGAGCAGGAGGTCGAGGACGCCACCGACGGCGAGGACAGCGACGGCTGACCTGCAGGCCCCGCGTGACCGGCGGTCGCGCGGGGTATCCGCGGCCCGATGAGCACCGACGCGACGACGACCTCGCTCACCCGGGCGCAGCGCCTGGACCGGCTGCCGTTCACCCGCGAGCACGGCCGGCTGGTGGTCGGCTCCGGGATCGGCTGGGCCCTGGACGCGATGGACGTCGGCCTCATCTCCTTCGTCATGGCCGCGCTGGCCGTCCAGTGGCAGCTCAGCGCGACCGAGCTGTCGTGGATCGGCTCGATCGGCTTCGTCGGGATGGCGCTGGGCGCCACCCTGGGCGGACTGCTGGCCGACCGGATCGGCCGGCGGCAGGTCTTCGCGCTGACCCTGCTGGTGTTCGGCCTGGCCACCGGCGCGGCCGCGCTGGCGTGGTCGGTGGCGGCGCTGCTGGTGTTCCGGTTCCTCATCGGTCTGGGCCTGGGCGCCGAGCTGCCGGTCGCCTCGACGCTGGTCAGCGAGTACGCGCCGGCCAGGGTGCGCGGCCGCGTGGTCGTGCTGCTCGAGGCGTTCTGGGCGGTGGGCTGGCTGCTGGCGGCGCTGATCGGCTACCTCGTCGTCCCGCGCAGCGACGCCGGCTGGCGGTGGGCGCTGGCCCTCGGCGCCGTCCCCGCGGTGTACGCCGTCGTCGTGCGCCGCGGGCTGCCCGAGTCCGTGCGCTTCCTGGAGCTGCGCGGGCGGACCGACGAGGCGGAGGCGGCGGTGCGTCGCTTCGAGTCGGCCGCCGGCGTCGACCCGGTGCCGTCGGCGCCCGCCAGACCCGCGACCCCACCCGGCCCGGGAGCGCTGTGGGCCCCGGGCACCCGCGGCCGGACGGCGGCGCTGTGGACGGTGTGGTTCGGCATCAACTTCGCCTACTACGGCGCCTTCATCTGGCTGCCGACCCTGCTGGTGGCCTCCGGGTTCTCCCTGGTCCGGTCCTTCGGGTTCACGCTGCTCATCACCCTCGCGCAGCTGCCCGGCTACGCCGCCGCCGCGGTGCTCATCGAGCGCTGGGGACGGCGGCCGACGCTGGTCGTCTTCCTGGTCGGGTCGGCCATCGGCGCGGGGCTGTTCGCGCTCGCCGACGGCGAGGCCGCCGTCCTGGCCACCGGCATGGTGCTGTCGTTCTTCAACCTCGGCGCGTGGGGCGCGGTCTACGCGGTGACACCGGAGGTCTACCCCACCGCACTGCGCGGCACCGGCGCCGGGGCGGCGGCCGGCTTCGGCCGGATCGCCTCGATCGCCGCTCCGCTGTGCGTGCCACCACTGCTGGACGCCGGTGGCAACGGCCTGGTGTTCGGCACCTTCGCCGCCTTCTTCGCGGTCACCGCCCTCGCCTCGTGGGCGCTGCCCGAGCGACGGGGTCGTGCACTGGAGGACGCCATTCCCGCCGGCTGATGCAAAGGGCTCTTTGCAAAGCCGTCTTTGCACTCTACCGTCGGGGCGGTGACCGGCGAGCTCCCACCGACCCCTGCCGTCGACGTCCGCGATCCGCGCACGCTCCGCGCGCTGGCCCACCCGCTGCGGGCCACCCTGCTGGGTCTGCTGCGCGCCGAGGGGCCGTCGACCGCCTCGAAGCTGGGCCAGCGCCTCGGGGAGAGCAGCGGCGCCACCAGCTACCACCTGCGGCAGCTGGCCTCGTTCGGGCTGGTCGAGGAGGTCCCCGGTGAGGGCACCGGCCGCGAGCGCTGGTGGCGGGCCCTGCACCGCAGCACCCGGTGGCACACCGAGGAGCTCCTCGACCAGCCCGGGGGCCGGGAGGTCGTCGACGAGCTCACCCACCGCTCGCTGAGCCAGCACCGCCGGCTGCTGGCCGCGCACGCCGAGCAGCGCGAGGATCTGGACGAGGCCCAGCGGGACGACGCGTCGCTCAACGACTGGGCGCTGCGCCTCGCCCCCGCCCGCGCCCGCGCCCTCGCCGACGAGCTCAACGCCGTCCTCGAGCGGTGGCGGGCCGAGGAGGAGGAACCCGACCAGCCGCTGGTGCACGTGCTGGTCGACCTGTTCCGACTGCGCGAGTACCCGGCGTGAGCCGGCCACTGGCGGTCCGCGCCGCCACCCGGCGTTACGTCGGCCTCACCGCGCTGCGCTGGCTCCCCGTCGGGTTGAGCACGCCGGTGACGGTGCTCCTGGCCTCCGCCCGCGGCCTCTCCCCTGCCGACATCGGCGTGGTCGTCGCGGTGTACTCGGTGGTCACCCTGGCGCTCGAGTTGCCCACCGGCGGGCTGGCCGACGCGATCGGCCACCGCCCGGTCCTGCTCCTCGCCGGGGTGCTGACCGTGGCCGGGCTGCTGACGACGGTGGTGGCGCACAGCGTGGCGGTCTTCGCCCTGGCGTGGGCCCTCACGGGGATGGGCCGCGCCCTGGACTCCGGGCCGCTGGAGGCCTGGTACGTCGACGCCGTCCGGACCGCCGACCCGGCGGCCGACGTGACCCCCGGGCTGTCCCGGGCGGCCGCGGCCGACGGCGCGGGGCTCTGCCTGGGCGCGGTGCTCGGCGGGGCACTGCCGCTGCTCGCCGCGCCGGGGAGCGGCGCCCTGGCCCTGCCACTGCTGCTCGCTGCGGCGCTGGCCGGGGTCTCGGTGGCCGCCGTCGCGGTGCTCGTCGTCCCGGTGGGGGCTCCGCGGTCCGGCGGGACGGCGGCGCTGCGGGCGGGGCTGCACGCGGTCCCGGCGGTCGTGCGGGACACCGCGTGCCTGGTGGTGCGCGACCGGCTGCTGCGGCGGCTGCTCGCCGTCTCGCTGCTGGTCGGCACCGTGCTGACGACCCTCGAACTGCTGGGCCCACTGCACGTGGCCGGGCTCGTCGGCAGCAGCACGCAGGGATCGGCCGTCTTCGGCGTCGTCATGGCCGTCTCCTACGCCGCGGCCGGGGTCGGTGCGCTGCTCGCCCCGGCCGTGCGCCGGAGCGCCCGCGGCTCGGTCGCCGCGGCCAGCGCCGGGCTCGCCGCCCTGGGCGCACTGGCCGTCGCCACGGTGGCCGTCGCGGGGGACGTCGTCCTGACCGGACTGGCCTTCGGGCTCTTCCACCTCACCAACGCGGCGGCCTGGCCGCTGTGGAAGGACCTGCTGCACGGGCGGGTCGGAGCGGGACAGCGGTCGACCACGCTGTCGGCGACGTCGCTGGCCCTGATGGTCGGCGGGCTCGCCGGCAGCCTGCTGGTCACCCGGCTGGCCGAGGCGGCGGGCGCCCCGGCCGGCTTCTGGGCGGCCGCGGGGGCCGTGCTGGTGATCGCACTGGTGTCCCTGGGCCTGCGGGCCCCGCGTGGCCCCGGGAGCGGAGTGGACCCGTGCGGGGCACCCGCACGGATCCACTCCGCGAGTGGGGTCAGCCGGCGGGGGTGTCCGTCCGCGGTCCGGCCCCGGTCCGCGGGGACGGCGCACCCGAGGCGGCGATCCGCTCGGCCGAGGCGATGACGCTCTCGGGCGTCGTCGTCGCGCCCGGGGTGTGCAGGCTGCCGTCGAGGTCGTAGGCGACCTCCGCGTGCTGGGCGACGTCGATGCCCCCCGTCTCGGCCTCCTTGCCCACCCGCAGACCGATCGTCTTCTGGATCGCGAGGGCGATGACCAGCGTGACGACGAAGGAGTAACCGACCACCGCGATCGCGGCCACCGCCTGCACGCCCAGCAGCTCGAGACCGCCGCCGTGGAGGAGGCCGTCCCGGCCGCTGGGCGCCTCGGCCGAGCCGAACACGCCGACGAGCAGCGTGCCGACGATGCCGCCGACCAGGTGGACGCCGACCACGTCGAGCGCGTCGTCGTAGCCGAGGCGGTACTTCAGCGAGATGGCCAGCGGGCAGATCGCACCGGCGATGGCGCCGACGGCGAGGGCGCCCATCGGCGTCACCGCGCCGCAGGACGGGGTGATCGCGACCAGGCCGGCGATGGCGCCGGACATCCCGCCGAGGGTGGTGGCGTGACCGTCGCGCAGCTTCTCGACCAGCAGCCAGGCCAGGATCGCCGCACAGGTCGCGTTGAAGGTCGTCAGCACCACCACCGAGGCGCTGTTGCCGGCGGCGAGCGCGGAGCCGCCGTTGAAGCCGAACCAGCCGAACCACAGGACGCCGGCACCCAGCGCCACCATCGGGAGGTTGTTGGGCCGGGCCTGGCGCGGCCAGCCGGTGCGCTTGCCGATCACCAGGACGACGGCCAGCGCGCCGATGCCGGCGTTGATGTGGACGGCGGTGCCCCCGGCGAAGTCGACCGCGGCCAGGTCGTTCGCGATCCAGCCGCCCACGGCGCTGCCGTCGGCGGAGTCGAACGCGAACACCCAGTGCGCGACCGGGAAGTACACCAGTGCCGCCCAGAGCCCCGCGAACAGCAGCCACGGCCCGAAGCGGACCCGGTCGGCGACCGCGCCGGCGATGAGCGCCGTGGTGATGACGGCGAACAGCGCCTGGAAGACCGCCACGAGGGCCGGGGGCAGCGCCGCGGACTCGTCGCCGACCACCAGCGACCCCAGCCCCGGGTACTCGGTGACGTCGCCGAGCAGCCCGACGCCGCCGTAGGAGTCGCCGAAGACGGCGGAGAAGCCGAACAGCGTCCAGAGCACGCCGACCACGGCGACGGCTCCGAACACCATCATGATCATGTTGAGGATGCCGCGGGAGGAGACCATCCCCCCGTAGAAGAGAGCCAGCCCGGGGATCATCAGGGCGACGGCCATCGTGGCGGCGAGGATGAATGCGGTGCTTCCGACGTCCATGCTGGACCTCTCGATCGTCTACTCGCGGTGTTCGCGGTTGCGTGCCAGTAGACGATGTGCCGGTTACCGCCGAGGTCGTCGTCTGTGACGATCGGGTGACGCGCGGCCCCGGGTTCACCGGCCCGGATGCGGGTAGCGGCCCTGCATGGCTGAACTGTCCCGGGACCGCCTCCAGGGCCTGACGGTCGCCGTCACCGGCGCGAGCGGCAACGTCGGGACGGCGCTGCTGCGCCGGCTCACCGCCCCGACCAGTGGCGTGGCGCAGGTGCGCGGCCTGGCCCGTCGCCAGCCGCCCGACACCGCGCCCTACGACCGGGTGCAGTGGCACCTGGCCGACCTCGGCGAGACGCGCAGCGACCACGAGCTCACCCGGTTCCTGGACGGCGTCGACGCCGTCGTCCACCTGGCCTGGGCGCTGCAGCCGGGCCGGGAGCCCGAGCGGCTGCACCGGGTGAACGTCGAGGGCACCCGCCGGGTCGCCCGCGCCGCGGCGGCCGCGGGGGTGCAGCACTTCGTCCACCTGTCCTCGCTGGGTGCCTACGCCGCCGGCGCCGCGGGACAGGAGGTGGCCGAGGACTGGCCGACCACGGGCATCCCGACGTCCCAGTACAGCCGGGACAAGTCCGAGGCCGAGCGGGTGGTCCGCGAGCTGATCGGCCGCCGCCCGGAGACCACGCTGACCGTCGTCCGCCCGACACTGGTGCTGCAGCCGGAGGCCAGCAGCGAGATCGGCCGCTACTTCCTGGGCCCGCTGCTGTTCGGCGCGGCGCGGCTGCTGCCCGGCCAGGTCGCCCGGCTGCTCCCTCTCCCGCTGCCGTCGGTGTACGTGGGTCTCGTGCACGCCGACGACGTCGCCGACGCCCTCACCCGGATGCTGGACCGCCGCGCCGCCGGCCCGTTCAACCTGGCCGCCCAGCCGGTGATGGACGCCGACGGCATCGCCCGCGCCCTGGGCACCGTCCGCGTGCCGGTGCCGGCGTTCGTGCTCCGGGCGGCCCTCTCGGCCGCCTTCACCGCCCACCTCGTGCCGACCGAGCCCGGCTGGCTGGACCTCGGGACCCAGGCGCCGGCCCTCGACACGACCCGGGCACGCCGGCTCCTGGACTGGGCGCCGTTCCACCGCGGCGACGAGGTCCTGGCCCAGTTCGTGGCTGCGCTGGGCCGCGGCGAGGGCGCCCCGGGTGCCCTCCTGGAGCCCGCCGGCGGCCCGGAGCGCGACCCGGGCGGCGACCCGGCCAACGCCCCGGGCCCGCGGGCGGACTAGTCGCCGCGCGCCGTCCAGGCGCCGATCGGCCGGCTCATCGGCGCGAACACGCCGGCCGCCCGCTCCGGCCGCAGGGCGACGAACAGGCCTCGGCGTCGGCGAGCACGGTGTCCGGGTCGTCCGCGGCGACCAGCCGTGCGGCGGCCGGGGTGCGCCGGCCGGAGGGCTCGCCGGCCTCCGCCGACAGCAGCAGCGGGACGCCCAGCGGCACCGGGCGGCGGTACCGCACGGTCAGCGTGGCGGTCAGTCCGCCCCGGCCGGCGGCGCGCACGGCCCGGGCCAGGACGTGGTCGAGCAGGGTGGCGACGACCCCGCCGTGCACCAGGCCGGGCGGACCCTCGTGCGCCTTGCCCACGGTCACCCGGCCGGTGGCCCGGCCGTCGGGGGTGTCGGCCGCCTCCAGCGGTGGCGCCACCGGGCTGCCCGGACCGTAGACCGGGCTGTACCAGCGCTCGCCGGCGTCCGGGTCGTCGACCCCGGCCACGTCGTGCAGCCCCCGGCTCTGCGACCGCAGACGGGCGGTGAGCTCGCGCGCCGCGGCCGCGACCGCGGCCAGCTCGTCGGAGGGCACCTCGGTGCGGACGGCGGCGTCGACGAGGTCCCGGAGCGCGGCGCCGAGCTCCCCCACCACCTCCCGGCGAGCGGCCCGCTCCTCCGCTGGCCCTCCTGCAGGGACCCGCCGCGAGCTCGCGAGCGGCGGGGGGCAGGAGGGCCCTTCCTCAGCCACGGGGCATGCCGGCGTCGCGGAGCAGCCCGCCGCCGATGATCACCCGCTGCACCTCGCTGGTCCCCTCATAGAGCCGGTAGAGGCGGGCGTCGCGGTAGAAGCGCTCGACCGGGGTGGTGCGCAGGTAGCCCAGGCCCCCGTGGACCTGCACCGCCCGGTCGACGGCGCGGCCCACCATCTCGGTGCAGAAGAGCTTGGCCGAGGACGGGCCGATCGAGGTGTCCTCGCCGGTGTCGTAACGGGCGGCGACGTCGCGGACCAGGGCGCGGCCGGCGAGCAGCTCGGCGTGCATGTCGGCGAGCTGGGCCTGGACCAGCTGGAACCGGCCGATCGGCGCCCCGCCCTGCTTGGCGGTGGCCGCGTAGGCGACCGACTCATCGAGCACCCGCTGGGCCATCCCGACGCAGAGCGCGGCGATGTGCAGCCGGCCGCGGGAGAGCACGGTCAGCGCCTGGGCGTAGCCGCGCCTCCTCGCCGACCAGCGCGTCGGCGGGCACGCGGACGTCGTCGAAGAAGACCTCCGCGGTCCAGGCGCCGGCCTGTCCCATCTTGCGGTCCTTCGGTCCGACGGTGACCCCGGGCGTCCTCGCGTCGACGACGAAGCTGGAGATGCCGCGCCCACCCCGCTGGTCCGGGTCGCTGCGGGCGAAGACGACGAACAGGTCGGCGACGGGTGCGTTGGTGATGTAACGCTTGCTGCCGCCCAGGACCCACGCGTCGCCGTCCCGGCGGGCAGTGGTGCGCAGGCCGGCCGGGTCGGAGCCGGCCTCGGCCTCGGTCAGGGCGAACGAGGCGATCAGCTCCCCAGACGCCAGCCGCGGCAGGTGGGCCTTCTTCTGCTCCTCGCTGCCGAACTTGGCGATGACCTGGCCGGCGATGCCGTTGTTGGTGCCGAACAGCGACCGGAACGCGGGGGTGGTGTAGCCGAACTCGACGGCGAGCTCGACGTCCTCGGCCATGGTGACGCCCAGCCCGCCGTACTCCTCGGGGAGCGCGTAGCCGAACAGGCCCATCTCGGCGGCGCGTGCGCGCAGCTCGTCGGGGATGCGGTCCTCGTCCTCGATCCGCTCCTCGAGCGGGACCACCACCTCCCGGACCAGCTGCCGGACGGCGGCCACGACCTGCCTGAAGTCCTCGGCGTCCACGACGGCCATGGTGCCGCGCACGGGGCCGGACCGCTCCGGCGGGTCGTGCGCGACACGCCAGAGCGCAGCGCAGTCAGCTGACCACTGCCTGTTGTGGGGATCGGGGATCGGAACTAGCGTCGACCACAGCCGCCCGAACCCGCAGGCGGCTCGCACCAACCTGCCGGAGTGCCCGTGCCGCACCTTCGAGTCGCGCTCGTCCCCGCCCCCGACCAGGTCGTCGTCCGGGTGACCGGCGACGCGGACACCTCCACCGTCGATCGGCTCACCACCGCCCTCCAGGAGGCGGCGGCCCTGGGCACCCACCGCGTGGTCGTGGACGTGGCCGGGGCGCGGTTCGCGGACCCCTCGGCCCTGCACGCCCTCACCGTCTTCACCGCCGTCCTGGCCCCGACCGGGCGCCAGTGCCGGGTCGTCGGGGCGCCCGCGGCGACCCGGCGGTTGGTGCGGGCCGCCGGGCTCGCCGACCGGCTGGAGCTCGACGGCCCGCTGGCCGGGGACGACCCGGTCCGGCCCCCGCGGTGGCGACGGCGACCGCCGGGTCGCTCCCGGTGTCGGCGGCCTGCAGGCCGGCGCGGGTGGCGAGCAGTTCCCCGCGCTGCAGCCGGACGTCGAGGTCGGTCAGCGACTCGGTGCCGGTGTTGGTGAGCGTCCCG